>NZ_CP123990.1:301666-603333 GCF_029919115.1 Variovorax paradoxus
CGCAAGGCGCTGTTGCTTGAGCGCCTGCAGGCGGCGGCGCGCCTGTTCGTTGTCGCCGAGCCGGCGCCACAGCATCGCCTCGTTGAGCGTGACCAGCGCACGCTGGAAGTCCGTGGCGGCCAGTGTGCCGGCAAGGCGAATCGACTCGAGCGCGCTGGCCGGCTGGGCACCCTCACCGCCGCTGCCCGCCACCGGTGCCATGAGCCTTCCTTGCCTTGCTGCCTGTTGTGAGGCGACCAGCTGTTTCCAGAACGCGGCGTCTTGCAGGTGCACGGCATCGGGTGGCGTCGGCGAGCCCGGCTCGGCCGAAGTCTTCTTGCGCGAACGCAGTCCGAGGAAAGAGGCCACTTCGGCCGAGGTGGCGGCGCGGCCACCCACCAGCAGGTGCACACGCTTCGCCTCCGCCGCGGGCAACCAGAAGGGCCCCTGGCTGCGCCGCTCGTCGTTCAAGAAGCGCGGCTCGCGCTGCGTGTCTTCGCCCCAGCCGACCTCTACATTCCAGGCCTTGAAGTCGCGAAAGGCGCGGCTCACCACCATGCGCAGCGTGCTCGCGTCCGTGACTTCGCCGCGAAGGTCGGACAGCCGCACCAGACCGCCCTCCGCGTCGTGCGCATGCTTCATGCGCGCGAGCAGCCAGAGCGACTGGAAGGCCGCGCGCCGGCCGTCGACCGATTGCGGCGAGGTGAGTTCGATGGAAAGCGGGGCGGGTTCAGCGGGTTTGGACACGCCCCGGATTGAACCTCAATTTTGCGGAGGCAGAAAAAAACAGTCTTTCGCTTTCAGTACTTGTGCTCGTCCAGCAGCGCGCTGACCTGGCTACGCCCGATGCCCAGGTCGCGCAGCTCGTGGTCGCTCATGCCGGCCAGATGCCGCGAGTCCGCGCGGCTGCGGCGGCGTTCTGCGGCGCGGCGGCGCCAGCTGCGCAAGGCATGCATCAGGCGTTGATGAAAGGGCGAGTGCGTTGGCGCTGTCACGATGGGCTCCTTGTTGGGAGCACCGATCTTGCGGCGACGCATGCTATTGTGGAAGTTGAGATTCCTGACACTTCCAATCAGCATTCCTGATGCGACACCTCAACCTCGACCAGCTCCGCACGCTCATTGCCATTGCCGACCTCGGCACTTTCTCAGCGGCGGCCAATGCGCTGCACCTTGCGCAGCCCACCGTGAGCCTGCACATCAGCGAACTCGAATCGCGGCTCGGCACCTCACTGGTGGTGCGCGGCAACCGCCGCGTCACGCCCACCGCGGCGGGCGCGGCATTGGTCGAGCGCGGACGCAAGCTGCTGCGGGACACCGACGATGCCATCGAGGCCGTCAAGCGCCAGGCCGAAGGCCGCACCGGCCGCGTGCGGCTCGGCACGTCCACCGGTGTGGTGGTCGACCTGCTGCCGCAGGTGCTCGAGGCGTTGGGCGTGGGGCATTCGGGCATCGACGTGGAGGTGAGCATCCTCGGCTCGAACGATGCGATGTCCCGGCTGGCTGCGGGCACGCTCGACATTGGCCTGGTGGCCGTGCCGCAGCCGCCGCTGCGCGATTTGGTCGTGACGCCGTGGCGCGACCAGGCCATGATGGCTTTCGTGCCGCAGCGCTGGAAGGCGCCCAAGCGCGTGACGCCGGCCTGGCTGGCGGCGCAGCCGCTGATCTTCAACGAGGCCACCACCCACATGTACCGGCTCACGATGGAGTGGTTTGCGGCGGCCGGCTTCGCGCCGCGCGCACGCATCGAGTTGAACTACGACGCCGCCATTCGCAGCCTGGTGGCGGCCGGCTACGGCGCCGCGCTGCTGCCGCTGCAGCAGTCCACCGACGCAGCGCTGAACGAGCGCATGCAGATCTTGCCGGTGACGCCCAGGCTCACGCGCCGCCTCGGCATTGCACACCGGCACCGCGCCACGTTGGACGGCGCCACGTTGAGCGTGCTGAAAGTGCTGACGGAGTTTCGCCAGCTCTGATTCAGCTCTGCGTGCGCTCGTTCGGCAGGCCTTCGATCGGGCACTCGGCGGTGCCGATGGTGCTGCGCGTGAACGACTCGACCTGCTTGCGCGCAGCTTCGGGATCGTTGATCCACTGCTTGTAGAAGTCGAACGGGCATTCGGCCACGCCCTTGTCGCCGTCGCCCGAGTTGATGACGCCGGTGTAGCCGCGGTGCATGAGCTTGAACAGGTGGTTCTGCGACTGGCCGTTCTTGCGCGCATCGCGGATCAGCCCCATGGAAAGCTCGGCGTAGTTGATGCCCATTTCTTCCTCGCCGCACTCGCCGAGCGTGCGGCCGTCGAAGCCGATGATGGCCGAGTGCCCGAAGTACGAGTACACGCCGTCGAAGCCCGCCGCGTTGGCCACCGCCACGTAGGTGTTGTTCATGAAGGCCATGGCCTTGGACACCAGGATCTGCTGCTCCTTGGCCGGGTACATGTAGCCCTGGCAGCGAATGACGAGCTCGGCGCCACGCATCGTGCAGTCGCGCCAGATCTCGGGGTAGTTGCCGTCGTCGCAGACGATGAGGCTGATCTTCATGCCCTTGGGGTCGTCGCTCACGTAGGTGCGGTCGCCCGGGTACCAGCCCTCGATCGGCACCCAGGGCATGATCTTGCGGTACTTCTGGACGATCTCGCCCTGGTTGCTCATGAGGATGAGCGTGTTGTAGGGCGCCTTGTCCGGATGCTGCTCGTGGCGCTCGCCGGTCAGCGAGAACACGCCCCACACGTTGGCGCGGCGGCAGGCGTCGGCAAAGATGGCGGTCTCCTCGCCGGGCACGGTGGCGGCGGTGTCGTACATCTCCTTGGTGTCGTACATGATCCCGTGCGTGGAGTATTCGGGAAAGATCACCAGGTCCATGCCCGGCAGGCCCTTCTTCATGCCGACCAGCATCTCGCCGATCTTGCGGGCGTTGTCCAGCACCTCGGCCTTGGTGTGCAGGCGGGGCATCTTGTAGTTGACGACCGCAACGCCCACGCAATCGCTGCTGCTCGAAATATCACCATGTCGCATGACGCTGCTCCTGAAGGATGGTTGAGAAACAAGAAAAAAGCCCGGGCCGGTGTTCATCCGGCTCGGGCTTGTCTGCGATGCGGCGGGTTGGTGTCGTCGAAGCCGATTGTTCTCAACTCAGCGGGGGCTGCCCATACGTCATTTCGCTGATTGCGGCGGCCTTCAGCGCGGGCGTGCGTAGTCGGATTCGATCCAGGCCGTGGCGCTGGACGTGGTGAGCCTGAAGGCCGGCGAGACGTTGACGCTGGCAAGCTCGGTGTCGTCCGCGTCGTCATGCGCGGTGAGCGTGGCGGAGGGGCTGTCCTCGTCGGGCACGATGGCGAGCGACACGCGCACGCGCTGGTCGTTGCGGGCGGTGACGGTCACGCTCTTGTTGAGCGCGGCGTGCAGCTGCTGCTCATGGCGGCGAATGACTTCGGCGGCGGTCTTCACCAGCGTGGAGAAGGCGGGCCCGTCGAGCGGCTTCGGGTTCTTCTTGTCGCGGCCCATGGTCCAGGGGCCGACCAGCGCTGGCTCGGGGTCGCCGTGGCGGGTCATCTCGACAGCCCAGCCGTCGTCTTCCTCGTTCTTGATGACGCGGGCGGTCCATTGGCCGTCGCGCCAGAGGCGGGGTTCCTGAAGGGGGAGGGTGTCGTCGGAGTCGGTGGAATCTGTGGCTTCGGTCATTCGGGTGCTTGTGTTCGTGTGCGGCTCATTTTCGCCCGCGCCAGCGAACGAGCACTCAGCGCTCAGAAGACCGACAGACCGGTGCGCGCAACGAAGAGCTCCAGCGCCTTCATGCCGAGCAGCGAGTTGCCTGTGGCGTCCAGCGCCGGCGACCAGACGCACAGCGTGAGCCGGTCTGGCACCACGGCCACGATGCCGCCGCCCACGCCGCTCTTGCAGGGCAGGCCGATCGAAAACGCCACGTCGCCCGCCGCGTCGTAGGTTCCGCAGGTGAGCATCAGCGAGTTGATGCGCCGCGTCTGCCGCTCGCCGGTGACTTCGGCTTGGCCGTCGATCGGATGCGCGCCGTCGCGGCACAAAAACGCGGCCGCCCGTGCAAGCTGGCGGCAGTTCATCCGCAGCGCGCATTGGTGAAAGTAGGTGTCCAGCACATCGGCCACGTCGTTGTCGATCTTGCCGAAGCTCTTCATGAAATTGGCCAGCGCGATGTTGCGAAAGCCCGTGGCGGCTTCGGAGCGCGCCACCTCGTCGTCGAATGAAATCGGCTCGCCGCACAGGCTGCCCATCAACGCAAGAATGTCGGCCTTGGCGCTGCCGCCGCTGGCGCGCGCCTGGCTCACGAGGCGGTCGGCCACGGCAATGGCGCCCGCATTGATGAAGGGGTTGCGCGGCTTGCCGTGCTCGTTTTCCAGCTGCACCAAAGAGTTGAAGGGGTTTCCCGAAGGCTCGCGGCCGATGCGCTCCCACAGCGCGTCGCCCATGCGCTGCATGGCGAGCGTGAGCGTGAAGAGCTTGGACACGCTCTGGATCGAGAACGGCGTTTCGGCATCGCCCGCAAAAGCCTCGGCGCCCTGGCAGGTGCGCAGCGCAATGCCGAGCTGGCGCGGATCGATGCACGCCAGCGCCGGTATGTAGCTGGCCACCGTGCCGGCCGTGCCCAGCAACGGGCGCAGGGTGGCGACGATTTCGTCGAGCACCGGCTGAAAATCGGTGTCTTTCATGGGCGGCCCCTCCGCCGGTTGACCATCACGATGCCCAGGCCCACACCCACCAGCGCCACCATGAGCTGCAGCGTGAGCGGTTCGCTGAGCAGCACCACGCCGAACACCAGCGCGAACAGCGGCGTCAAGAAACTGAACGACGACATCTGCGTGGCGGGATAGTGCCGCAACAGCCACATCCAGGTGAGATAGCTCGCGAAGGCACCGATCACGGTCTGCAGGCCGATCGATGTCCATGCCCAGGCTGAATACGAGAAGCCCCACTTTTCGCCCAGCACCAGCGAGATCACCGGGCACACCGCCGCGGTCACGCCCACTTGGTAGAACAAGGCTTTCTCGGCGCTCGCGGTGGCCAGCCGCGTGGTGCGCAGCGCCAGCGTGGTCAGGCCCCAGAGCATGCCGCCGACGAGCCCCATGGCATCGCCGAGCAATTGGCCCGAGCTCGAATGCCCGAAGCCCTCGCTGAATGCGAACACCACGGCCGCGAACGCGATGACGAGGCCCAGCCATTGCAAGCCCCGCAGGCGTTCGGCCGGCACCCAGCGCGGCAGCAGCAGCGACACCCAGAAGGGCGCGGTGTAAAGAAACACCGTGAGCCGCGAGGCCGAGGTGTGCTGCAGGCCCAGGTAGATGCAGGCGAACTCGCCCGCGAACAGCAGCCCCACCAAGAGGCCGCCCGGCAGCGTGCCGTCGCGCTCGAAAAGCGGTACCCGGCGCGATACGCACCAGAGCCACAGCAGCACGACGGCGCCCGCCATGCGAATGGAAGCCTGCCAGAGCGGCGGCACCTCGGTGACTGTGGTCTTGATGAGAATCTGCTGCAGCCCCCAGAACGCGCAGCAAGCGATGAGAAGGCCGATGGCGAGGGAGTCGAGGTGGGTCTTGCGCTGGATCATTCGTCTCGTTGCTGTCTTTGTTGTCGCTTGTGTTGCCGCCAATGCTTTGCTCACTGGCCGGCTGTCGGGTAGGGTGGTTTGCCGCGGGTGCCGATCATCAGGTCGGGCACCACGGTCTCGACGTCGGGCACCGCGCGTGCGGCGTGTTCGAGCTTGCGGGCCAATGCGCTCGAGGGCACGCAGCCCTGCAGGTAGACCCAGCGCCGCTGGATGACCACCCATACGCTGCTCTTCTGCACGCCCGGCACGGCCAGCAGCGCGGCGCGCACCTTGGGCGCGAGCGGCTTGTCGTAGCGATAGGCGTTGCTGTCGGTGCACTTGCCGGCCAGCCAGCAGCTGGTGCCGCGCTCCAGCCGCGAATGGGTCTGGGCGCGCCGTTCCTCCGCGGTATAGAAGGGGCCTTGCGGCACGGCGCAAGCGGCGAGGCCGGCGGAAACGCGAAAGAACGGGTCGTCGAACCAGTTCTGCTTGAGCGGTGCTCCCGCATCCTGCGCTGCCGCGGCCTGGGCGGCCAGCAGCAGCACGGGCATGAGGGCGGCAGCACGGCTCACAAGGGATGTTCCGTGTAGAAGCGCCCGCCGTGGAACAGCAGCGGCGAGGCGCCAGCGTTGTGCGTGCATCGCTCCACTTCGCCCACGAAGATCACATGGTCGCCTTCGTCGTAGCGGCTGCGGTTGAAGCACTCGAAGCTTGCCGCCGCACCCGCCAGCACCGGCGCACCGCCGAGGCCTTCGGTAAAGGCCACGTCCGCCCAGCGGTCGATGTTCTTGGTGGCGAAGCGCTCGGCCAATTCCTTCTGGTTGGCCGCCAGGATGTTGATGGCGTAGTGCGAACCGGTGCTGAGCGCCGGCATCGAGCCCGCCGCGCGCGCCAGGCTCCACAGCACCAGCGGAGGCGCAAGCGATACCGAGTTGAACGAATTCGCCGTTAGGCCGACCAGCACGCCGTCGGCCGACCGCGCGGTGACGATGGTCACGCCCGTGGCGAACATGCCGAGCGCGCTGCGGAATTCTTCGGTCGAAAAGGAAGGCGGTTGCGCCTGGGCGGGAGCGTTCACGGAAAAGCCAGAGAGTGCGCAGGATGGCGCCGCTCTATTCTGGCCGAAGGCCGGGCGAGCCGCCGACCGGCGCCTTTCGGATGCAGCTGATCTTGTTGATGATCAGATTAATCTTTTGATTGCCAAGAGTCTTACTCCCTGAAACGCATAGGGAAAGCTCCTATATTTTCTTATTAACTTAACGCTGATAAGATTAATTCGCGCCCTGCCACGGCCCCGGGGCGAGCCAGAAAAAGGAGACGACATGCTCGGACGACAACTCTCTCGGTTCCTGCGGCAGTGGGCGCCGTTCGCCATGCTCGCGCTCTTCAGCGCCGCCGCCTCGGCAGCCGGCGCCTACCCGGACCGGCCAATCCGGCTGGTTGTGCCCTACACCCCGGGGGGCATCAGCGACGTGCTGGCGCGGGCGCTGGCCGAGCGCATGCGCAAGGACCTGGGCCAGCCCGTGATCGTGGACAACAAGCCCGGCGCCAACACCGCACTGGGCGCGCGCCTGGTGGCTTCCGCCGAGCCCGACGGCTACACGGTGCTGTTTGCCACCGGCGCCACGGCGGTGCTGAATCCGCTGCTCTATCCCAAGCTGTCGTACAACCCCGAGAAGGAGCTGCAGCCCGTGGCCCGCGTCGCGGTCACGCCGATCGTGATGCTGGTCGGCAACAGCTCGCCGCACCGCACGCTGCGCGACTTGATCGCCGAAGCCAAGGCGAACCCTGGCAAGCTCAACTACGCGTCCACCGGCACCGGCAGTTCGTTGCACCTGGCCGTCGAACTGCTGCAAAGCGCCACCGGTGTCTCGCTGGTGCATGTGCCCTACAACGGCAGCGCGCCCGCCCAGGCGGCGTTGATGGCCGGCGACATCCAGTTCTTTGCCGACTCCACGGGCAGTGCCATGGGCCTGGTGCGCGGCGGCAAGCTGCGCCCGCTGGCGGTGACCACCCGCGAGCGGCTGCCGGCCCTGCCCGAGGTGCCGACGGTCGCCGAGAGCGGCTACCCGGACTACGAGGTCACCACCTGGTTCGGCCTCATGCTGCCCCGCAACGCGCCGCCCGACGTGGTGAACCGGCTGAACGCCTCTGCGGGGCACGCGGTGGTGGACCGCAGCTTCCGCGACCAGTTCGAGGCGCTCGGCCTGGTGGTGCCGCCGGCGCTGACGGCCGCCGAGTTCAACACCTACATCGGCCGCGAGCGCGAGCGCTGGGCGCCGCTGATCCGTGCCAAGCACATCGTCCTCGAGTAAGTCTCACTGAAAGTCATTGCATGTTCGAAGCCAATCTTCTGCGCGGCAAGCGCATCCTCGTGACCGGCGGCGGCTCGGGCCTCGGCCGCGAGATTGCCGAGCGTTACCTGCAACTGGGTGCCGAGGTCCACATCTGCGGCCGCCGCCAGCAGATGCTCGACGCCACCGCCGCCGAGCTCATGGAGCGCCACGGCGGCGTGGTGCGCGCGCACGCGGTGGACATCCGCCATGCCGATGCCGTCGATGCCATGGTCGAGCGCATCTGGGCCGAGCACGGTCCGCTCGACGGGCTGGTCAACAACGCGGCCGGCAACTTCGTCAGCCGCACGCAGGACGTATCTCCGCGCGGCTTCGACGCGGTCGCCAACATCGTGCTGCACGGCACCTATTACGTCACCCACCATGTCGGGCGGCGCTGGATCGCCACCGGCCACAAGGGCTCGGTGATCTCCATCGTCGTGACCTGGGTGCGCACCGGCGCGCCGTTCGTGGTGCCCTCGGCCATGAGCAAGGCCGGCGTGGACGTGATGACCAAGTCGCTCGCCATCGAGTGGGGCCGCTACGGCATCCGGCTGAACGCGATCGCGCCGGGCATCTTTCCGACCGAAGGCGCGAACAGCCGGCTCAGCCCCAAGGCGGCCTGGGAAGACGGCGCGGTACGCAACCCGATGAACCGGCTGGGCCGCATGCCCGAGCTGCAGAACCTGGCGGTGTTCCTGATGGCCGACGGCGTCGAGTGGATCACCGGCGAAACCATCGCCATCGACGGCGCAGGGCATCGGCAGAACGGCGCCTCCTTCACCGAACTTGCCGACCTGGACGACGAGGCCTGGCGCGACATGCGCGAAGCGATACGCGGGCAGGACGCACGCGACCGGGCGCTGCGCGAAGTGGCTTCGGAACCCGGCGGGCCGGTTGCCGCACCGCGAGACGATTCATGAGGATCGACCGGATCGTCGACGAAGTGGCCGCAGCAGGCCGCGGTGGCCACGCCGCGCTGGTGCTGGAGGAAGGGCGCGCGCTGTCGTATGGGGAACTGGCTGCGCGCATCGAAGAAGCGGCGGCCGCGCTCACCGAGGCCGGCCTCGCGCCGGGCCAGCGCATGGTGCTGGTGGGCGAGAACAGCGAGGACATGGTGGTGCTGCTGCTCGGAGCCATCCGCGCCGGCGGCTGGGCGGTGCCGCTCAATGCCCGCATGTCGGGCGGCGAGATCGATGCGATCTGTGCGCACTGCGAACCCCGGCTCGTGTACTTCGCGGCCGGCGCGTCGGGCGAGGCGCTGGCCCACGCCGAACGCCGTGGTGCCGGCGGCGTGCTCGCCTGCACGCCGGGCGGGCGCCTGCAGCGCTGTGAAGGACCGGGCACGGCGCCCGAAGATGCGTCCGGCGAGGTCGCGCTGATGATCTACACATCGGGCAGCACCGGCTTGCCCAAGGGCGTGATGCTGACCCACGCCAATCTCGATTTCGTCACCCGTGCCTCGATGGTGCAGCAGGTGCTGCTGCCGGAAGACGTGATCTTCCACGCGCTGCCGATCTCGCATTCGTTCGGGTTGATCTCCGCGCTGCTGTGCGCGCTGCGCGCCGGCGCCACGCTGCGCCTGGTGGGCCGCTTCTCGGCGGGGCTGCTGGCCGAGGCGATCACCAGTGGACAGGTGACGGTGTTCCAGGGCGTGCCCGCGATGTACGCGCGGCTGCACGAGTGGGCGCAGCAGCAGGGCCGCCCGCTGATCCCCAACCGGTTGCGTATGGCCTACATCGGCGGTTCGCTGGTCGACGCCACGCGCAAGGCGCAGACCGAGGCGCTGCTCGGCCTGCCGCTGCACCACGGCTACGGCCTGACCGAGTCGGCACCCGCGGCAACCCGCACCTTCGGCCATCCGCCGCCCGCGGACGTGACCGCCGGCTGGCCGATTCCGGGCGTGGAGGTGGTGCTCGCAGATGCAGACGGACGGCCCGTTGCGCGCGGCGAGCGCGGCGAAGTCCTGATCCGCGGGCCCAACGTGATGAAGGGCTACTTTCGCGATCCGGCGCAAACGCGCACGGCGGTCGATGCCGAGGGATGGCTGCACACCGGCGACATCGGCGTCTTCGGGCCAGCGGGCGATCTTTCCATTGTGGGGCGCAGCAAGGAGATGATCATCCGCGGCGGCTTCAACGTGTACCCGGCCGAGGTCGAGAAAGCGATTGCCGCCTTTGCAGAAGTGGCGCAGTGTGCGGTGGTCGGCCGCAGCGTGCCGGGCGACGAGGAGATCGTCGCCTTCGTCGAGCCGCTGCAGGGCCGCAGCATCGACACCGCGCGGCTCTGCGCCTTTCTGCGCGAACGCCTGGCGCCGTACAAGGTGCCGGCCGAGGTGCATGTGATGGCGCAACTGCCCGCCAGCCCCACCGGCAAGCTGCTCAAGGCGCAGCTGAAGGTGCTGGCGCAAGCCGTGCCGGCGCGGGTGCGGCCCTCGCTCGAGCGGCTGCTGGCGCCGCGCTCGGTGGCGGTGGTCGGCGCGTCCGACAACCCGCACAAGGTCGGCGGCCGGCCGATCCGCTACCTGCTGGAGCAAGGTTTCGGCGGGCGCATCTATCCGGTTCATCCGCGCGCCGGCGAGGTGCAGGACCTGCAGGCCTATGCGGCGCTCGACCAGCTGCCCGAGGTGCCCGATGCGGTGGTGCTGTGCATCGGTGCCGATCAGGCGGAGCAGCAGCTTGCCGAGTGCGCGCGGCTGGGCGTGGGGCATGCGCTGCTGTTCGCCTCGGGCTATGCGGAGGTCGGCGCCGAGGGCCGCGCCCGGCAGGAAACCCTGGCCGGCATCGCCCGGGCCGGCGGTGTGCGCCTGGTGGGGCCCAACAGCATCGGTGTCGCCAGTTTCGACAGCGGTGCGGTGCTTTCCTTCGCCTCGATCTACAGCGACCATGCGCCGCTCGACGGGCCGGTGGCCATCGTCTCGCAAAGCGGCGCCTTCGGTGTCTCCGCCTATGCGCTGCTGCGCGAAGCGGGTTGGGGCGTGCGCTGCGTGGCCGCCACCGGCAACGAGGCCGATGTCGACACGGCCGACCTGGTCGATGCACTGGCGCGTCAACCCGGCGTGCGGCTGGTGCTGCTCTATGTCGAACATGTGCCCGACCCGGTGCGCATGGCCGCGGCGCTCGAAACGGCGCGCCAGAGCGGCGTGGCGGTGCTGGCGGTGCGCTCCGGGCGTTCGGCGCACGGCAGGCGTTCGGCCGATCTGCATACGGGCTCGGGCGGGGCGGCCGGTGCGGGGCTCGACGCCATGTTCGAGTCGCACGGCTGCCGCACCGTGGGCGGCCTGGTCGAGCTTGTCGGCGCCGTGCCGCTGTACCTTGGACCGGCGCCCGGTGCCGGCGGCGCGGGCGGGGTGCCGCGGCTCGCGGTTGTCAGCAACTCCGGTGCGTCGTGCGTGCTGGCGGCCGACGAGGCACAGGCGCGCGGGCTGCCGCTGGCGCGGCTGTCGGCGGACGCGGAGCAGCGCCTGGCCGAACTGCTGCCCAATTTTTCGCTCAACCGCAATCCGGTCGACCTGACGGCGATGCTGCTGGCCGAACCGGCATTGCTCGGCGCGGTGATGCAGGTGGTGCTGCAGGACGCGGCCGTGGACGCCGCCGTGCTGGGCTTGCTGGCGGTGGGCGGACCGAGCTACGACCTCGCGCGCTTCGTGCGCGAAAGCCGGGCGGTGATGGACGGCGCGGCCAAGCCGCTCGCGGTCTACAGCCCCCATGCGCATGTACGGGCCGCCTTCGCCCAGGCCGGGTTCGCGGTGTTTGCCGGCGAGGCCGAAGCCATGCAGGCATTGCAGGCCGTTGCGCTGCACCGCGGCGCCTCGGCCACGAGCCCAACGGCGCCCGCTGTTTTCCCCTTCGATCTTCTGGAACCCCAGCATGCGTGATGCCGCCATCGTTTCCTACGCCCGCACGCCGATCGGCAAGGCCTTTCGCGGCACGCTCAACCTGACGCATGGCGCCACGCTCGGTGCCCACGTGGTGCGGCATGCGGTGGCGCGTGCCGGCATTCCCGCCGACGAGGTGGAAGACGTGATCCTCGGCTGCGCCTTTCCCGAAGGCGCCAACGGCTTCAACGTCGGGCGCATCTCGGCCCTTGCCGCCGGGCTGCCCGAGAGCGTGCCGGGCATGACGGTCAACCGCTACTGTTCGTCGGGCCTGCAGAGCATCGCCATCGCCGCGGAGGCGGTGCGCGCGGGCAGCCTGCAGGTGGCGGTGGCCGGCGGCACCGAATCGGTCAGCTGCGTGCGCGAGCACACCAACCAGTTCATGCGAGAGGAGCCCTGGCTGGCCGCGCATGCGCCGCAGGTCTACATGCCGATGCTCGAGACCGCCGAGGTGGTGCAGCAGCGCTACGGCATCTCGCGCGAGCGGCAGGACGCGTATGCGGCGCTGAGCCAGCAGCGCCAGGCAGAGGCAGAGGCGGCGGGCCGCTTCGACGCCGAGATCGTGCCGATCCACACCACTGTGCGCCGCCACGAGCGTGACGGCACCACGCGCGACGAGGCCGCCACGCTGGCGCGCGACGAAGGCCCGCGCGCCGGCACCAGCGCCGCAACGCTGGCCGGATTGAAGCCGGTGCTCGCGGACGGCACCGTCACCGCGGGCAATGCCAGCCAGCTGTCCGACGGCGCGGCCGCCTGCGTGGTGATGGACGCCGACTTGGCAGCGCGGCGCGGGCTTGCGGTGCTGGGCTGGTTCCGCGGCTTTGCGGTGGCCGGCTGCGCACCCGACGAAATGGGCATCGGTCCGGTCTTTGCGGTGCCCAGGCTGCTGCGGCAGGCAGGCCTTGCCGTCGACGACATCGGCCTTTGGGAGCTCAACGAAGCCTTCGCGGTACAGGTGCTCCATTGCGCCGACCGGCTCGGCATTCCGATGGAGCGCATGAACGTGAACGGTGGCGCCATCGCCATCGGCCATCCCTTCGGCATGTCGGGTGCTCGCATGGCCGGCCACGCGCTGCACGAAGGGCGCCGCCGCGGCGTGAAGTACGTGGTGGTGACGATGTGCGTCGGGGGCGGCATGGGCGCCGCCGGCCTGTTCGAGGTGGCCCCGGGCTAGGCGGCCGCGGGCTGGTAGTCCAGCCCCGCGATGAAGATCGAGAACACGTCGTGGCCGATCTTCATCGGGTCCTTGCCGACGATGTCCCAGGCGTTCTGGCGGTCGACCATCACGGTGGCCAGGCCATGGCAGGCGGTCCACGCGGCCAGCGCCGCCGGCCGCACGCGGGCGAGCGGCACGTTGCGGTGGCTCAGGTAGTCGCCCACGCAGGTTTCCAGGATGCCGTAGGAGCGCGTGGCGGCCTGCTCCAGGTCGGGGAACTGCAGCTTCTGCGGAATGGCCGGGCCGTACATCACCTGGAACAGCGCGGGCCGCTCGAGCGAGAACTGCAGGTGCGCGAGCATCACGCTGAGCAGCCGTTCACGCGGATCGTGCAGGCTGCGCAATGCGCGGATGCGCTGGTCGAACATCATGCGAAAACCCTGCGCGGCAATGGCCGCGAGGTAGCCCGACTTGCCCTCGAAGTGGTGCAGCGGCGCCGTCTGCGACACCCCGACGTCGCGCGCCGCCTGGCGCAGGCTCAGCGCGGCAAGGCCCTGCGCATCGAGGATCTCGATGCCGCGCATCACCAGTGCATCGCGCAGGTTGCCGTGGTGGTAGGTCGAGCGTTTGGTTTCCGCGGCCTCCAGCGGCGCACCGGCGCCGGATGCCGCCGGACCGGCGGGCGATTCGGCTTGCGACCTTGAGGCGGAGGTTTTCTTCATAGGCCTCTGAGCTTAAACCGGCGGCACCCGCGCGATGCGGCTCAGCCGAAGAACCAGTAGCAGACCGAGACGGCCGCCACCACGCCCGCCAGCTCGGCCAGAAGCGCACAGGCCACGGCATGGCGCGCCCGCTGGATGCCCACAGCGCCGAAGTACACGGCCAATACGTAGAAGGTGGTCTCGGTGCTGCCCTGGATGGTGGCTGCCACCAGCGCGGGAAAGCTGTCCACGCCTTGTGTCTTCATGGTTTCGATCAGCATTGCGCGGGCCGCGCTGCCCGAGAAGGGCTTGACCAGCGCGGTGGGCATGGCGTCGACAAAACGCGAATCCCAGCCGCCCATGTCGACCAGCCAGCGCAGGCCGCCAAGCAAGAACTCGAGCGCGCCCGAGGCGCGCAGCACGCCCACCGCGCACAGCATGGCCACCAGGTAGGGCAGCAGGTTCTTCGCAATGTCGAAGCCTTCCTTTGCGCCCTCGATGAAACATTCGTAGACCTTGATGCGGCGGATCGCCCCGGCCAGCAAGAAGACGATGATCACGCTGAACAGCGCGAGATTGCCCATGAGCGACGAGAGCGAAGAAATGGCCGCCGCCGACAGGGTGCCCAACAGCGCCATGAAGCCGCCGAGCAGCAGCGCGCCCGGCACCAGGTAGGCCAGCACCACAGGGTCCCACAGCCGCAGGCGCTGCGCCACGGCCACCGAGAGCAGGCCCACGAGCGTCGATGCGCTGGTGGCCAGCAGGATGGGCAGGAACACCATCGTCGGATCGGCGGCGCCCTGCTGCGCGCGGTACATGAAGATGGTTACCGGCAACAGCGTGAGCGACGACGCGTTGAGCACCAGGAACAGGATCTGCGCATTGGTGGCCGTGACCGGGTCGGGGTTCAGACGCTGCAGTTCGCGCATGGCCTTGAGGCCGATGGGCGTGGCTGCGTTGTCCAGCCCGAGCGCGTTGGCCGCGAAGTTCATGGTGATTAGCCCCAGCGCCGGATGGCCGGCGGGCACGCCAGGCATCAGCCGCCGGAACAATGGTCCGAGCAGGCGCGCCAGCCAGCCCACCAGCCCCGCCGCCTCGGCAATGCGCAGAAAGCCGAGCCACAGCGTGAGCGTGCCGAACAGCAGCACCATCACCTCGACTGCGAGCCGCGCCATGGCGAACAGGCTTTCGACGATGGCCGCAAAGACGGCCGGGTCGCCGCCCACGAGCCAGCGCCCGAGCGCCGCCAGCATCGCCATTCCGAAGAAACCCAGCCACAAGCCGTTGAGCACGCGTGTTCTTTCCCTTTTTTGTGGCGTCGATCATAGGGCCCGCCCGCACGCGGTCCGTGCTACACGGGCTACAGTGCGGGCCATGACGGCCACTTCGCTGATCCGCAGGCTCGCGGCCCTGGTGTGGGTTGCCATGGCTTCGGCGTGGCTGTCGGGCTGTGCGGGCCTGCCGCCGCCGCAGCCGCGCGCGCCGAGTACGGCGCTTACCGAGGTGGCCGGCACGGCGCTCGGCCAGCTCGTGCAGCCGGCCTCGCCCGGTGGAGCGGCACCGCTGTCGGGCTTCCGGCTGCTGCCGGAAGCGGCCTTTGCCTTCGACGCCCGCATTTCGCTCGCGCGGCACGCCGAGAAGTCGCTCGACGTGCAGTACTACCTCATCCAGAACGACGACGTCGGCCTGCTGCTGCTGCGCGAACTGCGCGACGCGGCGTCGCGCGGCGTTCGGGTGCGCCTCCTGGTGGACGACCTCTACACGACCGGCGAGGACGAGGTGTTCGCTACGCTCTCAGCCTTTCCGAACATCGAGGTCCGGCTGTTCAACCCGCTGCCTTCGCGGGCTGGCTCGCTCGCGCTGCGGCTCCTGTTCTCGGCCTCGGATTTCGGCCGCATCAACCACCGCATGCACAACAAGCTGCTGGTGGCCGACAACAGCTTTGCCGTTTCGGGCGGACGCAACATCGCCAACGAATACTTCATGCGCGGCACGGCGGCGAACTTCATCGACATGGATGTGCTCTCCAGCGGGCCGGTGGTGCGCCAGATGTCCGAAGGCTTCGACCGCTACTGGAACAGCGAGCATGCGTGGCCCATCGAGCGCATAGCGCCGCCGCGCATGACGGCGGACGAGGCGCAGAGGCGCTTCGATGCCATTGCCGGCACCGCGCAGCCCGACGTGCCGATTCGCCAGCGCGACGTGATGAACAGGTCGCCGGTGGGCGAGCAGCTCACCACCGGCAAGATCGACCTGCGCTGGGCGCCGTTCACGCTCTTTGTCGACGACCCCGCCAAGATCACGCGCGCGCCCGTGGCAGCCTATGCGGGCAGCGTGAACGAGGGTGCGCTGGGCGTCATCAATTCGGCCCGCGATGAAGTGAAGATTGCATCGCCGTACTTCATTCCCGGCACGCGCGGCATGGCCATGATGAAGGCGGCCATCGATCGCGGGGGGAAGATCACCGTGGTAACCAACTCGCTGGGCGCGACCGACGAGCCGCTGGCCTATGCCGGCTACGAACGCTATCGCGCCGACATGCTGAAGATCGGCGTCAACATCTACGAGATTGCGCCGATGCTTACCGCGCGTTCGACGCACTTCGGCAACTTCGGCCAGTCGATCAGCCGCCTGCACGCCAAGATCGCGGTGATCGACGACCAGCGCTTTTTCATCGGCTCGATGAACCTCGATCACCGCTCCGCAGCGGTCAACACCGAGATGGGGCTCGTGATCGACAGCCCGGAACTGGTGGCCGACTACGAAAAGCTCTTGAGCGGCGGGCGCGTGAGCCTGGGTTACCGGCTGCGGATCGGTCCCAATGGCCGCCGCGTGCAGTGGCTGGAATACGACGATGCGGGCGGCGACATCGTCCACGAGGACGAGCCCGGCGAGTTTCTCTGGCTGCGCTTCAAGAACTGGCTGCTGCTGCCGATCGTGGGTGAAGAGCTGCTGTAGCCCTGGGCCTGGATTCAGGCAACTTCGATCAGCAGGTTGGGCCGAAAGCCTTCCTGTTCGCCCTTGCCCTTGTAGCCGAGCGGGTTGGCGACCACGCGGCAGCCGTCCTTCACGTAGTCGAACGGGCAGTGCAGATGGCCGTGCAGCCACAGCTGGGCGCGGGGAAGCAGCGCATCCAGCGAATTGCAGAAACCGGCAGTGCCCGGCGTAAGGCCGTAGCGCGGATCGGCGCTGGCAAGGCTGGGCGCGAAATGCGTGATGGCAACCGTGGTGCCGTCGAAGGGCTCGGCCAGCGCCTGCTCGATCCAGGCTTGGCACAGCAGGGCCTGCTCGCGCATGGCACCGGCCATGAACGGCTGGCCGCTGCGCACCGTGGCCGCCTTCTCCAGGTAGAAGTCGGCTGCGCGCATGGCCTTGCCGCGCTTCTTGAGCGCGTCGGCCAAGCCGTCGGTAGGCTCCACCAGCGCGTCGAAATCGGCCCAGAGGGTGGTGCCGACAAAGCGGATGCCGCCGATGACGGCCGTTTCGCGTTCCAGCCACAGGATGTCGAGTTCCGCGCAAAGCGCGCGCAGGCGCTCGTGGGTCGCGTCGAAATCGGTGTTGTCGTACTCGTGGTTGCCGGGCACGTAGATCACCGGCACCGGCCAGCCGTTGCGGGGGGAAAAGCGGCCAAGGCCGAAGTCGGGGTCCGTCAGGCGGGAGCCTTCCTGGTAGGAGCCGATGTCGCCCGCCAGCACCAGCATGTCTGCGCCGGGCACCGACTCGGCGTGAAAGCGGGGGTGGGACTCCAGGTGCAGGTCGGAGAGCAGTTGCAGCTTCATCTTGCTCAGTCTAGGGCAGGCCCTCGTGAATCAACCCATGCATAAAGCGCATGAACTGGGGCTTTCAATATTAGGGATAACCCCTATTCTTGGTACATCAACCACTCCAGCGCAGCCAAGAGCAGCGCACTGTCATGTTCAGCCTCATTGCCCAAGTGGCCCGTTTCTTCAGTTCTTCCAATGCCAACGCTTCGGTCAGCCACGCCGCCGCGCTGATGGAAAGCGCCGACGCCCGTGCCGGCCTCGATGCCCACCAGGCGCAGGAACTGCGTGTTGCAGCCAGCGCCTGGCTCTCCGTCGTTCGCTAAGAAAACCCGCGGCGGTTCACCCGGGCACCTTTTGCCCGAGTACCGAATCCGCAAAAGCCGCCGCGGCGGAGCGCAGCAGCGCGGTGCGCAGCCATTCGTGCGAATGCAGGTGCTGTGCGCGCCGGTGCCAGATGGCATCGACGTGCACCATCGGCTGGTCGAAGGGCAGGTCTCTCAGCACCAGCTGGTCGTCGATGCCGGTCACGGTGACGAAATGCCGCGGCAGCACCGTGAGCAGGTCTGAATTGGCGACGACGCGACCGGCCGTGAAAAACTGGTTCACCGTCACCACGATGCGCCGCTCCCGTCCCAGGGCGCCCAGCGTCTGGTCGATAAAGCCGTACGGGCGGCCTGAAAAGCTCACCAGCAGGTGCCGCGCGGCGCAGTAGTCGTCCAGCGTGAGCGGTGCATTCGCCAGCGGATGGCCGCGCCGCATCACGCAAACGTACTGGCCCAGGTAGAGGCGCTGGGTTTCGAAAGCCACCCCCACGCCCGATTGCCCGCGTGCCGCCAGGCTGGCGATCACGGCCGGAAAGTAGCCGATTGCCATGTCGACTTCTTCCTGCTCGAGCATGCGCCGCGGATCGCGGGTTGTAAGCGGCAGAACGCGCAGCGAGATAGCGGGCGCTTCCTTCTCCACGATCTGCACCAGCCCCGGAATGAGCTCGGCGGCCGTGGCGTCGGCCATGGCCAACAGAAAAGTGGTGTCCGCAATCGCGGCGTCGAACTCGCCCGGCGCCAAGGTGTGCTGCAGCTGCCGCAGCGCCTCGCGCACGGTGGGCCAAAGCGCCAGAGCGCGCGGCGTGGGCTCCACGCCCGCGCCGGCCCGCATCACCAGCTCGTCGCCCAGCACCTCGCGCAGGCGGCGCAGCGCGTTGCTCACCGCCGGCTGTGTGATCGAGAGGTTGCGCGCCGCCCGGGTCAGGTTGCGCTCCGCCATGACCTCGTCGAAGACGCGCAGGAGGTTGAGGTCGAGTGTGCGAAAGTTGACGTCCATCAGTGTTGTGAATGATAAACATCAGAAAGATAAAGTGGCGTAACACTAGGGCAAACCCTAATATCTACCCCATCGGCACTCAGCCACTTATCCCTGGAGGGATTCCATCATGACCAGCTTTGTCCACGTTGACCAACCCACTTCCCACCCCGGCGTGCAGCGCGCCGAGGTTCTTTTCGGCCAGATCAAGGCCGCACGCGCCAGCGCAAACGGTTCGCGCCCGCTGATTGCCCTGCTCGTCGTCGCCGTGATCGCGGCGGTGCTGGTGGTGGGCGACAAGCTCGTTTCAACCTGGGACGAAGGCGCTCTGCTCGCCGCCTGGGCCGTGCTCTGCGGCGCCGTTTTTGCCGGCATCGCTCTCTTTGCCAGCTCGCTGCGCGCACCGGCCAGCAAGGTTGCGGGCCTGTGGAACGCAGCCGCCCAGCGCCGTGCGGCCAGCCGCGCCGACGCTCGCTTTCTTGCCACCGCGCACAGCGACCCGCGCGTGATGCAAGAACTGCAAGCCGCCGTGTGGCGCCAGCAGTCGGAAGGCAAGGCTTCGACCGCCGCCGTTGCCAAGGTGGACGCAGCGGCCCGCAAGGCTGCACGCACCAACGACGCCCGCATGCCGACGCTCTACGAAGCCATGCGCCGCATGAACAGCTCGCGCTACTACTGATCTTTCGATCGCTTCGCTGGCCGAGTCATGAAAAAGCCGCCCTAGGGCGGCTTTTTTTCGTTGGTGCGGCTTGCGGCGCACGGTGGCAAGCGTCAGGCCGCGAGGCGCTGCTCGATGGCCGCCTTGGTTTCAGGCAGTTCCTTCGGCAGGTGATGCGCCAGCTGTTCGAACAGTTCGGCGTGCAGCTTCAGCTCGGCCTGCCAGGCAGCCTTGTCGATGTTGGTGACGGTGGCGTACTGCTCGGCGCTGAAATCCAGGCCGGTCCAGTTGAGGTCTTCATAGCGCGGGCTCACGCCGAAGACATGGTCCACGCCCTCGGCCTTGCCTTCGATGCGGTCGATGATCCACTTGAGCACGCGCATGTTCTCGCCGTAGCCCGGCCACACGAACTTGCCGTCCGGACCCTTGCGGAACCAGTTGGTCGTGTAGATCTTCGGCTGCTTGGCACCCGATGCTTCCAGCTTCTTGCCCAGGTCGAGCCAGTGCTGGAAGTAGTCGCTCATGTTGTAGCCCATGAAGGCCAGCATGGCGAAGGGGTCGCGGCGCACCACGCCCACCTGCCCGACGATGGCGGCGGTGGTTTCCGAGCCCATGGTGGCGGCCATGTAGACGCCTTCGGTCCAGTTGCGGCCTTCGGTCACCAGCGGCACCGTGGTCGAGCGGCGGCCACCGAAGATGAAAGCGTCGATCGGCACGCCGGCCGGATCGTCCCAGGCCGGGTCGAGCGCAGGGTTGTTGGTGGCGGCCACGGTGAAGCGCGAGTTCGGGTGCGCGGCCTTGGCGCCGGTTTCCTTGGCGATCTGCGGCGTCCAGTCCTTGCCCTGCCAGTCGATCAGGTGCTCGGGGAGCTTCTTGCCGGGCACGTCGTCTTCAAGGCCTTCCCACCACACGTCGCCGTCATCGGTGAGCGCCACGTTGGTGAAGATCACGTCGCGGTCCAGGCTCTTCAGGCAGTTAGGGTTGGTCTTGAGGTTGGTGCCGGGGGCCACGCCGAAGTAGCCTGCTTCGGGGTTGATGGCGTACATGCGGCCATCCTTGCCGGGCTTGATCCAGGCAATGTCGTCGCCGATGGTCGTCACTTGCCAGCCGTCGAAGCCGGCCGGGGGCACCAGCATCGAGAAGTTGGTCTTGCCGCAGGCCGAGGGGAAAGCGGCCGCCACGTGGTACTTCTTGCCCTGGGGCGAGGTCACGCCGAGGATGAGCATGTGCTCGGCGAGCCAGCCCTCGTCGCGGCCCATGGTGGAGGCGATGCGCAGCGCAAAGCACTTCTTGCCCAGCAGCGCGTTGCCGCCGTAGCCCGAGCCGTAGCTCCAGATCTCGCGCGTTTCGGGGTAGTGAACGATGTACTTCGTCTTGTTGCAGGGCCAGGTGACGTCCTTCTGACCCGGCTCGAGCGGTGCGCCCACGGTGTGCACGCAGGGCACGAACTCGCCGTCGGCGCCGAGCACTTCGTACACGGCCTTGCCCATGCGGGTCATGATCTTCATGTTGACCGCCACGTAGGGGCTGTCGGAAAGCTCGATGCCGATGTGCGCAATGGGCGAGCCGAGCGGGCCCATGCTGAACGGCACCACGTACATCGTGCGGCCCTTCATGCAGCCGTCGAACAGCGGCTGCAGCGTGGCACGCATCTCGGCCGGGGCCATCCAGTTGTTGGTGGGGCCGGCGTCTTCCTTCTTTTCGGAGCAGATGAAGGTGCGGTCTTCGACGCGCGCCACGTCGCTCGGGTCTGAAGCCGCGAGGAAGGAGTTGGGGCGCTTGGCCGGGTTGAGCTTCTTGAAGGTACCCGCGTCGACCAGCTTCTGGCAGAGGCGGTCGTACTCTTCCTTGCTGCCGTCGCACCAGTAGATGGCTTCGGGTTTGCAGAGCGCGGCCATATCGGCCACCCAGGCAATCAGTTTTGCGTTCTTGACGTATGAGGGTGCCTGAATGGCAAGGCCCTGCATCGTGGGTGCGTTCATCGGAAATCTCCTAAGTTGAAAAATCGTCTTTCCGAACGGGACGCCGCGCCATCGAGGCACGGAGGTCCGTTTGAGAAAACGTTTCGCGTTGGGAGACTGCGTCAACGCGGGCCGCAAAGCCCGCGGACGGAGACGCTAATGCCTGTCAGGCCAAATAGACAGCGATAGATGCAAGCAAAAGCATCAGCACGCCGCCGGCCAATGGCAGGACGAGCGGCATCAGGTGAACGACCGATTCGACGGCGTCTTTTTCAACGGCGGCCGCGTGGTGCGGCTCGACGGGCGTAGGGTTGGACATTGAAAGTACCTTGAATACACAAATACAAAACTGCGGGCATTTTACCGATGGGCCCCGGCCCGGCGGTCTAGGGGGTTGCCAGGGCCCCTTCAGTGCTGTTCCTCGGCCTCGAAGCCGGCGTCGTGCAGCGCGCCCAGCACACTGGCCAGGTGGGCCCGTCCGCGGGTCTGCAGCACCAGCTCGATATCGACATTCTGCGCTGCCAGCATGGTAAAGGCGCGTTGATGATGAACCTCATCGACGTTAGCGCCCGCTTCCGCCACAGTGGCCGTGATCTGGGCCAACGAGCCCGGCACATCGCGTGCGCTCACCCGCACGCGCGCCAGCCTGCCGGCCCGCACCATGCCGCGCTCGATGATGGCTGCAAGCAGCAGCGGATCGATGTTGCCGCCCGAAAGCACCAGCCCTACGCGCTTGCCCCTGAAGCGCTCCGGATGCCGGATCAGCGCCGCAAGGCCCGCGGCGCCGGCGCCCTCGACCAGCGTTTTCTCGATTTCGAGCAGCATCAGCACGCCCTGCTCGATGTCGCCCTCGTCGACCAGCAGCAGGTCGTCCACATGTCTGGCGATGATCTCGCGCGTGAGTACGCCCGGCGTGCCAACCGCGATGCCCTCGGCGATGGTGCTCTTGCCCTGCAGGTGCTGCGTGCCCTTCACGGCATTCACCATGCCCGGAAAGCGCGTGGTCTGCACGCCGACAATTTCGATGCCGGGCTTGCGGTCGCGCGCCGCAACGGCCATGCCGGCAATCAGACCGCCGCCGCCGACCGACACCACCAGCACATCGAGATCGGGCACCACGTCGAGCATTTCGAGCGCCACCGTGCCCTGTCCCGCGATGATGGCCTCGTCGTCATACGGATGTACGAAGGTCAGCCCCTCGCGTTCGGCCAGTTCCAGCGCATGCGCGCGCGCCGCGTCGAGCGTGTCGCCATGCAGCACCACTTCGGCGCCAAAGCCGCGCGTGCGCTCTATCTTGACGCCGGGCGTGAAGCGCGGCATCACGATGAGCGCGCGAAGGCCGAGCCGCTGCGCGTGATAGGCCACACCCTGGGCATGGTTGCCTGCCGACATGGCGATCACGCCGCGCGCGGCTTCTTTGCCGTCGCCTGCGGGGCCGTTCTCCGAAAGATCGACCAGCTTGTTGCACGCACCGCGTTCCTTGAACGAGGATGTGAACTGCAGGTTCTCGAACTTCAGGTAGACCTGCGCGCCCACGATCTCCGAGAGCGTGCGCGACTCCACGCAGGGCGTATTGAGCACCTGACCCTGCAGACGCGCCGCGGCGCGCCGGATTTCTTCGATTCCGACCATGGCGGGCATTGTGGCTGGAATCGCACCATCAGGGTTTTTACCGTTCCGGCGTCTTCCCCAAGCTAAAAGTCTGCGTTATGGTCGCTCCAGGAAATTCCTCGTCTGGAGGTTGTTTGATGGTCAAGCGTGCGGGTGTCGATGTCGTGGCTGCTGCGGTACGCGGGCAGGCCTTGCCGTCGCCCGGGCTCAAGGGTGCGCCGGTGCTCGAGCTCATGTGCTCGCACTTCGTGCTCACGCTCGCCGCCAAGCAGGGGCCGCGCTTCAACGTGCGCCGCGACATCAACGGCCTGCTGTCGCTCACCGGCCGCCACCTGGTGTGGCCCGTTGCGGTGCTGCAGCGGCTGCGCGAATTTCTCGGCCGCCGCTGCGCGGGCAACGAGGCCTGGAAAGGCGTAGAAGATTTCGACGGCCGCACCCTGCTCGAGCGGCACGGCGTGTGGCGCGGCCCGTATGAAGAAGGCACGCTCTTCTTCTACCTCGACGAATACGCCAAGGACCACCCCAAGGACCTGCTCTCTGTGCTGGCCGTCACGCGCGACTGGCTCACGCACGCGCTGCGCAAGCAATCGACGCTGGTCGAAAAGAACATCGATGCGCTCGCGGGCCTGCTGCAGCTCAACAAGGCCGAGCGTGCGCTGCTGCTCTATGGCACGCTCGCCCGCTACCAGCGCGACCTGCGTTCGCTGCTGGTCGAATTCAAGGTCAACAATGCGCCCGAAGCCTATGCGGCCATTGCCGACATTGCGGGCGTCAACGCGAGCGAGGTGGGCGAAGCATTGCGCGCGGGCTCGCGCCTCGAGCGCATCGGCCTGGTCGAAAACCTGATTTCCGAGCACAACATCACCGACCTGGCCGACCTCATGAAGGTGAGCGAAAAGCTGCCGCCGGTGCTGATGCGCGAATACCGCGACCACAACGAACTCATGGCCGTGTTCACGCGGCCCTCCGCCAAGAGCACGCTCACCACGCACGACTTTTCCTTTGTGCAGGAAGACGCGCAAATGCTCGTCACGCTGCTGCGCGCCGCGGTGGCGCGCAAGGAGCCCGGCGTCAACGTGCTGCTCTACGGGCCGCCCGGCACTGGCAAGACCGAGCTCGCCAAGGTGGTGGCGCAGGCTGCGGGGCTCGAACTGTTCGAGGTCGAATACGCCGACCGCGACGGCAACTCGCTGAGTGGCCGCGACCGCTACCGCTCGCTGCAGATTGCGCAGGTGTTCCTCAAGGGCAGCGCCCAGGCCGCGCTGCTGTTCGATGAGGTGGAAGACGTGTTTCCGCCCATCAGCACTGAAGCCGCGCAGTTCATGGCGCGTGCCGAGCAGATTCCGGCGCCCACCAGCGGCAGCGTGAGCGGCAAGGCATGGGTCAACCAGATCCTCGAAGCCAACCCGGTGCCGACGCTGTGGGTCACGAACCGCATCGAGCAGATCGACCCCGCGTTCCGGCGCCGCTTTGCGTATCACCTCGAACTCAAGTCGCCGCCGCCCGGCGCGCGCGAGCAGCTGATCAAGAAAACGCTCGAGGGCATCGTGGTGTCCGAGGCCTTTACCGCCAAGCTCGCCGAACGCAAGGGCCTCACGCCCGCGCAGATCCGCACCGCGGTGCGATTTGCGGGGCTGGCGCAAACCGAGGGCGCATCGATGGAAGCGCTGATCGAGCGGCAGCTCAAGAATGCCGACCTCGCGCTTGGCACGCTCGACACCGGCCTGGGCGAACGGCGCAGCGTGACCACCTACGACCTGGACATGCTCAACGTCGAGACCCGTTTTGAAATTCCGCGCATCGTGGCGGCTATCAAGGCGCGGGGCCATGGCACGCTGTGCTTCTATGGCGCACCGGGCACCGGCAAGACCGCGCTGGCCGAGCACATCGCCAAGGCCATCGGCCGGCCGCTCATCATCAAGCAGGCCAGCGATCTCATGAGCAAGTACGTCGGCGAAACCGAGCAGAACATGGCCGCCATGTTCAAGGAGGCGGAGGCCGAAAAAGCCGTGCTGCTGCTCGACGAGGCCGACAGCTTTCTGCAAGACAGGCGCGGTGCGCAGCGCACGTACGAAGTGACCGAGGTCAACGAGATGCTGCAGGGCATGGAGCGCTTCAACGGTGTCTTCATCTGCACCACCAACCTGCTCGATCGGCTCGACCAGGCGGCACTCAGGCGCTTTACCTTCAAGATCAAGTTCATGCCGCTTACCGCAGCGCAGCGCGAGCGCATGTTCATTACCGAGGCGCTGGCCGGCGATGCGGCATTGCTCACCGCGGAAGCCAAGGCACGCTTGGCGCAAATGAGGCAGTTGTGCCCGGGCGACTTTGCGGCCGTGAAACGGCAGACGGATATTCTGGCGGTCGATTTTTCGTCCGCCGAATTTCTTGACCAGCTCGAGGCGGAGCACCGCATCAAACCCGAAGTGCGCGAATCGCGCGGCATGGGTTTCGTGCAGTAGGTACCGCGGCAGCGCACGGCCGCCGGGTAAGCGGTAAAAAACAAGTACCGTCCGCCGCAGCGGACGCGAGGAGGGGCTCGATGAATCCACTCGAAGCGAACGCGCTGAAGAAGCCGCGCTCCACCGCACGCATGCAAGCGGCATTGGCGATTGTTTGCGCCTGTGCGTCCGTCGTGCTGGCCGGTTGCGGCGGTGGAGGAGGAGGAGGGGGCGGCGGCGGCGTCGCGCTGCCAATCATCCTGCCGCCCACCACCGCGGCCCCCGCGAGCAGCGGCAATGACGACGCCATCGTCGCATCGGCCACCGTGGCCGGCCTTTGTGCCGCGCCGCGCACCGGCACCAACCCAGAGACCGGCACCTCGTACCCCGACAAGGCCGGCTCTCTCACCGACGAAAAGCGCTGGGTGCGCGGCTGGATCAACGAAACCTATCTTTGGTATGGCGAGGTGCCGACCACCCTGAAGGCTGCCGACTACGCCACGCCGGTCGCCTACTTCAGCGTGCTCAAGAGCCCGGCCACTACCGCATCGGGCCGTGCGAAGGACCGCTTTCACTACGTGTACGACACCGAGCGGTACCGGCAGCTTTCGCAGAACGGCGTGGCACCGGGCTACGGCATGGAGTTCGCGTTCGTGCGCAACTCGCGGCCGCGCGATTTGCGCATTGCTTTCACCGAGCCGGGTTCGCCTGCGGCATCGGCCGGCATCGCACGCGGCGCAAAGGTGCTCGAAGTCGACGGCATCGACGTGATCGAGGGCACCAACACCACCGTCATCAACCGCGGCATCTCGCCCACCACCGTCGGCGAATCGCACACCTTCAAGCTGCAGGAAGGCAGTGCGACGCGCACCGTGACGCTGGCGGCCGCGAGCATCACGCGCACGCCGGTGCAGAACGTGAAGACCATCGACACCAGCAGCGGCCGAGTGGGCTACCTGCTTTTCAACGACCACATCACCACCTCCGAGGCGCAGCTCATCGATGCGGTCAACCAGCTGAAGGCCGGCAGCGGCATCCAGGACCTGGTGCTCGACATGCGCTACAACGGCGGCGGCCAACTCAACATTGCAAGCCGGCTGGCCACCATGGTGGCTTCGCCGGCCGCAACCTCGGGCAAGACCTTCGAGCGCCTTGTCTTCAACGACAAGAACCCGTTCAACCTGACGCCTGCGCAGGCCGTCATTCCGTTCTACGGCACCAGCCGCAGCGGCACGCCGCTGCCAACGCTCGGCCTCTCGCGGGTCACGGTGCTGGTTGGGCCCGACACCTGCTCGGCGAGCGAGTCGGTCATCAACAGCCTGCGCGGCGTCGACGTGCAGGTCAACCTTGTGGGCGGCGCCACCTGCGGCAAGCCCTACGGTTTTTCGCCGCAGGACAACTGCGGCACCAGCTACTTCGCCATTCAGTTCCAGGGCGTCAATGCCAAGGACTTTGGCGACTATGGCGACGGCTTCGCACCCAGCTGCACCGTGGCCGATGATTTCGATCATGCGCTCGGCGACCCGGCCGAGGCCCGCCTGGCGGCCGCGCTGGCGATACGAAATGGCGGTGCATGCCCCGCATCCGCTTCGGCCAAGACGCTTCCGGGGCTTGAAAAGCCGGACGCTGCCGCAGAGCAGCCCTACCTGCTTCATCGCACGCCACTGCGCGAAATCCGCTTGCTCGAAGCCGCGCCTTCGCCAAGCTGATTTGCGTCCGCGCGGTGTCGCGGTTACCGCTTGAAACCTTGCCCTTCGCCACTCCCGTGGCCTGCCCATTAGAGTTGTAGCAAACGTTTGCGCAATCGTTTGGCATTTAGTTCTACATGGCAGAACCACTCAAAAAGGAGCCCGGAATGAAGATTCGGATTCAGCGCCGCCAATGGATGGCCGCAGCCTTGCTGGCCACGGTGCTTTCGGCCTGTGGCGGAGGCGGCGGCAACAACAACGGCGGCATCGGGCTCACCCCGGGGTACGGCTCGGGCCCGCCTCCTGCGCAAAAGATCATCATCGACAGCGACTACAACACCATGAGCGACGACGGCCAGCTGGGCGTCATGGCCGCGCAGCTGCAGGCGTCGGGCAAGGTGCAGGTCATGGGCATCAGCGTGGTCTCGGGCAACCAGTGGCTCAAGCAGGGCGTGGCCGATGCGCTGATGTCGGTCGAGCGCCTTGGCGTGGGCAACCGCATCGGCATCTATGCCGGCGCCAACTACGCCTTCAACCACAACTACGCCACCATCGAGGCCGAGATGGCCGCCGGCTCCGGGGGCGACGGCTACCTGGGTGCCTGGAGCTCGCCCGAGCCCAAGACCGACGCCGACCTGAAGCCCTCGCCCGACGGCTTTGCAACCCACACGGTGCTGCAGCGCAAGAGCGCGGTCGACTTCATCGTCGACACCGTGAAAGCCAACCCCAACGAGATCACCATTCTTGCCATTGGCCCGCTCACCAACATTGCTCTTGCGGTCAAGCAGAACCCCGAGATCGTGCCGCTCATCAAGAAGATCATCTACATGGGCGGCGCCGTCGACGTGGCGGGCAACACCACCAAGTTCGCCGAGTTCAACTGGTGGTTCGACCCCGAGGCGGCGCAGTTCGTCGTGCGCCTGCCAATCCCGCAAGTGGTGGTGCCGCTCGACGTGACCGACACCGTGTTTCTGACCAAGCCCATCTACGACCGCATTGCGCACCCGGCCAAGCCGACTGCCGTGACCGAGGTGTTCAGGCAGCTCAACGGTTACGGCTTCAGCGGCACCAACGGCTTCGAGAACAACCCGGCGTACACGCAGAACATCTGGGACACGCTCACGCTCGCCTACCTCATCGATCCGAGTTACGCCACGCAGACAGTCGAGCGCTATGTCGACGTGGTCGCGCGGCCCGGCGCCGCCGAAAACGGCCGTTCCATCGGCTACAGCGCGCAGCCCGCGGGGCCCACGCTGCAGAAGATGACGGTGGTGAAGAAGTTCGACAACGCGCGCTTCTTCGAGCTCTACGTCGACCTGCTCACGCGGCCGGTGCCGATCACGCTGCCGCCGGCGAGCTGACCAGAACGAAACAAGCGCGAAGGCGCAGGGCCCTAGAAAGCCGAGGCGACCCGCAGCACTTCGGCGCCGTAGGCCTCGAGCTTCTTGGTGCCGATGCCGCTGATGCCCTGCAGGTCCTCGAGCGTGGCCGGCGCGCGCTCAGCAATGGCAGCCAGCGTTGCGTCATGGAAGATCACGTAGGCCGGCAGGTTGTGCTCGCGCGCCACTTCCGCGCGCCAGGCCTTGAGCGCCTCGAAGCGCTTCTTGCCGGAATCGTCGAGCTTGGCGGCGGCCGGCGACGGCGCGCCCTTGGCCACCTTTTCGCGCCGCGGCTTGCGCTCTGCCGGCGACGAAATCGATTCGCGCAGCGTGACATTCGCTTCGCCCTTGAGCACCGGGCGCGATCCTTCGGTCAGCTTCAGCGTGTTGAAGGCCTCGGCATCCACCGCCAGCGCGCCCGTGGCAATGAGCTGCCGCAGCACGCCGCGCAGCTGCACCTCGCTGAACTCCGCACCCAGCCCGAAGGTGCTGATGCGCTCATGCCCGAACTGCTTGACCTTCTCGGTCTCCTTGCCGCGCAGGATGTCCATGATGTGGCCCGCGCCAAAGCTGATGCCGCTCAGCTGCTGCACGCGATAGATGGTGGAGAGCAGCTTGCGCGCGGCGTCGGTGCCGTCCCACACCTGCGGCGGGTTGAGGCAGTTGTCGCAATTTCCGCAGGGCGTGCTCTTTTCGCCGAAGTAGCCGAGCAAGCGCACTCGCCGGCAGTCGCTTGCCTCGGCCAGCGACAGCAGCGCATCGAGCTTGCCGCGCATCACCTGCTTGAACTCTTCGCCCGCGGGGCTCTCGTCGATCATGCGGCGCTGGTTCACCACATCTTGCAGGCCGTAGGCCATCCAGGCGTCGGCAGGTGCGCCGTCGCGGCCCGCGCGGCCGGTCTCCTGGTAGTAGCCTTCGATGTTCTTGGGCATGTCGAGGTGGCCGACAAAGCGCACGTCGGGCTTGTCGATGCCCATGCCGAAGGCGATGGTTGCCACCATCACGATGCCTTCCTCGCGCAGGAACCGGTCCTGGTGCTTCTGGCGCACCGCGGCATCCAGGCCTGCGTGGTAGGGCAACGCATTGATGCCTGCGCCCTGCAGCGTCACGGCCACGTCTTCCACGCGCTTGCGCGACTGGCAATAGACCACGCCCGCATCGCCTTCGTGCTCACGCTCGATAAAGCGCAGCAGCTGCGTGGTCGCGTCCTTCTTCTCGACGATGGTGTAGCGGATGTTCGGCCGGTCGAAGCTGGAGACGAACTGCCGCGCTTCCTCGAGCTGCAGCCGCTCGACGATGTCGGCGCGCGTGAGCGCATCGGCCGTGGCGGTGAGCGCAATGCGCGGCACGCCGGGGTAGCGCTCGTGCAGCACCGTGAGCGCGCGGTATTCGGGCCGGAAGTCGTGGCCCCACTGGCTCACGCAATGCGCCTCGTCGATCGCGAACAGCGAGAGCTTGCCGCGCTCCTTCAGGGAGTCGAGCTGCGAGAGAAAGCGCGGCGTATTCACGCGCTCGGGCGCCGCATACAGGAGCGTGATTTCGCCGCGCAGCATGCGGCGCTCCACGTCCTGCGTCTGTTCCCAGTCGAGCGTCGAATTGAGAAACGCCGCGTTCACGCCGGCCTCGTGCAGTGCACCGACCTGGTCGTGCATCAGCGCGATCAGTGGCGACACCACGACCGAAACGCCGCGCCCCGCACGTTGCCGCGCAATGGCCGGTATCTGGTAGCAGAGCGACTTGCCGCCGCCCGTGGGCATCAGCACCAGGGCGTCGCCGCCGCCCACCACATGGTCGACGATCTCCTGCTGCGGCCCGCGGAACTGCGAGTAGCCGAAGACTTCGTGAAGGATGTCGGCGGGTGCGCTGCTGCTGCCGGGAGCGTCGAGGGGGAGGGGAGCGAGCGAGGACACAGGGCGGGAGCGGGCAGTGCGAGGGCGAGACGGAGAAAAAAAGAGCGAAGCCGGATTGTCCCCCAGCGGCATCGGCATGACTGTGGCACGAGGTTTGCAATCGCAAACCCCGTCCCGCCACCCTTCCTGTATAGACAGCAATCTGGTGCATTTTCCTGACGGCATGCACCGAAACGGCTCTCCCGGGTTATCCTGTATATACAAGTTGGGGCGCTCGGCAACAATGCGAGGCGCGCGCAGCCCGTGATCGGCAGCGCATCGCCTAGCCATCATCAAGAAACGGAACCAGGAGTACCCATGGTCAAGACGGTAGTTGTGAAAGTCGCTTCCCTGCTGGCAGCAGGCGCATGTGCAGCGGGCATGGCCGGAACGGCCGCCGCGCAAGAAACCAGGATTGCGCTCGGCATGTCCGGCTGGACCGGCTTCGCGCCGCTTTCGCTGGCTGACAAGGCCGGCATCTTCAAGAAGAACGGCCTGGACGTCGAACTGAAGATGATCCCGCAGAAGGACCGCCACCTGGCACTGGCCGCGGGCGCCATCCAGTGCGCAGCCACCACGGTGGAAACGCACGTGGCCTGGAACGCCAACGGCGTGCCCATCGTGCAGATCTTCCAGATGGACAAGTCCTACGGCGCCGACGGCCTGGCGGTGCGCAACGACGTGAAGAGTTTTGCCGACCTCAAGGGCAAGACCATCGGCGTGAGCGCCCCCGGCACCGCGCCGTACTTCGGCCTGGCCTGGATGCTCAACAAGAACGGCATGACGCTGAAGGACGTGAAGGTGGTTTCGCTCGAACCGCAGCCCGCCGCCCAGGCGTTCGTGGCCGGCCAGAACGACGCCGCCATGACCTACGAGCCCTATCTTTCGACCGTGCGAGCCAATCCCGCCGCCGGCAAGATCCTGGCCACCACGCTCGACTACCCGATGGTGATGGACACCGTCGGCTGCGCACCCACCTGGCTCAAGGCCAACGCCAAGGCGGCGCAGGCGCTCACGCAGTCGTACTTCGAGGCGCTCGACATGATCAAGGCCGACCCGGCCAAGGCCAACGAACTGATGGGCTCTGCCGTAAAGCAGACCGGCGAGCAGTTCGCCAAATCGTCGGCCTTCCTGCGCTGGCAGGACAAGGCCGCCAACCAGAAGTTCTTTGCGGGCGAACTCACCAGTTTCATGAAGGAAGCCACGCCCATCCTGTTGGAAGCCGGCGTGATCCGAAAGGCGCCTGAAGACTACGCAGCCACCTTCGATGCAAGCTTCGTCAAGTAAGGCCCTGCCGCAGGTGCCGCCGCGCGCGGCGGCACCTGGGTCGGCCACCTCTCTCGCTTCCGCTGGTTCCGCCAAGCCTGCCGCGCCGGTTCGGCGCCGCACGCTCGCACCGCTCGAGCCCATCAGCGGCCGCGCGCGCGTGCTGCTCGGCCTGAGCTTCTTCGTGGCCTTCGTGCTCGTGTGGTCCATCGCCACGCTGGGCGGCTTCGTGCCGCCGACCTTCCTTGCCAGCCCGGTCACCATGCTCAAGGAAGGCTGGATGCTCTTCGCCGAGTTCGGCTTCATCGGCGACGTGGGCATGACCGTGTGGCGCGTGTTCGGCGGCTTCCTGCTGGCGGCCGTGCTGGCGGTGCCGCTGGGCATTGCCATGGGCACGTGGAAGGCTGTGGAAGCCTTCTTCGAGCCGTTCGTCTCGTTCTGTCGCTACCTGCCGGCCTCGGCGTTCATTCCGCTGCTCATCCTGTGGGCGGGCCTGGGCGAAATGCAGAAGCTGCTGGTGATCTTCATCGGCTCGTTCTTCCAGATCGTGCTGATGGTGGCGGTAACGGTGGGCGGCGCGCGGCGCGACCTCGTCGAAGCGGCCTACACGCTCGGCGCCAAGAGCCGCGGCATTGTTGCGCGCGTACTCATTCCGGGTGCCGCGCCCGGCATTGCCGAAACCTTGCGCCTGGTGCTGGGCTGGGCCTGGACCTACGTGATCGTGGCCGAACTCATCGGCTCGTCTTCAGGCATCGGCCACATGATCACCGACAGCCAGGCCTTGCTGAACACCGGCCAGATCATCTTCGGGATCATCGTGATCGGCGTCATCGGGCTCGTGTCCGACTTCGCATTCAAGGCACTCAACCGCCGCATGTTCGCCTGGGCCGCACTGTGATGATGACGAACAACAACAGCAACCAACTCTCGATCCAGGGCGTGTCGCGCATCTTCACCGGCACCAAGGGCCAGAGCACGCAGGCGCTGCTGCCGATCGACTTCGAGGTGAAGGAGAACGACTTCGTCACCATCCTCGGCCCCTCGGGCTGCGGCAAGTCGACGCTGCTGCGCATCGTGGCGGGCCTCGACTTTCCGACCACTGGCCAGGTGCTGCTCGACGGCGAGCGCATCGAAGGCCCCGGCGCCGACCGCGGCGTGGTGTTCCAGAGCTACACGCTCTTTCCGTGGCTCACGGTGGCGCAGAACATCCGCTTCGGCCTGCGCGAGCGCGGCATGAGCGAGGCCGATCAAAAGGAACGCAGCGAGTTCTTCATCGCCAAGGTGGGGCTGCGCGGCTTCGAGAACCACTTTCCCAAGCAGCTCTCGGGCGGCATGCAGCAGCGCACGGCCATTGCGCGCGCACTCGCCAACGACCCCAAGATGCTGCTGCTCGACGAGCCCTTTGGCGCACTCGACAACCAGACGCGCGTGCTGATGCAGGAGCTGTTGCTGGGCATCTGGGAGTCGGCGCAGAAGACGGTGCTGTTCGTTACGCACGACATCGACGAAGCCATCTTCATGGCCAACCGGGTGGCGGTGTTCAGCGCGCGGCCCGGCCGCATCAAGACAGAGATTGCGGTCGACTTTCCGCATCCGCGCAGCTACACGATCAAGACCTCACCCGAGTTCATGGAAATCAAAGCACGGTTGACGGAAGAGATTCGTGCGGAGTCGATGGCGGCTGCGGAGCACTAGGATGAAGCGGTGCGCTCTTGTTCGTCGTACTGAGGATCGTTCGGGGCGCGCACCCGCCGACGGGGTACCTTTCTCCGCGAATGTCCCCCGGCCTGCGGGCTTCCGCCCCTCCTCTGTTTGACGTGCGCGGTTCGGGGCGCGCACCCGCCGACGGGGTACCTTTCTCCGCGAATGTCCCCCGGCCTGCGGCCTCCTCCTTTATCCAGAGCAGTCGTTGATCAGCGTTGCACCAGCAGCGTGCCCAAGTGCACAGGGCATCGGGTGCTCCCCGCAGCGAAATAAAGGAGGAGCCGAAGGCGGGGGACATTCGCGCGAAATAAAGGAGGAGCCGAAGGCGGGGGACATTCGCGGAGGGGAGTACCCGGTGGCCTTTGCACACGCCCTGAACAACAGCGCCAAGAACAACAAGGCAAAAAGCCGACATGAAGCGCGACCTTCCCTCCCTCGCGCTCTACGCGCAAGTCAAGGATCACATCTCCCGCAAGATCCAGGACGGCACCTGGCCTGCCGGCCACCGTCTGCCTTCCGAAAGCGAACTGGTCGCCCAGTTCGGCATCTCGCGCATGACCGTGAACCGTGCGCTGCGCGAGCTCATGGAGCAGGGCCGCATCGTGCGCATGGCCGGTGTCGGCAGCTTTGTGGCCGAGAACAAGCCGCAGTCCACGTTGCTGCAGATTGCCAACATCGCCAGCGAAATCCGCCAGCGCGGCCATGACTACCGCTGCGAAATGCTCGCTGTAGAACGCATTGCCGCCTCGCCCGACGTGGCTGCCTGGCTCGACATGCGCGCGGGCACCTCGGTGTTCCACAGCGTGTGCCTGCACCTGGAGAACGACACCCCGGTGCAACTCGAGGAACGGTACGTCAATCCGCAGGTCGTGCCCGACTTTCTCGAGCAGGACTTTGCCGCCGTTGCGCCCAGCGAGTACCTGGTGCGCAACGTGCCCTTCGACCAGATCGAGCACGTCGTCGATGCCGTGCTGCCCACCGCCGAGCAGGCCGGACGGCTTGCCATGGAACCCACCGACCCCTGCCTGCTGCTCACGCGCCGCACGTGGACGCGCAACACACCCGTCACCTGGGTGCGCTGCCTGCACCCCGCCTCACGCTACAGCCTCGGCAGCCGCTTCAAAGCCGACGGCAACCCAAGCTTCGGCTGATTTTTTTGTCGCGGAAACCGCAGGTCTTCTCTCGCAACCACTTGTATAGACAGGTTCATATGCCAACAAGCAATCACACCCCCGCCACCCTGACCCTCACGCCCGGCAAGGTGGACCTCGCCATGCTGCGCCGCATCCAGGCCGGTGGCGTGCGGCTGGCGCTCGACCCGTCGGTGCAGAGCGGCATGGCCAGTGCTGAGGCGGCGGTGCGCCACATCGTCGAGAACGACCAGGTGGTCTACGGCATCAACACCGGCTTCGGCAAGCTTGCGAGCACCCGCATCGGCAACGACCACCTGGCCGAGCTGCAGCGCAACCTCGTGCTCTCGCACAGCGTGGGCACCGGCGAGCCGCTGGCCGCGCCTGTCGTGCGCATGGTGCTGGCCACCAAGGCCGTGAGCCTGGCGCGCGGCCACTCGGGCGTGCGGCCCGCGCTGGTCGATGCCTTGTTGGCGCTCTTCAATGCAGGCGTCATGCCGCGCATTCCGTGCAAGGGCTCGGTGGGCGCATCGGGCGACCTCGCACCGCTCGCGCACATGGCGTGCGTGCTGATCGGCGAGGGCGAGGCGATCACTGCTGAAGGTACCGTGGTCAGCGGTGCCGAGGCCATGCGCCTCGTCGGCCTCGAGCCCTTCGTGCTCGGCCCCAAGGAAGGCCTGGCGCTGCTCAACGGAACGCAGGTGTCGACCGCGCTCGCGCTGGCCGGCCTGTTCGGCGCCGAAGACGTGTTCGCCTCTGCGTTGATGTCCGGCGCGCTCTCGCTCGAAGCCATCCAAGGTTCGATCAAGCCCTTCGATGCGCGCATTCATGCCGCCCGTGGACAGCCGGGGCAGATTGCGGTTGCGGGCGCGGTGCGCGCGCTGCTCGAAGGCAGCGAGATCGTGCCGTCGCATGCAGCGTGCGGCCGCGTGCAAGACCCGTATTCGGTGCGCTGCATTCCGCAGGTCATGGGTGCCTGCCTCGACAACCTGGCGCATGCCGCGCGCGTGCTGGTGATCGAGGCCAATGCCGCATCGGACAACCCGCTGGTCTTTACCGACACCGGCGAAGTGATCTCGGGCGGCAACTTCCACGCCGAGCCGGTCGCCTTTGCGGCCGACATCATTGCGCTGGCCGTGAGCGAGGTCGGCGCCATTTCCGAGCGGCGCCTCGCGCTCTTGCTCGACACCGGAATTTCGGGCCTGCCGCCGTTCCTCGTGCGCGACGGTGGCCTCAACTCAGGCTTCATGATCGCGCAAGTCACGGCGGCCGCGCTGGCTTCGGAGAACAAGTCGCTCGCGCATCCCGCCAGCGTCGACAGCCTGCCCACTTCGGCCAACCAGGAAGACCATGTGTCCATGGCCACCTTCGCGGCACGGCGCCTCGGCGAGATGGTCAACAACACCGCAGTCGTGGTCGGCATCGAAGCCATGGCGGCGGCGCAAGGCATTGAACTGAACCGAAATCTCAAGAGCTCGCCGCTGGTCGAAGCCGAGTTCGCCAACATCCGCCAGAAGGTCGCGTTTCTTGAAACCGACCGCTACCTCGCGCCCGACATCGAAGCCATGCGCCAGTGGGCGCTGAAGGCCGAGTTGCCTGCCGCACTTTTGAACATCCTGCCCAGCCACGCCTGAACACACAGATCAAGGAGAACCTCGCCATGAACGCACCCGAAAAGCTCCCGCTGCAAAACACCGACCCGCGCCATGACCCCACGCGCGTGATCCGCGCGCCGCGCGGCAGCGAACTGAACTGCAAGAGCTGGCTCACCGAAGCCCCGTTTCGCATGCTGCAGAACAACCTCGACGCCGAGGTGGCCGAACGTCCGCAAGATCTCGTGGTGTATGGCGGCATCGGCCGTGCCGCGCGCAACTGGGCCTGCTACGACCAGATCCTCGCTTCGCTCAAGGAACTCAACGACGACGAGACGCTGCTCATCCAGTCGGGCAAGCCCGTCGGCGTGTTCAAGACGCACGAGAACGCGCCGCGCGTGCTGCTCGCCAATTCGAACCTGGTGCCCAAGTGGGCCAACTGGGAGCACTTCAACGAGCTCGATCGCCAGGGCCTCTTCATGTACGGCCAGATGACCGCGGGCAGCTGGATCTACATCGGCAGCCAGGGTATCGTGCAGGGCACCTTCGAGACTTTTGTCGAAGCAGGCCGCCAGCACTACAACAACAGCCTCGCGGGCAAGTGGATTCTCACGGCTGGCCTTGGCGGCATGGGCGGCGCGCAGCCGCTCGCGGCCACGCTGGCCGGTGCGGTGTCGCTCAACATCGAGTGCCAGCAGACCAGCATCGACTTTCGCCTGCGCACGCGCTATGTCGACAAGCAGGCCCGCGACATCGACCACGCGCTCGAGCTCATCAGGCAGCATTGCGATGCGAAGGAAGCCGTGTCGATCGCGCTGCTCGGCAACGCGGCCGACGTGTTGCCCGAGCTGGTCAAGCGCGCGAAGGCCGGCGGCATCAAGCCCGACCTCGTGACCGACCAGACCTCGGCGCACGACCTCATCAACGGCTACCTGCCCTCGGGCTGGAGCGTGCCGCAATGGCAGGCCGCGATGAAGGACGCCTCGCAACACGACGCACTCAAGAAGGCGGCCGCCAAGTCTTGCGCCGTGCACGTGCAGGCCATGCTCGACTTCCAGGCCATGGGCATTCCCACGGTCGACTACGGCAACAACATCCGCCAGGTCGCTTTCGACGAGGGCGTGAAGAATGCGTTCGACTTTCCGGGCTTCGTGCCGGCCTACATCCGCCCGCTGTTCTGCGAAGGCAAGGGCCCGTTCCGCTGGGTGGCGCTGTCGGGCGACCCCGAAGACATCTACAAGACCGACGCCAAGATCAAGGAGCTGTTCCCCGAGAACGCCCACACGCATCGCTGGCTCGACATGGCGCGCGAGCGCATTGCCTTCCAGGGCCTGCCCGCGCGCATCTGCTGGCTGGGCCTGGGCGAGCGCCACATCGCCGGCCTGGCCTTCAACGAGATGGTGAAGAACGGCGAACTCAAGGCGCCCATCGTCATCGGCCGCGACCACCTGGACACCGGCTCCGTGGCCAGCCCCAACCGCGAGACGGAAGCAATGAAGGACGGCACCGATGCCGTGAGCGACTGGCCGCTGCTCAACGCACTGCTCAACACAGCAGGCGGCGCCACCTGGGTCAGCCTGCACCACGGCGGCGGCGTGGGCATGGGCTACTCGCAGCACTCGGGTGTCGTCATCGTGTGCGACGGCACCGATGCAGCCGCCAAGCGCATCGAGCGTGTGCTGTGGAACGACCCCGCCACCGGCGTCATGCGCCATGCCGATGCGGGCTACGACATTGCAGTGGCCACCGCGAAGAAGCAGGGCCTCAAATTGCCCATGGTGCGCTGACCCGGAGTGAAGCAGTAAGACGAAGGTAAAAAGAAAACACGCGCCGATTCCCACTCAGTGGGAATGAAGGCTTGGACGTGGGAACGGCCGACAAGATACTGCACGCCGCACCCACTTTCCGACATCTCGCCGCCGCTCCCGATGACGCCGCCCGAAGCTTCCGCCCACAACGACCGAGCCCTGCTGGTGCTGTCGGTGCTGGCGCAAAGCAAGGCGGCCATGTCGGCTGCGGAGCTGATACAGGCGACAGGCCTTTCGCAGAGCACGCTGTACCGGCAGATTGCCACGCTGCGGCGCTGGGGCTTCGTCATGGAGGCCGAAGGGCGCTACTCGCCCGGGCCGGTGAGCGTGCAGCTTGCAACCGGCTTCGACGGCAACTCCGACCTGGTGATGGCGGCGCGCGCCGACATGCGTGCGCTTGCGCAACAGAGCCGCGAAAGCGTGGCGCTTGTCACGGCCGTGAACGACCGCGTGGTGTGCCTCGAGATGATCGACAGCGAGCAGTCGCTGCGCTGTTCGTTCGACCGGGGCCGCAGCGTTCCGGCCCGAGACGGCGCCAGTGCCAAGTGCCTGCTGGCCCATTTGCCGACCGACCAGCGCGATGCATTGCTCGACGCATTCGGCGAAAGCCCCGAGCGCCGCGCACAGCGTGTCGCCGAGCTCGACGCGATCCGCGAAGCCGGCCACGCCGTGACGCATGGCGAGGTCGATGCGGGCGTCTGGGGCGCGAGCGCGCCGGTGCTTGCATCGGGCCGTCGCCTGCGCGGCGCAATCACGCTCATGGCCCCGCTCACGCGTGTCGAAGGCATGGAAGCTGCATTGCTGCACATGACCGTCGTCACGGCGGCGCGCATTTCACGCGCGCTGCAGTAGCCGGCCACCAACGCATTTTTTCTTTCTTCAACTCACGGAAGCTTTCACATGAACACCCGCCGCACCCTCATTGCCGCCGCACTCTCCAGCCTTGCCTTCTTCGGTTTTGCCGCCACCGCGCAAGCCCAGGGCGAGCCGCTGCGGGTGGCCACCGACGCCACCTTTCCGCCGATGGAGTTCGTCGAGAACGGCAAGCGCACCGGCTTTGACGTGGAGCTGGTCGAGGCCATCGGCAAGACGCTCGGCCGCAAGATCGAGTGGATCGACATTGACTTCAAGGGCCTGGTGCCGGGCCTCGTCTCCAAGCGCTTCGACATGGCCGTTTCGGCCATCTACATCACGGACGAGCGCAAGAAGGTCGTCGACTTCACCGTGCCCTACTACGCGGGCGGCCTCGTCGTGATGGTGAAGGACGGCAACACCGCCATCAAGACGCCGGCCGACATCAACGGCAAGAAGGTCAGCGTGCAGGTGGGCACCAAGTCGGTCTCCTACACCAAGGAAAAGTTTCCGCAGGTGCAGCTGATGGAAGTCGAGAAGAACCAGGAGATGTTCAACCTGGTGGACATCGGCCGTGCCGATGCGGCCGTGACCGGCAAGCCCGCCGCTTACCAGTACGTGCGCACGCGCGGCGGCCTCAAGGTGCTGCCCGAGCAGATCACCACCGAGGAATACGGCATGGCCATCCGCAAGGACACGCCCGAGCTCACCAAGGCAGTGAACGGCGCCATCGAGAAGCTCAAGGCCGACGGCACCTATGCGCAGATCGTCGCGAAGTGGTTCAGCGCGAACGCGAAGTAACCCGGCCGGCTCATGGATCTCGATTTCTCGCCGGTCTGGCAAGGCTGGCCCGACCTGCTACGCGGCGCGCTCGTCACGGTGGAAATTACCGCCTGCGCGCTCGCCCTCGGCTGCGTGCTGGGCCTGGTGGTCGGCATCGGGCGGCTCAACCCGAAGCGGCGCTGGCTCTACGGCCTATGCACGGCCTATGTGGCGGCGATTCGCGGCACGCCGCTCCTGGTGCAGCTGTTCATTTTGTTCTTCGGCCTGCCGCACTTCGGCATCTTGCTGCCGGCCTTCCTGTGCGGCGTACTGGGGCTGGGCGTGTATTCGGGTGCGTATGTGTCGGAGATCGTGCGCGGCGCCATCCAGTCGATCGACAAGGGCCAGACCCTCGCGGCCCAGTCGCTGGGCATGACGCCCGCCACGGCCATGCGCGAGATCGTGCTGCCGCAGGCGGTGGTGCGCATGATCCCGCCGCTGGGCAACGAGTTCATCGCGCTCATCAAGAACTCGGCGCTGGTGTCGCTGCTCACCATCCACGACGTGATGCACGAGGGGCAGAAGATCATCAGCGTGTCGTACCGCTCGCTCGAGGTGTACCTTGCCATCGCGCTCGTGTACTTCGTGCTCACGGGCACGATGACGCTGGTTCTCAGGCACTTCGAGCAGAAGCTGCGGCAAGGGGGGCTGATGCGATGAACGTGGTTCGCTTTTCCCGCACCGAGCTGCCGGCCAGACCCTGGAAGAACGGCGGCGGCACCACGCAGGAAATCGTCAGCTGGCCCGAGGGCGCGGGGCTCGACGACTTCAGCTGGCGCGCGAGCATCGCCACCATTGCGGCGCCGGGGCCTTTCTCGGTGTTCGAAGGCGTCGACCGCAGCATCATGCTGCTCGAAGGCGACGGCGTGCGGCTCTTCACGCCCGACGGCCGAACGGACCACCGGCTCGACGCGCCGCACCGGCCATTCACCTTCAGCGGCGATGAAACGATCGATTGCGCGCTGCTCGGTGGCGCATCGAACGACTTCAACATCATGGCGCGGCGGGGCCGGTGGCGCGCCGAAGTGCAGGTGCTCGCCGAGCCCTCGGTCGTCGAGCCAGCTCCGCACGGCGTGCTGCTTGCGCTGCGCGGCACGTGGCGCCTGAACGGCGAGGCGCGCGCGGAGGGAGAGGGCGTGTACTGGGCCGAAGATGCGCAGGCGTGGCAAGCCGTGCCGGAGGACGAAGGCGCGCGGTTGGCAGCGGTTCGCATCGTGCCGGCGTAAGCTCTGGAATACCGAAAGAGACCCATGACATCCGCAATCTCGTACCCCTCGGCCGATGGCCTCTGGACTGGCCTTCGCCTCGCGCCCGGTGCTGCGCCGGCCACCCCTGCGGGAGCCGCTGCCGATGCCGCCATCGCGGTGGAAGGGGGCAAGGTCCGCTGGGTAGGCGCACGCCATGCGCTGCCCGCCGAATTTGCGGGCCTTGCATCGCACGACGGCGGCGGCGCGCTCGTCACGCCGGGCCTGGTCGATTGCCACACCCACCTGGTCTACGGCGGCCAGCGTGCCAACGAGTTCGCGATGCGGCTTGCAGGCGCGAGCTACGAAGAGGTGGCCAAGGCGGGCGGCGGCATCGTCTCGTCGGTGCGCGCCACGCGCGAAGCCGATGAAGACACGCTCTTCGCGCAGGCCTCGCAGCGGCTCGAGCAATTGCTGGCCGACGGCGTCTGCGCCATCGAAATCAAGTCGGGCTACGGCCTTTCGCTCGAGCATGAGCGCAAGCAGCTGCGCGTGGCGCGGCGCCTCGGCGGGGCTTATGGAGTCACCGTGCGCACCACCTTTCTCGGCGCGCATGCGCTGCCGCCCGAATACGCGGGCCGCAGCGGCGACTACGTCGACCTCGTCTGCAGCCAGATGCTGCCCGCGCTTGCCGCCGAAGGGTTGGTCGATGCGGTGGACGTGTTCTGCGAACGCATCGCGTTTTCGCTGGCCGAAACCGAGCAGGTCTTCAAGGCCGCGAAAGCACTGGGCCTGCCCGTCAAGCTGCACGCCGAGCAGCTCTCCGACATGGGCGGTGCCGCGCTCGCCGCGCGCTACGGCGCGCTGTCGTGCGACCACATCGAGCACCTGTCGGCCGAGGGCATCGAGGCCATGCGCCAGTCGGGCACCGTGGCCGTGCTGCTGCCCGGCGCCTACTACACGCTGCGCGACACGCACCTGCCGCCCATCGAGGCGCTGCGCGCCGCCGGCGTGCCGATGGCCGTGTCGACCGACCACAACCCCGGCACATCGCCCGCACTGAGCCTGCTGTTGATGATGAACATGGCCTGCACGCTGTTCCGCCTGGCCGTGCCCGAGGCGCTGGCCGGCGTTACGGTGCACGCGGCGCGCGCGTTGGGCCTGCAGGGCACGCACGGCGCCATCGCGGTGGGCATGCCTGCGAACTTCGTGCTGTGGAACGTGCGCGAAGCGGCCGAGCTGGCCTACTGGTTTGGCCAGCGCCCAGTGCGCACGGTCGTGCGGCAGGGCCGCATTGCCGTGGGAGCCGCCGCATGACGCGCACGCTGTTTGCGGCCGACGCATTGCTGCCCGGCGGCTGGGCCAGCAACGTTCTCTTGTCGTGGAACGATGCCGGCCAGCTCACGCAGGTGCAGCCCGGTGCCCAGCCGGCAGCCGGCGCGCAGGTGGCAAACGGTCCCGTCATCCCCGGCATGCCCAACCTGCATTCGCACGCCTTCCAGCGCGCCTTCGCGGGCCTTACCGAACACCGCGCCGAGCAGCAAGACAGCTTCTGGAGTTGGCGCACCCTGATGTACCGCTTTGCCGCGCGCCTCGGTCCGCAGCACATGGAGGCCATTGCCACCTGGCTCTATGCCGAAATGCTCGAAGCCGGCTACACCAGCGTGTGCGAGTTTCAATACGTGCACCACGACGCCGACGGCCGCCCGTATGCAGATGACGCGACGCTCAGCCTCGCGCTGCTGCGCGCCGCGCAAAGGGTGGGCATCGGCTTCACGCTGCTGCCCGTGCTCTACCAGACCAGCGGTTTCGGCGGCCTGCCGCCCAACGAAGGGCAGCGCCGCTTCATCCGCTCGACCGACTCGATGCTGCGCCTGCTCGACGCGCTCAAGCCCGTGTGCGACGCACAGGGCGCCCAGCTGGGCCTTGCGCCGCACTCGCTGCGCGCCGTGCCGCCTGATGCGCTGCGCGAAGCCGTGGCGGGCCTGGAAGCCATCGACCCCGTCGCCCCGATCCACATCCACATTGCCGAGCAGACCAAGGAAGTCGACGATTGCATGGCCTGGAGCGGCCAGCGCCCGGTGGCCTGGCTGCTCGACCATGCGCCGGTCGATGCGCGCTGGTGCCTGGTGCATGCCACGCACATGGACATGGCCGAATACGAGCGCGGCGCAAAGAGCGGCGCGGTGGCCGGCCTGTGCCCCACCACCGAAGCCAATCTGGGCGATGGCATCTTCGACTTTTCGGCATGGCGGCACCATGGCGGCGCCTGGGGCGTGGGCTCCGACAGCCATGCCACCGTGAACGCGGCCGAGGAACTGCTGATGCTCGAATACAGCCAGCGCCTGGGCAAGCGGCAGCGCAACGTGGGCGCGAGCACGGCGCAGCCGCACGTGGCCACAGCGCTCACGCTCGAAGCGGTGCGCGGCGGCGCGCAGGCCGCGGGCCGGCCTATCGGCGGGCTGGCGGTGGGGCAGCAGGCCGACTTCGCCGTGCTCGATGCCGCGCAGCTCGCGCTGCAGGGCCTCGCCGCGCCCGACATGCTGTCGTCGCACGTCTTTGCCAGCCACCGCACCTCGGCCATCGACACCGTGTGGGTGGCAGGCCGGCCGCGCGTGCAGGCGGGCCGCCATGCTTTGCACAACGAGGCCGCCGCCGCATTCGTCGCGGCGCGCGGCCAGCTTCTTCTGGAAAATTGAGCCCCATGAGTTTCAGCACCACCGAACCCGCATTCCGCTTTCGCCAGGGCACGCGTCCCTTGCTCATCTCCATGCCGCACGTCGGCACCCATGTGCCGCCCGCGCTGGCCGCCCGCTTTACCGAAGAGGCGCGCCACGTGCCCGACACCGACTGGCACCTCGAGCGGCTCTACGACTTTGCCGACGAACTCGGCGCCTCGGTGCTCGTTGCCACGCACTCGCGCTACGTGATCGACCTGAACCGTCCGCCGGACGGCGCGAGCCTGTACCCGGGCCAGAGCGTCACCGGCCTGTGCCCCGTCGATACCTTCGACGACACGCCCGTCTACGCGTCCAGCGGCGATCTGCCGGACGACGAGGAAGTCGCCGCGCGGCGGGAGGCAATCTGGCGCCCGTACCACCAGCAGCTGCAAGCCGAGCTCGACCGCCTGAAGGCCGCGCACGGCACCGTCGCGCTGTGGGACGCGCATTCGATCCGCTCGGTGCTGCCGCGCTTCTTCGAGGGCAAGCTGCCCGACCTGAACCTGGGCACCGGCAACGGCACGAGCTGCGACCCGGCGCTGGCGGCCACGCTGCTCGATATCGCCAAGTCGGCCGAATCGGCTACCGGCCACACCGGCGTGCTCAACGGCCGCTTCAAGGGCGGCCACATCACGCGCCAGTACGGCAACCCCGCCGCCGGCGTGCATGCGGTGCAGCTGGAAATGACGCAGTCGAGCTACATGCAGGAGAAGCTGCCCTTCGACTACCTGCCCGAGGTAGCGGCCGGCGTGCAGCCGCACGTGCGGCGGATGATCGAGGCGGTGCTGGCCTTCGTCGAAAGCCGCTAAAGCACTGACGGCCGCGAGGGGCAGCCCCGCTTCCTACAATCGGGGCTTATGAAGCCCGTCATCTACACCCGCGGCCAGGCACTCGCCGGCATCCTCGAAAAGCGCATCGCCATCCTCGACGGCGCCATGGGCACGATGATCCAGCGCTTCAAGCTCACCGAAGAGCAGTACCGCGGTGAGCGCTTCAAGGACTTCGAACGCGACGTGAAGGGCAACAACGAGCTGCTCTCGCTGACGCGGCCCGACGTGATCCGCGACATCCACGAGGGCTACCTTGCGGCGGGCGCCGACCTCATCGAGACCAACACCTTCGGCGCGACCACCATCGCGCAGGAGGACTACAAGATGGCGCACCTGGCGCGCGAGATGAACCTCGAGTCGGCCAAGCTCGCCCGCGCCGCCTGCGACAAGTTCAGCACGCCCGACAAGCCCCGCTTCGTGGCCGGCGCCCTGGGCCCGACGCCCAAGACAGCGAGCATCAGCCCCGACGTGAACGACCCGGGCGCGCGCAATGTCGACTTCGAGCAGCTGCGCGCGGCCTACTACGAGCAGACCGAGGCGCTGGTCGAAGGCGGCGCCGACGTAATCCTGGTCGAGACGATTTTCGACACGCTCAACGCCAAGGCCGCGCTGTTCGCAGTGGACGAGTATTTCGACAACAGCGGCCAACGCCTGCCTCTCATCATCAGCGGCACCGTGACCGACGCCTCGGGCCGCATCCTGAGCGGCCAGACCGTGACCGCCTTCTGGCACAGCGTGCGCCATGCGCAGCCGCTGGCCGTGGGGCTGAACTGCGCGCTGGGTGCGGCGCTGATGCGCCCCTACATCCAGGAACTGGCCAAAGTGGCGGGCGACACCTTCATCAGCTGCTACCCGAACGCGGGCCTGCCCAATCCGATGAGCGAAACCGGCTTCGACGAGACGCCCGACGTGACCTCGCGGCTGCTGCACGAGTTCGCGGCCGAAGGGCTGGTGAACATCGTGGGCGGCTGCTGCGGCACCACGCCGGACCACATCGCGGCCATCGGCCAGGCCGTGGCGCCTGTGCCCGGAAGGCTGTTGAACAACAACGCCGGCTTCTACCGCGAAGCGGCCTGACCAGGCGCCCGGGGCGTTCGCGCCCCCGGCTGATTGACGGCATCCGGACCGCCGCCTAGGCTGGCGGCGCAAAGGAAGCCATTCATGAACAACAAACTTTCCATGCGCTGGGTCGGCATCGGTGCGCTTGCACTGGCGCTGCCCCTTGCGGCAACGGCACAGCAGGCCTTCACGCGCGGCACCGTCAACATGCGCGCCGGCCCCTCGGGCGACTACCCGCTGGTGGCGCGCCTCGCGCCGGGCCAGCCGCTCGAGGTGATGGGCTGCACCGGCGGCTACAGCTGGTGCGACGTGGTGCTGCCCGACGGCGGACGCGGCTGGGTCTGGGCGAGGAGTCTCGACTACGCCTACCAGGAGCGGCGCGTGCCGCTCGCGACCTACGCGGCCGTGATCGGCGTGCCGGTCGTGACCTTCGTGATCGGCAACTACTGGTCCGACTACTACCGCGACCGGCCCTGGTACGGCGAGCGGCGCTGGTGGGGCAGCCGGCCGCCACCTCCGCCAGTGCCGGGCTGGCGCCCGCCCCCGCCCATGCGGCCGGCTTGGCAGCCCAGGCCGTGGCCGGGCCCGGGTTTCAAGCCCGCGCCGGGGCCGGGCGTTCGCCCGCAGCACGCACAGGGCCACCGGCCACCGCAGCCGAGGCCGGACTTCCGCCCACCATCGGACCCGGGCTTAAAGCCGCCGCGGCCGCAGCCGGCCTTCCGACCCGGACCGCCGCCCGGCCAGCCGCAAATGCATCCGGGCGGAGGCGGTGGCCGGCATGGCCGTGGTGATGGAGGTGGTGGCGGAGGGGGCGGTCGCCACGGCGGTGGAGGCGACGGCGGCGGCAAGGGTGGGGGCCACGGGGGAGGCGGTGGCAAGGGCGGCGGACACGGCCATGGCCACCGCGACTAGCTAGCCCGCGGACGGAATCCCCGCCGCGGCCTGCCGGTCGCGCGCAATCAGCGCCACGAAGCGCTGCGCGCCAAGCCCCAGCGGCCGCTCGCGCGACCACACCACGTCGACCCACAGGTCGAGCCCGTTGCTCAAGTTTTCGAACGGAATCTCGACCAGCGCGCCGGCGGCCACGTGAGGCTTGGCAAAGTTGCGCGGCAGCCATCCCCAGCCGAGCCCGGCCGTGATCAGGCTCAGCGCGGCCAGCGCGTTGTCGGTGCGCCAGACGTGGCGCGCGAACACGAAGCGTGGGTCGCTGGTTGCCAGATCGCGCCCGGCCACCACGATCTGCCGCGTGTTCGTGAGGTGTTCTTCACGCAGGCGCTCGCCGGCTGCTGCAAGCAGCACCGGGTGGTTGGGCGCCATCACGGCCACCATGGTGTCGCTGCCCACTTCCTGGAAGCCTTCGCGGCCATCGAGGCTGGGGCGCTCGAACACCAGCGCCAACTGCGCGCGCCCGCTGTGCAGCAGCGCCAGGGCGTCCGCCTGCGGAGCGGCCAGCACCTCGACCTGCAGCAGCGGATATTCATCGGCCAGCGCAGCGAGCGGCCCGCTCCACGGCGCCGCCAGCAGCTCGGGCGCAATGGCCAGCGTGAGGCGGTTCTCGAGCCCCTGCGTGAGCGCCAGGGCCTGCACCTGCAGTTGCTTCAGCTGGGCTGCCAATAGGCGCGCCTGCGGTTCCAGCGAGCGGGCCGCCGCGGTCGGCTGAGGCTCGCGGCCGCTGCGGTCGAACAGCGGCAGCGCCAACTCGGCCTCCAGGTTGGCAATGGCCATGCTGACGGCGGAGGGCACCTTGTGCAGCGCGCGCGCCGCCGCCGAGAAGGAACCCTGGTCGATCACTGCCAGGAAGACTTCGACGGTGTCGCTGGAAAAGGCCATTCAGCCGCTCTCGATCTATCAATTGAATTGAAATACCTTAACTTTTTATATCAGCTTCAGGCAAATAAAGTCCAGCCATCGTTTTTGTTTGCCAGAGGAATATTCATGCAGGGGTTTCAGCGCCGCGTCGTCTACATCACGCTTTACGAAGGGATTGCCATCGTGGCCGCCAGTGCCGGCCTGGCGCTGATGACGGATGCGGGCCTGGGCCATTCCGGCGTGCTGGCGGTGACCGCATCGGTCATCGCGGTGATCTGGAACCTGGCCTTCAACGCGCTGTTCGAGCGCTGGGAATCGCGCCAGGCGGTGCGGGGGCGCAGCGTGCGCCGGCGCATTGCGCATGCCATCGGCTTCGAGGGCGGGCTGATCGCCTTCCTGGTGCCGCTCTTTGCCTGGGGCCTGGGGGTGTCGCTCTGGCAGGCACTGGTCATGGATCTGGGGCTGGTCGTGTTCTTCCTGGTCTACACCTTCGTCTTCAACTGGGTTTTCGACCGGGTGTTCGGCTTGCCAGCCTCGGCGGCGCCGGTCAGCCCGGCTGCCGCGGCCGGGCAGGGGGCCTGAACATCCCCCAAGGCCGCGGCCCTTGCCGCAGCCGGTAAAATTGCGCTCCCTTCCAAGGAGCGTTGCAGCGGCGGCCCAAGTCCACAGGCCCGCCGTCAGGCTTGGAAGGCGCCCCGTTGGCCGGGGCGCAAGCCGCAAACGACGCTCACCTGACGTTTTTTCCTGCACAGGTGAGCCCCCCATGAGCGATGTACCCGCGCCTTCCGTTCCCCCGATGAAGCTGTCCGGCCTCGAACCGGTCGCCATCGATTCCGGGTCGCTGTTCGTCAACATCGGCGAGCGCACCAACGTCACTGGCTCCAAGGCTTTCGCGCGGATGATCCTGAACGGCCAGTTCGAAGACGCCCTGGCCGTTGCGCGCCAGCAGGTCGAGAACGGCGCCCAGGTGATCGACATCAACATGGACGAGGCCATGCTCGACAGCAAGGCCGCGATGGTCCGCTTCTTGAACCTGATTGCGAGCGAGCCCGACATCGCGCGCGTGCCGGTGATGGTCGACAGCTCCAAGTGGGAAGTGATCGAGGCGGGCCTGCGCTGCATCCAGGGCAAGGGCATCGTCAACTCCATCTCCATGAAGGAGGGCGTCGACAAGTTCAAGCACGAGGCCAAGCTGGTGAAGCGCTACGGCGCCGCCGCGGTGGTGATGGCTTTCGACGAGAAGGGCCAGGCCGACACCTACGAACGCAAGATCGAAATTTGCGAGCGGGCCTACCGCATCCTCGTGGACGAGGTGGGTTTTCCGCCCGAGGACATCATCTTCGACCCGAACATCTTCGCGATTGCCACCGGCATCGAGGAGCACGACAACTACGCGGTCGACTTCATCAATGCCGTGCGCTGGATCAAGGCGAACCTGCCGGGCGCCAAGGTGTCGGGCGGCGTGAGCAACGTGAGCTTCAGCTTTCGCGGCAACGACCCGGTGCGCGAAGCGATTCACACGGTGTTTCTGTACCACGCCATCAAGGCGGGCATGGACATGGGCATCGTCAACGCCGGCATGGTGGGCGTGTACGACGACCTGGAGCCGACACTGCGCGAGCGCGTGGAAGACGTGGTGCTGAACCGCCGCCCCGACGCTGGCGAACGGCTCGTCGAAGTGGCCGAAACGGCCAAGAGCGGCGCCAAGGACGACAGCAAGAAGCTCGAGTGGCGCGGCACGCCGGAGAACCCGGTGCATGTGAACCAGCGCCTCTCGCACGCCATGGTGCACGGCATCACCGACTTCATTGTCGAAGACACCGAAGAGGCCTACCAGCAGATCCTCGCCAAGGGCGGGCGCCCGCTGCACGTGATCGAAGGGCCGCTCATGGACGGCATGAACATCGTGGGCGACCTGTTCGGCCAGGGCAAGATGTTCCTGCCGCAGGTGGTCAAGTCGGCGCGCGTGATGAAGTCGGCCGTGGCCCACCTCATTCCCTACATCGAGGAAGAAAAGCGCCAGGACGAGGCCGCGGGCCGCGACGTGCGCACCAAGGGCAAGATCATCATTGCCACGGTGAAGGGCGACGTGCACGACATCGGCAAGAACATCGTGACCGTGGTGCTCCAGTGCAACAACTTCGAAGTGGTGAACATGGGCGTGATGGTCCCGTGCCACGAAATTCTGGCCAAGGCCAAGGTCGAGGGCGCGGACATCGTCGGCCTCTCCGGCCTCATCACGCCCAGCCTCGAAGAAATGCAGTACGTGGCCGGCGAGATGCAGAAGGACGACCACTTCCGCATCAAGAAGATTCCGCTGCTCATCGGCGGCGCCACCACGAGCCGCGTGCACACGGCCGTAAAAATTGCGCCGCACTACGAAGGCCCGGTGGTCTACGTGCCCGACGCCTCGCGCAGCGTGGGCGTGGCGCAGAGCCTCTTGAGCGACCAGGCCACCGCATACATCGACGAGATCAACGCCGACTACGAGAAGGTGCGCACGCAGCACGCCAACAAGAAGCAGGTGCCGATGTGGCCGCTGGCCAAGGCGCGCGCCAACAAGACGCCCATCGACTGGACCCACTACACGCCGCCCGTGCCCAAGTTCATCGGCCGGCGCGTGTTCAAGAACTTCGACCTCACGGAGCTCGCGAAGTACATCGACTGGGGTCCCTTCTTCCAGACCTGGGACCTGGCCGGCCCGTTCCCGGCCATCCTGAAAGACGAGATCGTGGGCACCGAGGCCGTGCGCGTGTACGCCGACGGCCAGCGCATGCTCAAGCGCCTGATCGAGGGCCGCTGGCTCAGCGCAAGCGGCGTGGTCGGCTTCTGGCCTGCCAACACGGTGAACGACGACGACATCGAGCTCTACACCGACGAGACGCGCAGCGAAGTTGCCATGACCTGGTACGGCATGCGCCAGCAGACCGAGAAGCAGGTGATCGACGGCGTCACGCGGCCGAGCCGTTGCCTGGCCGACTTCGTCGCGCCGAAAGACAGCGGCCTGAAGGACTACGTGGGCGTGTTCGCGGTGACGGCGGGCCTCGGTGTCGAAAAGAAAGAAAAGTATTTCATCGACGACCTCGACGACTACTCCGCCATCATGCTGAAGGCACTGGCCGACCGGCTGGCCGAGGCCTTTGCCGAGTCGCTGCACCACCGCGTGCGCACCGACCTCTGGGGCTATGCGCCCGACGAGGGCCTGAGCAATGAAGACATGATCGCGGAGAAATACCGCGGCATTCGCCCTGCGCCCGGCTACCCGGCCTGCCCGGACCACAGCGTGAAGCGCCCGATGTTCGACCTTCTGAATTGCGCGGACATTGGCATGACCCTGACGGAAAGCCTCGCTATGATGCCCGCCGCCAGCGTCAGTGGTTTCTACCTGAGCCACCCCGACTCGACGTACTTCAACGTCGGCAAGATCGGGCACGACCAGCTGCAGGACCAGGCCGCACGGCGCAAGGAAAGCGAATCCGATCTCGAGCGCCTGCTGGCGCCGAACCTTTGAACCTGCCGGCCGGCATGGCCGACCGGCGCCGGGAGTTGTTATTCAGAAGTTGATATTTGCTGCCGCGCACTACGCGGCGCTGGCCGTCTTCGTCGTCGGCTGCTGGGGCTTTGGGCGCGCAGTGCTGGCGCGCCTTGCGCCGCCGCCGCGCCGGGACGCCTGGCTCGAAGCCTCGATGGCTGCCGCGCTGGGCGTGGGCATCTTCATCTGCGGCTTCCAGGCACTGGCCATCTTCGGCGTCTTCAAGGTGGGCGCCACCGTCGCGCTGATTGCCGCCGGCGTGGTTGCTGCCGCGTTGCAGTTGCGGCCGTGGCTGCACGAAGTGCGCACGCTTCGGGCTGCGGGCACTGCGCCCGCGGTGCCTTGGAGCCGCGCCGAGAAGATCGCCGCGATCGCATTGGCCCTGGTGGCGCTTCCGGCGCTGGTCGCACCGCTTGCGCCGCCCGCCGCCTTCGACGAGTTGATGTACCACCTGCCCTATGCGCGGCAGGTGGCGGAGCAGGGCTTCCTGGGCATTCACGACTGGTTGCGCTACCCCTGGTTTCCGTACAACTACAACCTGCTCTATGCGGCCGCGCTGCAGGTGGGCGATGACGTGCTGCCGCACTTTCTCAATGCGCTGGCGGGTGCGCTGTCGGTGGTGATGGTCTTCCGCCTTGGCATGCAGCATGCCAACCGTCTCACCGCCTGCATCGGCGCGGCCATCTGGCTCGGCATTGGAGACTATTCGAATGCGCTCATCGACATGGGCGTGGCGCTCTTCGTGCTGGGCGCATGCGTGGCGCTGTGGTGGTGGCGCGAATCGCAGCCGGTGCACAGCGGCATGCGGTGGCTCGGCGTGGCGGCGTTCTGCCTCGGCGTGGCCGCGGGCTCCAAGTACCAGGCGCTCACGTTCCTGCCGCTGGTGGCGCTGTTCGTGGTGTGGCACGAGCGGCGGCCCAAGGCCTGGGCGCTGATGCTGCTTTGCTTCTTGCTGCCGTGCGTGTACTGGTATGCACGCAACGCCGTCGTGACGGGCGATCCATTCAACCCCATCGGTGCGCGCGTGTTCGGCTTTACCGACTGGATTCCGGCCGACTACGTTCAGCAGGTGGCCGATGTGCGCGACCACGCCGCGCGCCCCAACGTGCTGATCTGGTCTGTGGTGCTGCTGCCCTTCAGCGTCATGTGGAAGCGCTCCGCCGCGGTGCGCGCCGCGGGCTGGTTCTGCTTCTATTCCGTGGCGGTGTGGCTGGTGACCTCGCGCTATCCGCGCTACCTCACGGCCTCGTTTCCGCTGCTCGCGTTCACGGCGGCGATCGGCTGGCAGGTGCTGTTCGGCTGGATCGCCGCGGGCATGCGCCGCGTGTTCGGGCCCAGGGCCGGGCAAGTCGCGGACCCCGTCGAGGGAGCTCCTTCGGGCCGCGCGGGCCTTGTCGGCGATTGGGTGGCCGTGCTCTTGCTGGCCGTGCTGGCCGCAGTGTCGGTGAGCCAGACCGCGCGCAAGGTCGCGATGATCTCGCCCACACAGGAGCAGCGCGAAGCGTTCCTGCGCCAGAACGTGCCCGGCTACGCCGTCATGGACTACCTGCGCCGCACGGCCACCGGCCGCGTCTACCAGATCAACCTCAACGAGGCGATCTACTACGGCCCCAATCCGATCTGGGGCGATACCCTCGGGCCATGGCGCTACACCGACTTCGGCCGCCTGTCCGGCAAGGACCTGGCAAGCAAGCTCGGCGGCCTGGGCTTCGTGGCTGTCGTACTTCCGAATTCGGTGGTGCCGGTGTTCAGCGGCAGAACCGACTTCGACAAATATTTCACCCTGCAGTACGAGAAAGACGGCAGCCGGGTCTACCGTATTCTTCCTCCCGCACCATGACCGATATCGACCAACACGCGGCAGCCCGCACGCCGATGCGCATTGCGGCGGTGATCCCCTGCTACAACGAGGGGCTGTCCATTGCGCAGGTGGTCGCGCAATTCAAGGCGGCGTTGCCCGAGGCCGAAGTCCACGTCTTCGACAACAACTCGACCGACGACACGGCGGCCATCGCGCGCGCGAGCGGCGCATTCGTGACGCACGTGGCCGCGCCGGGCAAGGGCAACGTGGTGCGGCGCATGTTTGCCGATGTCGAAGCCGACGTGTACGTCACCGTCGACGGAGACGCCACCTACGACGTGGCCAGCGCGCGCCGGCTGGTAGATGCGCTGGTGGCGGGCAACCTCGACATGGTGGTGGGCTGCCGCGTCGACGACGGGCAGAACGCGCTCACCTACCGCGCGGGCCACCGCTTCGGCAACCGGCTGCTCACCGGGGCCGTGGCGAAGCTGTTCGGCGGCGGCCTGACCGACATGCTCTCGGGCTACCGCGTGTTCTCGCGGCGCTACGCCAAGTCGTTTCCGGCGCTTTCGCACGGCTTCGAGATCGAGACCGAGCTCACGGTGCACGCGCTGGAGCTGCGCATGCCCTATGCCGAGCTCGACACCGCCTACAGCACGCGGCCCGAGGGCTCGCACAGCAAGCTCTCGACGTACCGCGACGGCTGGCGCATCCTGAAGACCATCTGCAAGCTGTTCATCAGCGAACGGCCGCTGCAGTTCTTCTCGATCATTGCGGCGCTGCTCGCGGCGGGCGCCATCGCGCTGGCCTTTCCGCTGCTGCTCACCTACATGCACACCGGCCTGGTGCCGCGGCTCCCCACGGCGGTGCTGGCCACCGGCGCCATGCTGGCCGCCATGCTGTCGATGGTTTGCGGCGTGGTGATGCACGCCATCCGGCTCGGCCGCCGCGAGGCCAAGCGCCTGCGCTACCTTGCAACACCGGGCGTGCGCCACAGCGCCCCCAGATGAAGCTCGGCCGGGAATTCCTGTCGTTCGCCGTGGTGGGCGCGATCGGCTTCGTGGTCGACGTGGCCGTGCTGTACCTTGCGGCGCCGCTGCTGGGTTGGTACGGGGCGCGGGTGGTGTCTTTCTTGGCGGCCGCAACGGCCACCTGGGCGTTGAACCGCCGCTATACCTTCAACGCCCGAAGCGCCAATGCGTCCGTGCTGCGCGAGTACCTTGGCTACCTGGTGACGATGCTGGGCGGTGCGGTCGTCAACTATGGCGCGTATGTGCTTGTGCTGCATTGGGTCAGCGGGCCTTGGGCACCGGCGGCCGGCGTGGCGCTGGGGAGTTGCGCGGGGCTCGTCGTGAACTTCCTGTCCGCGCGCTATCTGGTGTTTCGCGCGAAGTAGCGGTGTTGCTCCCTCCCCTCCGGGGGAGGGCTGGGGTGGGGGCACGCGGCGCATCCAGCGGGCGCTCTGCCTGCCCCCATCCCGACCTTCCCCCAGAGGGGGAAGGAGAAAGAGAAAGAAGTGCTGGCGCTCAGTGCGCGCCCGACACCACCACCGGAATCTCGGTCGCCGGCGGCGTGTTGCGGCTGCGGCCGCAGCGCACGATGCCGTCGATCATCACCATGCCCACGCCCGGGATGTCGCCGAGCTGCACGCTCTCCAGCAGGCCCGGCGCGGGCGAATGCTGCGCGCGGTCCATGAAGACGAAGTCGGCATCGCGGCCCACTTCGATCAGTCCGCAATTCAGCTTGCGGATGCGCGCCGTATTGCCCGTGGCAAAGCAGAACACCAGCTCGGCCGGAATGTTGGCAATGGACGAGAGCATGGCCACCATGCGCAGAATGCCCAGCGGCTGCACGCCCGAGCCGGCCGGCCCGTCGGTGCCCAGGATCACGCGGTGCGGGCACTTGAGTTCGAGCGCCGCCTTGGCCGCCGCAATGGCCACCTTCTCGTTGCCGTTGTGCACGATCTCGATGGCGCGCGAGCTCTTCTCGCACAGCTCGCACACATGCGCCTCGGGCAATGAGGTGTGGCCGCCGTTGATGTGGCCGATGATGTCGGCGTCGGCCTCCAGCACCACGTCCTTGTCGATCAGGCCCGAGCCCGGAATGGACGGGCCGCCCGTGTGGATGGTGCTCTGAATGCCGTACTTGCGCGCCCAGGCCACCATCTCCTTGGCTTCGTAGCCGGCCTTCACCGAGCCCAGGCCCACTTCGCCGAGCAGGCCCACGCCGGCTTCGGCAAGCTCCTTGAAGTCGCTCTCGACCATGCCTTTCTCGATGACCGGCGCGCCGGCCAGCACCTTCACGCCGCCGGGGCGGAAGTTGTCGAACGCGCGCTGCGCCGTGATGGCGAGCGCCTTCAGGCCCACGATGTCTTTCGGGCGGCCCGGCAGGTGCACCTCGCCGGCTGAAATCATGGTGGTCACGCCGCCGTTCATCGTGGAATCGATCCAGCCGATCTGCCCCTGGCGCGGCGTCCAGTCGCCGAACACCGGGTGCACGTGGCTGTCGATCAGTCCGGGCGCGACGCAGGTCTTCTTCGCGTCGATGACGGTTTTGGCGCCTTCGAGGTCGCAGTCTTTTTCCTTGCCCACCGCAACGATCAGCCCGTCGTTCACCACGATGGTGTCCGCGTCGAGGATGGGCTTGTCGATGTCGCCCGAGAGCAAGAGCCCGATGTTCTTTATGACGACTTTGCCCGACTTGCCGCCGGCTGCGATTTCTGCCATTTCGTGTGGTCCTGGTCGTGGGGTGGGATGTTGTTGTCTTGCGCCTCGTCCGCGCGCACGGTGCGCAGCAGGGTCTCGATCACGAAGTCTTCCCAGTGCGTGATCGCCTCGGCCGATTCCAGCGGCTCGCCCAGGAACGCGGTGAGCGTGTGCCGGTTGGAGGTGTAGAAGTAGCCGGTGGATGCAATCAGCAGGTAGATGTCGCGCGCAATCAGGTCTTTGCGGAACAGCCCCTGCGCCGCGCCGCTGGCCAGTATCTCGGCAATGATTGCCACCGCCCGCGACGAGTATTCGCGCGCCCTGAGCGACTTGGAAATGTGCCGGCCCTTGTGCAGGTTCTCGGTGTTCAGCAGCGTGACGAACTCGGGGTTCTTGCGGTAGTAGCCCAGCACGAAGCGAATGACTTCGGTAAGCGCCTCCACGGGCCGCGAGGCGTCGAGCGCTATCGCGGCCTCGGCGTCGTCCATGCGCTGGTAGATGCCCTCGAGCACCGCAATGAAGAGGCCTTCCTTGCTGCCGAAGTAGTAGTAGATCATCCGGTCGTACGACTTGGCGGCCTTCGAGATCTTCTCGACGCTGCCGCCGTCGTAGCCGTACTTGGCGAACACCTTGGTCGCCGCCTTCAGGATGCTGTCGCGCGTGGCCTGCGCCGCCGCCTCGCGCACGCCGGTGCGGCGCTGGGGCTTTGTGCTGGCGGAGCGGCTTTCGGCCATCGTGCGCAGGAGGCTTGGCCTACTTTTCGGCGAAGGCGCGCTCGACCACGAAGTCGCCTGGGGTCGAGGTGTTGCCTTCCTTGAAGCCGCGTGCCTCGAGGATGTGCTTCAGGTCCACCAGGAGGCCGGGGCTGCCGCACAGCATCACGCGGTCTTCCGTGGGGTTGATCGGGGGCAGGCCCAGGTCGTCGGTGAGCTTGTTGCTCGAAATCAGGTCGGTAATGCGGCCCTGGTTGCGAAACTCCTCGCGCGTGACCGTGGGGTAGTAGAGCAGCTGCTTCTCGACCATTTCGCCGAGAAACTCATGCTTGGGCAGGTGGTCGGTCACGAGGTCGTGATAGGCCAGTTCATCGACCTGGCGCACGCCGTGCACCAGGATGACTTGCTCGAACTTCTCGTAGGTGTCCGGGTCGCGGATGATGCTCATGAACGGTGCGAGGCCCGTGCCCGTGCCGAACAGGTACAGGCGCTTGCCGGGCAGCGTGTAGTCGATGAGCAGCGTGCCGGTGGGCTTGCGGCCCACGATGATGGTGTCGCCCACCTGGATGTGCTGCAGCTTCGAGGTGAGCGGGCCTTCTTCCACCTTGATGCTCAGGAACTCGAGATGCTCCTCGTAGTTCGGGCTCACGATGCTGTACGCGCGCAGCAGGGGCTTGTTGTTCACCTTCAGGCCGATCATCGTGAAATGGCCGTTCGAGAAACGCAGCGCCGGGTCGCGCGTGGTGGTGAAGGTGAACAGGCGGTCGGTCCAGTGGTGGACGCTCAGGACGCGTTCTTCGCTGAATGCACTCATACGGAACTCAAGAGTTGGTTGGTAACTGGGGAAGGTGGCTGAGCCGAGATGCACGCCTTTGGGGCGCTAGCCGTCGGCCGGCTCCGAACCCTCCATTGTCGTTGGTCGGAAAAACCCCGATAACCACCGCGAGAAAACACCATTGCAAGCATCGGGCCTGTTTGCTACATTGACCGCGAATGTAGTGAACGCAACATGAAAGTGTAGGGAATGCTACACAAACGGCAGACGGGGCACAAGCGGGCAGACGGCACGTTTGTTGCAAACCCCGCCACACCGGATTGCCCCATACACACTGCCCACGAGATCGCCCCGATGACCGAACACACCAAGACAGACGGAATGCCCGGCATGGACATGCCGGTGGTCGCAGAAGCCGGCGGCAGCGCCTTCGGCAAGGCGCCGCCGCGCAACGAGCGCATGAGCACCGCCAAGGTCGAGTGCAATGCCTGCCCCGTGCTGTGCCAGATTTCCGACGGCCGCACGGGCGCCTGCGACCGCTACGCCAACCGGGAAGGCGTGCTGGTGCGCGTCGACCCCGTGGTGCTGCTGCGCCGCGAGATCGCGGGCGAGGCGCCCAAGCTGGTGCCCTTCGACCGGCCGGCCGCCGAAAAGACAGAGGCCGCCGAGGCGGGCACTCCCGACTGGAACGGCGACCTGCTGCATGCCGACGAAGTCTTCGTCACCGGCGTGGGTTCTTCCACCACCTACCCCGACTACAAGCCCGCCCCTTTCATCGTGGCCTCGAAAGCCCGGGGCGTAGACATGGTCACCGTGGTTACCGAAGGCATCTTCAGCTACTGCAGCTTCAAGGTGAAGATCGACACCGACCGCTTCCTGGGCTCCGAGCAGGCCAACGTGCGCTACCGCGGCGAGGTGGTCGGCCACGTCACCACGGCCGAATACGGCTCGCAGATGCTCTCGCTCGGCGGCGTGCACCACCTCACCGGCGGCAGCAAGAAGGAAGGCCGCATGACGGCCGAGCTGATGCAGCTGCTGGGCAACAAGAAGGCGGTGGAGTGCACCATCGACGGCGGCTCCACGCTCGTCATCCAGGCCGGCAAGGCGCCCATCGTCAACGGGGTCGAAGAGCAGCGCATGCGCGTGGGCTGCGGCTCGGCGGCGGTCGGCATCTTCGCGCGCCAGTTCGCGGGCGTGGCCGACGAGGTGGTGGTGGTCGACGATCACATCACCGGCGTGCTCACCGAGCACCAGGCCGGGCGCTGCCTCGACATGGCGCCTTCGGGCATCCAGATGCTGGGGCGCAAGTCCACGCCGGGGCGCTACTTCCAGGTGGCGAATCCGGGCAACGGCTGGGGCGGCACCGACATTGCCGATCCGCTCTCGATCATCGAAGGCTGGGAGGAGGGCGTTGCGCGCCCGGGCCTGCGCCTTCTCATGACATCGACCACCGGCGAGCACGCGCAGTGGTACGTGCTCGACGAGGCGCTGAAGCCCGTCGAGCAGGAAATGCCCGCCGAGGTGAAGCGCATCGTCGATCGCATCGGCGAGAACTGCGAACCGTCGCTGTGCACTGTGCTGTTCCTCGGCGGTGCGGGCGGGTCATTGCGTGCCGGCGTCACAGAAAACCCGGTGCTGCTCACGCGCGCCATCAAGCGCGCGCTTGTCAACGTGACCTGCGGCGGCGCGCCGGCCTATGTGTGGCCCGGTGGCGGCATCACCGTGATGGCGGACGTCATGCGCATGCCCGACAACAGCTTTGGCACCGTGCCCACGCCGGCCATCGTGGCGCCCATCGAGTTCAGCATGCGGCAAAGCGACTACCAGGCGCTCGGCGGCCACATGGAACACATCTTCTCGCTAGAACAGGCGCTCGCGCGCGGTGCCTGGCAGGAAGACGGTGCGCCGCTGGCGCGGCAATGGCTCGCGATGGACGACGCCAATCCGTGGCCGCTCGGGCATGCCCCGATGCTGGGCTGAACGATGACCATCCTTTCGTTCGCTGTGGCTGTTGCTCCTTCCCCCTCTGGGGGAAGGCTGGGATGGGGGCGGGCAGAGCGCCCCATGGATGCGCCGCGTGCCCCCACCCCGACCCTCCCCCGGAAGGGGAGGGAGAAACACCGCGCCGGCACAGCGCGCTCGCTGCCATGACCGCCCAACGCAGCGCGCTCGACAAGAACCGCTGGCATTTCAACCATGGCCCGATCGACATCGTGGCCGAGGCGTACGGAGATCCCTACGCCGTCGCGGCCGCGCACGACGCAGCGTGGGCGCGCTTCGTTCACGTGCTCGACGAACTGGTGCACGAGCTGCCGCTCTTGCGCCTGCCCGCAAGCGACAACATGCGCCCGCGCGGCGTGGTGGCCAAGCGCATGTGGAATGCGTGCGCCGCGTTCTCGCCGATGTTCGTCACGCCGATGGCGGCGGTGGCCGGCTCCGTGGCGCAGGAACTCATTGCGTTCTATGACCGCCCGGGCGTCGAACGGGCCTGGATCAACAACGGCGGCGACATTGCGCTGCACCTCGCGCCCGGGCAATCGGCGCGCGTGGGTGTGTATGCCGACCTGGCGCGCTTCGATTGGCGCAAGCATGTCGATGGTGAAAGCAGCATCCTCACCACCGACGGCCAGTTCGAGATCAAGGCCGATCAGCCGGTGCGCGGCGTGGCCACCAGCGGCTGGCGCGGCCGCAGTTTTTCGCTGGGCATTGCCGACAGCGTGACGGTGCTTGCCGCCACGGCGGCGCAAGCCGACGCCGCCGCCACAGTGATTGCCAATGCCGTCGACGTGGACGATGCAGCCATCCAACGGCGCCCCGCGAACGAATGCAAGGACGATAGCGACCTGGGCGACATTTTGGTCACGGTCGATGTGCCGCCGCTGGCGCCTTCGCAGGTACAAAGCGCGCTGGACACGGGGGCTGTCTGCGCCAAGGTGCTGCAGAAAGGCGGGCTCGTCTGGGCCGTTCTGCTCGTTTGCCAGGGGCAGTGGCGACTTGTCGAACCCTTATGCTCGAAGGCGCTGCCGGCGGCGGCCTCCGTGGCAGTTGGTTCAGTATTTGCTTAACGAAAAGCAAGGTTCCTTTCATGATCGATATACGCCGCGTCTTCACCCATGTCGAGCACATCCACCACGAGTTCGGCCCGCGCGCCGACACCCCGTTGGTGCGCGGTGCCATCGGCGCGGTGCTGACCAATCCTTTTGCGGGCCGCTACGAGCCCGACATCCTGCCGATGATGGCGCTGCTCGACCCCGTGGGCGTCGACATGGCGCACAAGCTGCATGCCGCCATGGATGTGCCGCTCGAACAGATCGCCACCTACGGCAAGGGCGCCATCGTCGGTGCCGCGGGCGAGCTCGAGCACGGCGCGCTCTGGCATGTGCCCGGCGGCTACGCCATGCGCGAACTGCTCGGCTGGAAGGGCAGCCGCGCCGCCTACACCGCGGGCAAGGCCGAAGAAAAAACCGGCCAGCCCGGCAACGCGCTTTCCATCGTGCCCTCGACCAAGAAGGTCGGCCCGCCCGGCGCGGCGCTCGACGTGCCGCTCACCAACATCAACGCCAGCTACGTGCGCGGCCAGTTCGACGCCATTGAAGTGCGCGTGCCCGGCGCGCCCGCGGCCGACGAGATCGTCTTCATCCTGGCCATGAGCACGGGCTACCGCGTGCATGCGCGCGTGGGTGGGCTGCTCGCCAAGGACATCAGCAAATGGGACGGCCTGCGCTGAGCCGGCCCTACAGAGACAAGAAGGAACACAAGACATGACCGCCAACATCCGCAAGCTCGTCGTCCAGGTCGACGAAACCCGCAAGGAAATGGGCAAGGACATCACGCCGCCCACGCGCCGCGCGGTGGCCATCGCCGTGATCGAGAACCCCTATGCGGGCCGCTTCAGCGAGAACCTCGACGAGCTGATCGCCATCGGCGAAGAGCTGGGCGCGCTGCTCGGCCAGAAGGCCGTGAAGGCACTTGGCATCGAGCCCGGCCAGGCGCAGAGCTACGGCAAGGCCGCCATCGTGGGCGAGAACGGCGAGCTCGAGCATGCGGCCGCCATCCTGCATCCCAAGCTGGGCGCGCCGCTGCGCGTGGCCGTTGAAAAGGGCGCGGCGCTGGTGCCTTCTGCCAAGAAGCGCGGCACGCTGGGCACCGCCATCGACGTGCCGCTCGGCCATAAAGACGCCGCCTTCGTGCGCAGCCATTTCGACGCCGTCGAAGCCCGCGTCTCCGATGCGCCGCGTGCCAACGAGATCGTGGTGGCGGTGGCCATTACCGACAGCGGCCGTCCGCTGCCTCGCATCGGCGGGCTGCAGGCCAGTGAAATCAAGGGTGAAGACGGGCTTCGCTGAATCCCAACCACGCACCCTCCGCATCCACGTCGTCCAGTTTTTTCTCCCTTTCGATCCCAAGGAGTTTCCCCATGAACCCATTGCGTCACGTCTTCAGCGCCGCGGCAGTTGCCACACTGGCTACCGCACTCGTTCCTGCCCATGCCCAGGGCGTGATCAAGATCGGCGAGGTCAACAGCTACAAGGCCCAGCCTGCCTTCCTGGAGCCCTACAAGAAGGGCATGGAACTGGCTGTTGAAGAAATCAACGCCAAGGGCGGCGTCAACGGCCGCAAGGTCGAGCTCATCACGCGTGACGACAACGCCAACCCCGGCGACGCGGTGCGCGTGGCCGAAGAGTTGGTGGCGCGCGAGAAGATCGACGTGCTCACCGGCACCTTCCTGTCGAACACAGGCCTGGCGGTGGCCGACTTTGCCAAGCAAAAGAAAATCTTCTTCCTGGCCGGCGAGCCGCTGACCGACAAGATGACCTGGCAGGGCGGTAATGAATACACCTTCCGCCTGCGCCCCGGCACCTACATGCAGGCCGCAATGCTGGTGCCCGAGGCGGCCAAGCTCAAGAAGAAGCGCTGGGCCGTGGTGTACCCCAACTACGAATACGGCCAGTCGGCCGTCGCTGCATTCAAGACGCTGCTCAAGGCTGCGCAGCCCGACGTGGAATTTGTGGCCGAGCAGGCGCCGCCGCTCGGCAAGGTCGATGCGGGCGCGGTGGTGCAGGCGCTGGCCGACGCCAAGCCCGATGCGGTCTTCAACGTGCTGTTCGGCGCCGACCTTTCCAAGTTCGTGCGCGAAGGCAATACCCGCGGCCTCTTCAAGGACCGCACGGTGGTGAGCGTGCTGACCGGCGAGCCCGAGTACCTCGACCCGCTCAAGGACGAAACGCCCAACGGCTGGATCGTGACCGGCTATCCCTGGTACGGCATCCAGACGCCCGAGCACAAGGCCTTCTTCCTTGCGTATCACGGCAAGTACAAGGACTACCCGCGCCTCGGCTCGGTGGTTGGCTACACCATGATCAAGTCGGTGGCGGCGGGCATCGAAAAAGCCAAGAGCACCGAGACGCCCAAGCTCATTGCCGCCTTCAAGGGCCTGCAGGTCGACTCGCCCTTCGGCAAGATCAGCTATCGCGCCGAAGACCACCAGTCGACCATGGGCGCGTTCGTGGGCAAGACCAGGAACGAGAACGGCAAGGGCGTGATGGTCGACTACACGTACTTCGACGGCGCCAAGTTCCAGCCCACCGCCGCCGACGTGAAGAAGTCGCGCGCCGCGGACTGATCTTTTCCTTCTCTCCCCCGGAACGCTTGCACCCATGAGCCTCTCGTCCCTGCTGCTTCAGTTCCTGACCGGGCTGTCGTCGGCTTCGTCGCTGTTCCTCGTGGGGGCCGGCCTTTCGTTGATCTTCGGCGTTACGCGCATCGTCAACTTTGCGCATGGCTCCTTCTTCATGGTGGGTATCTACCTCGCCTACACGCTGGTAGAAAAGCTCGGCACGCTCGGCTTCTGGCCGGCCGTGCTGATTGCCGCCCTTGCGGTGGGCGTGATCGGCGCGCTGATCGAGATGGTGCTGCTGCGCCGCATCTACAAGTCGCCAGAGCTGTTTCAGCTGCTGGCCACCTTTGCACTGGTGCTCGTCATCAAGGACGCGGTGCTGTACTTTTGGGGGCCGGACGAACTGCTCGGTCCGCGCGCGCCGGGCCTGTCGGGCTCGGTCGAAATCCTGGGCCGGCAATTTCCGACCTACGACCTGTTCCTGATCGTCGTGGGCCCGGTGGTGCTCGGCCTCATGTGGCTGCTGCTCACGCGCACCCGCTGGGGCACGCTGGTGCGCGCAGCCACGCAAGACCGCGAAATGGTCAGCGCGCTGGGCGTGAACCAGGCATGGCTGTTTACCGCGGTGTTCGCGCTGGGCGCCACGCTGGCGGCCCTCGGCGGCGCGCTGCAGCTGCCGCGCGAGCCGGCCACCCTGGCGATGGACCTCAACACGATCGGTGCCGCCTTCGTGGTGGTGGTGGTGGGTGGCATGGGGTCGATTCCCGGCGCTTACGTGGCCGCGCTGCTGCTGTCCGAAATCAAGGCGGTCTGCATCTGGCTGGGCGTGGTCGACATCTTCGGCTACAGCGTGTCGTTCTCCAAGCTCACGCTGGTGGTCGACTTCATCGTGATGGCCATCGTGCTGGTGTGGCGCCCCTGGGGCCTGCTCGGCCGCCCGCAGGCGCCGAGCCGCTACGTGGGCATGCAGGAAGAACCGCTGCGCCGTGCAAGCAAGGGCTACCTGTGGCTTGTTGCCGCGCTGGGCGTGGTGCTGATGGCCATGCCGCTGCTCACCGCCGATTCGCCCTACACCACGGTGCTGATGATCGACCTGCTGATTGCCGCGCTCTTTGCGGCCAGCCTGCACTTCATCATGGGGCCGGCCGGCATGCATTCGTTCGGGCACGCGGCCTACTTTGGCCTGGGTGCTTACGGCGCCGCCTTGCTGGTGCGCGCGAGCGGCATGCCGATGGAGCTTGCGCTGGTCGTCGCGCCGCTGGTCGCGGCCATCGGCGCTTTCATCTACGGCTGGTTCGCGGTGCGGCTCTCGGGCGTGTACCTTGCCATGCTCACGCTGGCTTTTGCACAGATCACGTGGGCGGTGGTCTACCAGTGGGATTCATTCACCGGCGGCAGCAACGGGCTCACCGGCGTGTGGCCTTCGGAGTGGTTGTCGGAAAAGCGCGTTTACTACTGGCTCACGCTGGTGCTCGTGGCAGCGGGCATCTTGATGCTGCGGCGCGTGCTGTTCTCGCCTTTCGGCTATGCATTGCGCGCGGGGCGCGACTCGGTGCTGCGCGCCGATGCCATCGGCATCGACGTCAAGCGCATGCAGTGGACGGCTTTTGTGGTTGCCGGTACCGCGGCTGGGTTGGCGGGGGCGCTCTATGCGTTTTCGAAGGGCAGTATTTCGCCTGAAAGCTTGAGTGTCGACAAATCGGTCGATGGGCTGGTGATGGTGCTGCTGGGTGGCATCCAGACCTTGGCGGGGCCGGTGGTGGGGGCTGTGACTTTCAGCTGGCTGCATGACACGGTGGCTCGCAATACGGATTACTGGCGGGCTACGCTGGGGGCGATCATCTTGCTGCTGGTGTTGCTGTTTCCGCAGGGGATTGCGGGGTTTGCGAAGCAGTTGAGCGAGCGGTTTGTGCGGGGACGTCGTTCGGAAGCGGATATGGCTTTGAAGGAGAAGCGGACTTGAGGGGCGGGTCTGTTTCGGGCGATGGCTTCTTTTGGGGTTCCGAGGCCGGGTGTCGCCCCGGCGGGCGACTCACTTTCTTTGCTTCGCCAAAGAAAGTAAGCAGGGTCGCCTTTTCTTTGCTTACTTTCTTTTGGCGAAGCAAAAGAAAGTGAGTCGCCCGCCGGGGCGACACCCGGCCTCGGGAAGCAAACGATCGGCAGCGGTGAAAAAAGCCAGCCCTCACTCCAACCCTCTCCCAGAGAGAGAGAGGGAGTAAACACATGACACTTCTCAAAGTAGACAACCTAGGCAAATCCTTCGGCGGCGTCAAAGCCGTAGACGGCATCAGCTTCGAACTCAAGGCGGGCGAGCTGCTCGCCCTCATCGGTCCGAACGGCGCCGGCAAGTCCACCACCTTCAACATGGTGAACGGCCAACTCAAGGCCGACCAGGGCTCGATCGTGTTCGACGGCCATGAACTCGTGGGACAAAAGCCCCGGGCCATCTGGCGCCTGGGCGTTGGCCGCACCTTCCAGATCGCCGAAACCTTCGCATCCCTCACCGTGGCCGAAAACGTGCAGATGGCCATGCTGTCGCACGACGGCAAGCTGTTCTCGATGTGGCGCCGCGCAGCGGACCACAAGCGCGAAGAAGCCATTGCACTGCTCGACCAGGTCGGCATGAAGGCACAGGCCGACCGGCCTTGCAGCGAGCTGGCCTACGGCGACGTGAAGCGCGTCGAGCTCGCAATTGCAATGGCCAATGCGCCCAAGCTGCTGCTCATGGACGAGCCCACGGCCGGCATGGCGCCGAAGGAGCGCAATTCGCTGATGGCGCTCACCAAGGAACTCGTGGTTCAGCGCGGCCTGGCGGTGCTGTTCACCGAGCACAGCATGGACGTGGTGTTTGCCTACGCCGACCGCATGATCGTGCTGGCGCGGGGCCGCCTCATCGCGCAGGGCAAGCCGCTCGAGATACGCGACCATCCGAAAGTGCAGGAGGTGTACTTCGGCAGCGGCAAGACCTTCGAGAAGATTGCAGAAAAAGCCGCTGAGGTGAACGCGGCGGTGGGAGCAGCAACGGCATGAGCACGCACGAAACACTGTTGAAGGCCAATGCGCTGTGCGCCTGGTACGGCGCCGCGCAGATCCTGTACGACGTCGATCTCGAAGTGCGGCGCGGCGAGGTCGTCGCGCTCATGGGCCGCAACGGCGCCGGCAAGTCGACCACGCTGAAGACGCTGATCGGCATGCTCTCCAAGCGCAAGGGCAACGTGAGCTTTCTGGGGCATGACATCTCGAAGAGCGAGCCGCACCACGCGGCAAAGCTCGGCCTCGGCTTTGTGCCCGAAGACCGCCGCGTGTTCACCGATCTCACGGTGATGGAAAACCTCGAGGTCGGCAAGCAGCCACCGCGGCGCTGGGCCGACGGCAGCGAGGCGCCGCTGTGGACGCCCGAACGCCTGTTCAAGCTTTTTCCGAACCTCGGCGAAATGCCCAACCGGCCCGGCGGCCGCATGAGCGGTGGCGAGCAGCAGATGCTGACGGTGGCGCGCACGCTCATGGGCAACCCGTACCTGGTGCTGCTCGACGAGCCTTCGGAAGGTGTGGCGCCGGTCATCGTCGAGCAGATGGCCAACATGATCCTGGAGCTCAAGGCGCAAGGCGTGAGCATCCTGCTGTCGGAACAGAACATGCATTTTGCGGAGCTGGTGTCCGACCGCGCCTATGTGCTCGAAAAGGGCCAGATCCGCTACCAGGCCACCATGGCAGAGCTTGCGGCCAACGAGGAAGTGCGCCGCGCCTACCTGAGCGTCTAGCCCGTCGGAGCCTTTGTTTTTCTTCTTTTCCACTAACCACCGGAGCACACCATGCACGACACGCAGCGAAGATACCTTCTCAAGTCCACGGCTGCATTGAGCATGCTGGGTGCCGCCGGGGCGCTGTTCGCGGCGCCGAAGATCAAGCCGAACGACAAGTCTGCGCTGATCGTCATCGACGTGCAGAACTGTTTTGTCGACGGGGGCACGCTGCCCGTCAAGGGCGGCGCCGAGGTGGTGCCGGTCATCAACAAGCTGGCCGAGTCGTTCGAGAACATCGTCGTCACGCAAGACTGGCACACGCAAGGCCATGCGTCTTTCGCGAGCGCGCATGCGGGGCAGAAGCCGTTCAGCAGCATCAAGCTCTCGTACGGCAACCAGGTGCTCTGGCCCGACCACTGCGTGCAGGGCACCGACGACGCGGCCCTGCACAAGGACCTGAAGCTGCCGACCGCGCAGGTCATCGTCCGCAAGGGCTTTCACAAGGGCGTGGACAGTTATTCGGCCTTCGAAGAGGCCGACCGCAAGACCGCCACGGGCCTGGGCGGCTATCTCAAGCAGCGCGGCATCAAGACGGTCTACGTGGCCGGCCTGGCCACCGACTTCTGCGTGGCCTGGACCGCGCTCGACGCGCGCAAGGCGGGCTTCGAGGTGTTTGTGATCGAAGACGCCACGCGCGCCATCGACCTCAACGGCTCGCTTGCCGCGGCATGGAAGCAAATGACCGCCAAGGGCGTCAAGCGCATCCAGTCCGCAGACATCCAGGCCGCCTGAACGCACATCACGCCGTTGCATTCAAACGCACCGCAATAAAAACCAAAACAAACCGACGAACGACGCATGAAGACTTCCATTTCGAGGCGCACCCTCGTGGCGGGCGGCGCAGCCCTGGCAATCGGTCCCGGGCTCCTGCGACCGGCACGCGCGGAAAACGGCGTCACCGACAGCGTCATCCGCATCGGCCAGTCGGCCGTCTTCAGCGGCCCGGCCAAGGACTTCGGCATCGACTACCGCGCCGGCATCAAGCTCTACTTCGACCGCGTCAACAAGTCGGGAGGCGTGAACGGCCGCAAGCTCGAGCTGGTGACGTACGACGATGCCTATGACCCCGCCAAGACCGCCATCAACACGGCCAAGCTGATCGACGAGGACAAGGTCTTTGCGCTTGCGGGCTACGTAGCCACCGGCAACCTCGTGGCCGCAATGCCGCTGGCCGAGAAGGGCGGCGTGCCCATGTTCGCGCCGCTGGTGGGCACCAGTTCGTTCCGCGCCAAGGTCAACCGCCTGCTGTTCCACGTGCGCGCGGGCTACGACCTGGAGCTGCGCAAGATCATCAGCCACCTTTCCACCATCAGCCTCTCGTCGATTGCGGTGGTCTACCAGGACAGCGCCTTCGGCAAGTCGAACCTTGCCACCTGCGAGCAGCTGGCGGCCGACTACAAGGTGCAGGTCGTGAAGACGCTGCCGCTTGCCATTACCGCCGAAGACGCGAAGCAGGTGGTCGCGGGACTGGCCGAGGTGAAGCCCGGCGCGGTCTTGATGATCATGGCCGGGCGCATGGTCGAAGTGTTCATTCGCGACTACCGGGCAGGCGGCGGGGCCGCGCCGCTCTACACGCTGTCGGTCGGCATTACCGATGCGGCGGGTTCGGCCAAGCGGCTCGAGGGCAAGCTTGCCGGGCTGGTCACGGCCAGCATCGTGCCGCCGCCGGAGGCCGTGCGCGTGCCCATCGTGGCCGACTACCAGCGCGACCGGGCGGAGTTCGGCGAGAAGATCGACAGCTACACCACGCTCGAAGGCTACATCGCCTCGCGCGTGATGGTCGAGGGCCTGCGCCGCGGCGGCAAGACGCTCACGCGAGACAGCTTCATCGCCGGGCTGGAGAGCATCGGCAGCACGCGCTTCGGCGATTTCCCGGTCGAATACAGCGCGAGGAACCACAACGGTTCGACGTTCGTCGACCTGGAGATGTACACCCGTGACGGCCACTTGCGGCGCTGAGCCGCTGCAGCTGCAGGTCAACGGGCAGGCCTGTTCGATTGCGGGCGTGCCGCGCGAGGCCACGCTGCTGCACCTGCTGCGCAACGACCTGGGCCTGAACGGGCCCAAGTACGGCTGTGGCCTGGGCCAGTGCGGCGCCTGCACGGTGCATGTCGACGGTGTGGCGGCACGCGCCTGCGTGATTCCCGCACACGGCGTGGCAGGCCGCGCCGTCACCACGCTCGAGGGGCTGGGCACGCGTGGCCATTGGCACCCCGTGCAGGCCGCATTCGAAGACGCACAGGCTGCGCAGTGCGGCTATTGCCTGAACGGCATGGTGATGCAGGCTGCGGCGCTGCTTGCGCGCGATCCGCATGCGAGCGAGGCGCGGATTCGCAGTGAGTTGTCGGGCAACCTGTGCCGCTGCGGAACGCATATCGAAATTCTGGACGCGGTGCAGCGGGCTGCGCTGCGCATGCGCGAGGCGATTCATCCATGAGCACCTTGTCTTGTCCCCTCTCCCAAGGGGAGAGGGAGCAATGCGGGGAGCAAAGGCCATGACGCGGCGCGCCGATCTCCCCCGGACACGCGCGGAGTTTCTCGCCGCCGACGGCGTGCTGCTCGTGGTGCGCGAAACCCCACCTGCGCCTCCTCCCGCCAAAGGCCAGCCCACAGCCGTAGCCGGCAACCCCATCGAAGGCGACGAGATCCTGCTCGCGGTATGGGACGACGGCAGCGCCTCGGCGCTCAACGGCCACGTCGATCTGGGCACCGGCATACAGACCGCGCTCGCGCAGATCGTGGCGGAAGAACTCGACCTGGGCATGCCCTGCGTGCGCATGATGCTCGGCGACACCGCGCGCGCGCCCAACCAGGGCGCGACCATTGCAAGCGCCTCGATCCAGATCCATTCGCAGCCATTGCGCCTTGCGGCTGCCCAGGCGCGAGCCTGGCTGCTTGCGTGCGCGGCGGAGCATCTGGGCACAACCACTGAAGCACTGCAGATTCGCAACGGCGTGGTGCGCATGATCGAGGAGCCCGATCGCCGCGTGACCTACGCCGACCTGGTGGCAGGGCAGCGCACCGTGCTGCGGCTCGACCCCGGCGCACAACCAAAGAACCCCGCGGACTACCGTATCGTCGGCACGCGCCAGCCGCGCGTGGACATTCCCGCCAAGCTGGCGGGCGAGAGCGTCTTCGTGCACGACATGCGCGTGCCGGGCATGCTGCACGGCCGCGTGGTGCGCCCGCCATACGCCGGCGCGGACCACGGCGACTTCATCGGCAACACGCTCGAGTCAGTCGACGAAACATCCATTGCGCACATTCCGGGCATTCGTGCGGTGGTCGTGATCCGCGACTTCGTCGGCATCGTGGCCGAGCGCGAAGAGCACGCGGAGCAGGCCCTGCGCGAACTGCGCGTGGCGTGGAAGCCCTGGCCCGGCATGCCGGACCTCTCGAACCTGGCGCAGGCCTTGCGCGACAACCCGTCGACGCAGCGCCTCTTGGTGGATGAAGGTGACGTCGACGGCGCCCTTGCCGCGGCCGCGCAGCCGATGCACCGCACCTATGTGTGGCCTTATCAGATGCATGCGTCCATCGGGCCTTCGTGCGCGCTGGCCGATTGGCAGCCGCAGGACGGCAGCGGCACGCAGCTGCGCGTTTGGGCCGGTTCGCAAAATCCGCACGTGCTGCGTGCCGATCTCGCCAGGCTCATGGGCGTGGACGACGTGCAGGTCGATGTGGTCCGCATGGAAGCAGCGGGCTGCTATGGCCGCAACGGTGCCGACGACGTGGCCGCCGACGCGGCGCTGCTCGCGCGTGCAGTGGGCGCCCCCGTGCGCGTGCAGCTCACGCGCGAGCAGGAGCATGCCTGGGAGCCCAAGGGCGCCGCACAGCTCATGGAAGTGGATGGCGGCCTGATGGCCGACGGCCGCATTGCGGCCTACGACTTCGAGACCTCCTATCCATCGAACGGCGCACCCACGCTCGCGCTGCTTCTTACACGCACCATCGAGCCGGTGGCGCAGGCCTTCGAGATGGGCGACCGCACGGCGCGCCCGCCCTACGGCTACGACAACCTTCGCGTGAAGGTCAACGACATGGCGCCGATCGTGCGGGCCTCATGGCTGCGCGGGGTGTCGGCGCTGCCGAGTTCGTTCGCGCACGAGTCGTACATCGACGAGCTTGCCACCGCGGCGGGCGTCGACCCGGTTCAGTTCCGCCTGCGCCACCTGAACGACCCGCGTGCCGTCGAGCTGGTGCAGGCCACCGCGCAGAAGGCGGGCTGGCGCATGCGTACCGGCCCGCAGGAAAACGCCGACGGCGGGCTTGGCGCGGGCGGCGACATTCTCTTCGGCCAGGGTTTTGCGTATGCACGCTACATCCACAGCAAGTGGCCCGGCTTCGGCGCCGCATGGGCCGCGTGGGTGGCCGATGTCGAGGTGAACCGCAAGACCGGCGAAGTGCATGTGCGCCGCGTGGTGGTGGGCCACGACGCGGGGCTGATGATCAACCCCGCGGGCGTCGAGCACCAGGTGCATGGCAACGTGATCCAGACCACGAGCCGCGCATTGAAGGAAGAGGTGCAGTTCGCACCGCCGCAGCAAGGCGAAGGCTCTAACGGTGGCGCGCAGCTGCCGGGTGTGTTGCCCACCGGCGTGGTCGCCAGCCGCGAGTGGGGGAGCTACCCGATCATCAGCTTCCGCGAAGTGCCGGTGATCGAGGTCATGCACATGCCGCGGCCCGGCGAGCCTTCGCTGGGTGCGGGCGAATCGTCTTCGGTGCCGGGGACTGCGGCCATTGCGAATGCGATTTTCGACGCGACGGGAGTGAGGTTCCGTGAGCCGCCGTTCACGCCGGAGAAGGTGCTGGCCGAACTGAACCGGGTTTTGCTCCCTCCCCTTCCGGGGGAGGGCGGGGGTGGGGGCGAGCGGCGCTCGAAGGGTGACGCTGCCGTGCCCCCATCCCAACCTTCCCCCGGAAGGGGAAGGGGCAATGCACCTTGGCCTCGGCGCAAGGGCCTCTTCGCCACCGGCGCCGTCCCCCGGAAGGGGAAGGGGCAATGCACCTTGGCCTCGGCGCAAGGGCCTCTTCGCCACCGGCGCCGCCCTCTTCATCGGCGGCATCGGCCTCGTCGCCGGCCTGCTCGGCTGGCGCTCCGCCATCGCCCCCGTTTCGCTCAGCGCCCCGGTCTACAGCGAAGCCACCATCGAACGCGGCCGCGTGCTCGCCGCGCTCGGCGATTGCGCCGTGTGCCACACCGAACCGGGCGGCGTGCCCAATGCGGGTGGCCGTGCGATGGAAACGCCCTTCGGCACGCTCTACACCACCAACCTCACGCCTGACGCCGACACCGGCCTGGGCCGTTGGTCATTCAGCGCCTTCCAGCGCGCGATGCGCGAAGGCGTCTCTCGCGACGGCCATCACCTGTACCCGGCCTTTCCGTACACGGCATTCGCCAAGACGAGCGATGACGACCTGCAAGCGCTTTATGCGTACTTCATGTCCATGCCCGCGGTGCGCGCCGAAACGCCGAAGGCCGAGCTGAAGTTTCCATTCAGCATGCGGCCGTTGATGGCCGGCTGGAACGCGCTCTTTCATGACCCGGCACCGCTGCAGCCGGTGGCCACGCAAAGCGCGGAGTGGAACCGCGGCGCCTACCTGGTCAACGGCCTGGGCCACTGCGGCGCGTGCCATACGCCGCGCAATGCGCTCGGCGCGGAACAAGGCGGCAGCGCGTTCCTTTCGGGCGCAATGATCGACGGCTGGGAAGCGCCCCCGCTCACCGGCCTTTCAAGATCGGCCGTGCCTTGGGACGCCGACGAGCTCTACCGCTACCTGCGCCAGGGCCACACGCAGCGCCACGGCATTGCAGGCGGCCCCATGGCCGAGGTGGTGCGCGAACTGGCGCAGGTGCCCGACGCCGACGTGCGCGCCATGGCCACGTACCTCGCTTCTTTCAACCCGGCGCCCGTGGCACAGCCGCAAGCCGCGGCGCAGCAGGTTGTCGACACCGCCGCGCGCAGCCAAGGCCGATTGCTCGGCCCCGCGCAGCGCATGTTCGACAGCGCCTGCGCGTCATGCCACCACGACGGCGACGGCCCCACGCTGCTCGGCGTGAACACGCCGCTTGCGCTGAACAGCAACCTCACGAGCGCACGGCCCGACAACCTGCTGCGCACCATTCTCGACGGCGTGCGCGAACCCGCGAGCCGCGACATCGGCTTCATGCCGGCGTTCCGCGAAGCGCTCGACGACCGGCAGATAGCCGAACTCGCCGGCTACATGCGCGCACGCTTCGCGCCGCAGGAGCCGGCGTGGACCGACCTGCAGGCGCAGGTGGCACGCGCGCGGGCCGCGTCGGGGCAAACAGGCCGGTGACGCGCCGCCAGAACGCGCGTCAAGCCATCCTCAGCGTGCCGATGCCGCTTCGGCAATCACCTTTATCACCGCATCGGGATGCGACGTCATCACCACATGCGACGCGCCCTTGACCACGACGGTCTTCACTGACTTGGCACGCTCGGCCATGAAAGCCATCGCTGCGGGCGGAATGTTCTTGTCAGCACTGCCATAGACGGACCACGAAGGCACCGACTTCCATGCCGGTGCTTCGGAGGGCTCGTTCAATGCCGCCTCGGCAACGGGACGTTGCCCCACGGCCATCAGGCGGGCCTTGCCGACTGGCACGTCGGCCGCGAACTGTGCGGGAAACTTGTCCTGCTGGATGTACAGGTCCTTGCCCCCGTCGGCCAACGGCACCGCGGGCGCGAGCGTCGGGCCGAGCGTGCTGCCCGGAAACTTTCCGGTCAGGCTGAGCGCCGTCTCGCCCGCATCGGGCGCGAACGCCGCCACAAAGACCAGCGCCTTCACATTGCTCTTCCCGCTGGCGGCCGCCGAGATGACCGAGCCGCCATACGAATGGCCGACCAGAACGACGGGTCCCTTGATCGAATCGACGACGCTGGCAACTGCTGCGGCATCGAACTTGGGCCCGCGCAGCGGGTTTGCAGCGGCAACCACCGGATAGTGCTGCGCCTGCAGGCCGCGCACCACGCCGTCCCAGCTGGACGAATCGGCGAAGGCCCCATGCACCAGCACCACCGTGGGCTTTGCCCGCTGCTGCGAATTCGCAGCCGGCTGCGCAACGGACTGAAGTGGCACGAGTGCGGCCAGGCCTGCGGCACCGGCAACCAGGGCCATGCCAATGCGGCGGGAGAACTTTGTCATGACGATTTTTTCCTTGTTCGACGTTGAATGAAAGGCCGGCTGGACAGCCGGCTACGTCGAGTCTAGGAGCGCATGCAGCCCGGCAGGCGTTCTCTGTATGCCTGTGTGTCTACGGAGGGGTTTGCGACATTACCTTTCGAACGAGTGGCGCCTCACTCCTCTCCCGGTTGCCGCGATTTGAAATTTATTGTTGGCAAGACCGGCGCAGATACAGAGGCATACGAAAGCCGCCCGCCTCGCGCGCGCTGCGCCGAACAATCGCTTCCATCAGTTGGGAGATGCGCATCGATCCGGCTGACAAACCTCTTCCAGATTGCCATCACCTACCACCTAAAGGAATTCCAGATGACCGCTTCGCTCCAGTTGCCCCGCCGCTCCTTTCTTGCCAAGGCCGCATTCGGCATGGCCGCCGTGCAGCTGACTTCGATGGTGCCCGCTTTCGCTCAATCCGCCGGCGCAGGCAGCGCCAGGCGGCTCGAGCCGCTCAAGAGCATCGAAGCCGGCAGCCTCGACATCGGCTACTACGAAGCGGGCCCGGCCAACGGCGCCCCCGTCATCCTGCTGCACGGCTGGCCGTACGACATCCACATGTTCGTGGACGTTGCACCGCAGCTTGCCGCCGCGGGCTTCCGCGTGATCGTGCCGTATCTGCGCGGCTATGGCACCACGCGCTTTCTCTCGGCGGACACACCGCGCAATGGACAACAGTCGGTGGTCGCCGTCGACATCATCGCGTTGATGGATGCATTGAAGATCAAGACCGCCACCGTGGCCGGTTGCGACTGGGGCGCGCGCACGGCGTGCATCATGGCGGCGCTGTGGCCGGAGCGCGTGAAGGCGCTGGTGTCGGTGAGCGGCTATCTCATCGGCAGCCAGGCGGCCGGCAAGAACCCCCTGCCGCCCGAGGCCGAGCTGCAATGGTGGTACCAGTACTACTTTGCAACCGAGCGCGGCCGCGCCGGCTACGAGAAGAACCGCCATGATTTCGCCAAGCTCATCTGGCAGCTCGCATCGCCCAAGTGGAACTTCGATGCGGCCACGTTCGAGCGCAGCGCCGTGGCATTCGACAACCCCGACCACGTGGCCATCACCGTCCACAACTACCGCTGGCGCCTTGGCCTGGCCGATGGCGAAGCGAAGTACCAGGCCCTGGAGGACCGGCTGGCCAAGGCGCCGGCGATCGGCGTGCCGACCATCACGCTCGAAGGCGATGCCAACGGCGCGCCGCATCCGCAACCGAGCGCCTATGCGAGCAAGTTCTCCGGCCGCTACGAGCACCGGCTGGTCAGCGGCGGCATTGGCCACAACCTGCCGCAGGAAGCGCCCGAAGCCTTTGCCAAGGCCGTCATCGACGTGGCGCGCGGATAAGGGCCAGCGCGATGTGGAGCATCGACCACGCATACATCGACGGCGCGTTCGTGCCCGTGCAGGGCAGCGAGCGCCTGGAGATCGCCAACCCTGCAACCGAGCAGGTGATCGGCACGGTGACGCTGGCCAACCGTGAAGACGCGAAGCGCGCAATTGCTGCGGCCACCCGCGCTCAGCCGGCGCTCGCGGCCAGCACCAAGGCGCAGCGCATCGAAATGCTCAGGCAGCTCGAAGCCGCCGTGCTGGCGCGCACGGATCGGATCCGCGATGCCACCATCGAGGAGTACGGCGGCCCTCAGGCCCGTTCTCAGTGGGTGAGCAACTACGCTTCGCAGTGCTTTGCCACCACGGCACAGGCGCTGCGCGGCTATGACTTCGAGCGCCGTTTGGGCGGGGCCACCGTGGTGATGGAGCCGGTCGGCGTTGCCGGCCTCATCGCGCCCTGGAACGCCGCGGCCGGAAGCATTTGCAGCAAGTTGGCCTCGGCCATTGCCGCGGGCTGCGCCTCGGTCATCAAGCCCAGCGAGCTGGGGCCGTTGCAGGCGCAGGTTGTCACCGAGGCCCTGCACGACGCTGGCCTGCCGGCCGGCGTCTTCAACACGCTGCTCGGGCGCGGCAACGACGTGGGCGATGAAATCTCCACCAGCCCGGACATCGCGAAAATCTCGTTCACCGGTTCCACGCAGACCGGAAAACTCATTGCGCGCGCGGGGGTAGACACCATGAAGCGCGTGAGCCTCGCGCTTTCTGGCAAGTCGGCCACCGTGGTGCTCGACGACGCCGACCTGCCGGCAGCGGTGCCCATGGCGCTGAATGCCGCCTTCATGAACAACGGGCAGGCTTGCGTGGCCGGCACCCGTCTGCTGGTTCCGCACGTGCACATGGCCGAGGCTATCGAACACTTGCAGGCAGCCGTGGCCGCCATGCGCGTGGGCGACCCGCGCGACCCTGCCACTGCCATCGGGCCGCTCGCGAGCAAGGCGCAGTTCGAGCGTGTGCAGCATTTCATCCGACGTGGACTGGTGCAGGGCGCAACACTGTTGGCCGGCGGCGAAGGCCGTCCGAATGGTTTTGAAAAAGGCTGGTTCGTGCGGCCCACCGTGTTTGCCGATGTTCGCAACGACATGGACATTGCGCGCGAGGAAATCTTCGGCCCGGTGCTTTCGGTGATCGGCTATGGCGACGAGGACGAAGCCATCGCCATCGCGAACGATTCCGCCTATGGCTTGCAGGCCTATGTCTTCTCGTCGCAGGCGGAGCGCGCTCTGCGCGTGGCTTCGCAATTGCGCGCCGGCACGGTGCTGGTCAACCGCATCGCGCCCGAGTTGAGTGCTCCGTTCGGCGGCGTCAAGCAGTCGGGCATCGGCAGGGAGTTCGGCGTCTTTGGAATGGAAGCCTTCCTGGAGCCCAGGACCATTGCTGCAGCGATCTGAAGCACGGGGGCTTGTTACAAATGTCACGACCAGAAAGGACAAAACGGCGATTGACGCGGATTTTGTAACGCCTAGTCTCTGCTTGCAGACCCCATAACAACCGGAGACAACCATGATTCCCAAGCTGCGCAATCCTCGCGTTGGCCAGCATGCTGCGTCCGGCCTTATCCGGCACGATGAAGAGGGGGCTTGGGAACAACTCAACGAGCAGCCTTTCGCGTTTCGGCACGGCCTTGCCGACCATCCCCTCTTGTCGATAGAGCGCCTGGCGCGCCTTTCAGAGCGCGCATTCGACGGCGACCACTACAAGCGCTACTTCAAGGCCTGCGACTTGAAGTTGCCGCGCGACACGCTCAAGGCCCGGTTCCGCGAAGACATCGAGCAGATCCGCGAGAACGGCAAGTGGATGGCGCTGCATTACATCGACGAGATGGACCCCGAGTACGGCGACCTTTTCGATCTGCTGCTGGCCGACGTCGAGGAAATCACCCGCCGGCCTGTGCGCAGCCAGATGACATGGGGCAGCCTCTCGGTGTTTCTCAGCGCGCCCTGCCTGGCGGTGCCCTATCACTTCGACCACGAGACCAACTTTCTCATGCAGGTGCAGGGCGAGAAGGACTTGTGGCTCTATCCGCGCGAGTTCGGCGCGCTGACGGCCGCCGAGATCGAAGACTTCTACCGGCACAACCCCGTGGCAGGCATCTACCGCGACGAGCTCGCGGACGCCTGCAGCGTCTGGAGACTCAAGCCCGGCATCGGTGTTCATCATCCGCCTCTTGCACCGCACCGCATCCTGAACGACAAGAACGTGTCGGTGAGCCTGGCTCTCTACTACGCAATGCCCGAGATGGAAGAGCGCGGGCACGTCTACCAGGTGAACTACTGCATGCGCAAGCTGGGCCTGCATCCGCGCGCACCGGGTGAATCGGCGCTTTCGGATGGCATGAAGATCAAGTTCATGCGCGCACTCTCGACCTCGAACCCACGCACGCACGACGAGCTGCTTTATTCGGGCGTCTCGCGACTTGCGGCGCCGTTCCGATGGGCCAAGCAGCTGCGGCAGGGCCGCGCGTAGCGGCATCGCTCAAGCCGACTCGCCATCAGAGTCCCACTGCGCCGCGTCTTCCACCGGCCGTGGCAGCCGACCCTCCAGTGTTTCGGCTATCAACGCGGGGTCGATGTAGTTGTAGGTCGATTCGATCACCCAGGAAAGAAACTCGTGCGGGCCGCCGTTCATATACGGCGGCGGCGAAACGGGCTTGAAGACGGTGGGCAGTTTCTCGTTCAGCGATATGTAGTTGAGAACGAAGCCAAGCTCCTGAACCACCTGCCAGGCGAATCGGTGTTCAAGATCGAGGTTGAGCTTTACCCACCAATAGGCATCCGCAGTCGAATCCGACGAGAGCACCGTAACGCCGGGCACCCGTGACAGAAAGGCGACCAGCTTGGGGAGGCCCGCCGTCACTACCTGCCGCTTCACTGCCTCGACGGGCGGCGTGACCGACTCCAGCTTCTTGATGATGTGTGCGTGCAAGCTTCGTCCCGCATCGGAAGCTTCACGCTCCAGTGCTTTGCGAAGCTTGCCGGGAAGTTCGAGATCCATAGGGTTCCTGGGCGGACGGCGTGGGTTTGGCGAAGGTTGCCGTTCGATCACCGCGACGACTCTGCGCATCGTTCTGGTCATCGACATCGTCGGCTCTCTGTAGTATTGGTTGGCCGGCGCTTGGCGCGCCGCATTTTTGCATCAAAGCTCGGCGCTACGATCACCCATCTACCGACAAACCCAAGAGAGACAATTCCCATGCCGCTGAACCTCGACACTCCCTCGAGCCTCCCGCAAGACGCCGCGCGCGCCACGCTTGTCGGCCGCCTTTGGCAACCCGGCGTCGGACCGGTGCTGGTGGCCGTCCATGAGGGCGGGCTGCACGACCTTTCCAGGCTTGCGCCCACGATGAGCGACCTGCTCGAAGCGAAGGAATCGCCCTCCGATGCGGTGCACCGCGCGCTGCAGGGCGGACAGGCCCCGCGCATCGCCTCGCTCGACGAGGCCATTGCCAACAGCGATGCAACGGCGCACGACGAATCCAGGCCCTGGCTGCTCGCGCCTTGCGACCTGCAGGCCATCAAGGCCAGCGGCGTAACGTTCGTCGAAAGCCTGCTCGAGCGCGTGATCGAAGAGCAGGCGCGCGGCGACGCGTCGCGTGCCGAGGCCACTCGCGCCGCGCTGGGCGGTGTGCTCGGCGACAACCTCGCGGGCATCGTGCCCGGCTCGGCCGAGGCCGCAAAGGTGAAAGAGGTGCTGCTGGCGCAAGGCGCATGGTCGCAGTACCTCGAAGTGGGCATCGGCCCCGACGCCGAGATATTCACCAAGGCTCCGGTTCTTTCTTCGGTGGGCACCGGTGCCGACATCGGCATTCATGCCGCTTCAGTGTGGAACAACCCCGAGCCCGAGGTCGTGCTTGCCGTGAACAGCCGCGGCCAGACCCTGGGCGCGGCGCTCGGCAACGACGTCAACCTGCGCGACTTCGAAGGCCGCAGCGCGCTCTTGCTCGGCAAGGCGAAGGACAACAACGCTTCCTGCGCGATCGGCCCGTTCATCCGCTTGTTCGATGCGCACTTCGGCATCGACGACGTGCGGCGCATCACGGTTGCGCTCGAAGTCACGGGCCCCGAAGGCTTCAAGCTCGAGGGCTCGAGCTCGCTCTCGAAGATCAGCCGCGATCCGCTCGACCTGGTTTCGCAAGCCATTGGCGTGCACCACGACTACCCCGACGGCCTCATGTTGTTTCTGGGCACGATGTTCGCGCCGACACAAGACCGTCATGGTCCAGGGCAAGGATTCACCCATGTCGTCGGCGATCGCGTGCGCATCGCCGCGCCGGAACTCGGCGCGCTGGTGAATCGCGTGGTTCATTCGGACCAGGCGCCACGGTGGACTTTTGGGTTAAGCGCGTTGATGCGCAATCTTGGCGCGCGCGGACTGCTGTAAACGTTCTTTCTACGCTTTAAAAGGAGTTGTACTCCTTTGTCATTCATAGGCAGCACGTAGCAATGTGTTGCTGTTGACCGCGCTTCGCGTTCCCCTCAAGATAACCATTGTTGATGGTTGTAAATAAAAGGGAGATGGCGTTGCCGCCAAGCGAGATCGAACTACTGCAGTCGCCTGTTGAAGGCCCGTTTCCGTGCGGCGAAGACCTCGAATACGACCCCGACTTCATGGCGTTGCAGCAGGCGACGACCGGGAAGCGGGAGCAGCAGTTCGGCTCGACCATCATTCCGGCCGAGCCGCCCGACTGGGCTCGCGTCGAACGCATTGCAAAGCAGCTGTGCCAGCGCACGCTCGACCTGCGCGTGCTGGTTCCGCTCACGCTGGCGTGGACCGAGAGCCGCGGGTTGCCCGGCTATGTCGACGGCCTGCGCGTGGTCGACGGTGTGCTGCAAAAGTTTTGGGACGACGTGCATCCGCGCGTGGTCGATGATGGTTTCGAAGACCCGCTGCCGCGCATGAACGCGCTGGCCGCATTGGCCGAAGCCGAGGGATTGGGACGCAGCGTGCGCGATGCGCGCCTGCTCGAAGACGCCGGCGTGTCGATGAGCCTGCGGCAGGTCGAGGCGCTGCTCGATTCGAGCAAGGCCGACCAGATCGACTATCCCGGCGGCATCGGCCGGCTGCGCGAAGTGGCACGCCGTGCGCAAGAAAAAGCGGCGCCGCCGGTGCTTGCATTGCATGCAGCACTGGAGCTGCTGCAGCGCATTCGCGAGACCTCCGAGCGGGCGCTGGGTCAAAGCTGGGCACCCGATTTTTCCAGGCTCGAGCGTTCTCTTCGCACCGTGGTGCAGTTGTTGCCCGAGCAGGCCCAGCAGGCACTGGCCGATGCGCCGGAAGTTTCGCAAGGTGGTGACGCGGCGCAATCTGCCTCGCATGGGCAAGGCTCTGCCGGTGCTGCGAATGGTGCGAGCGGCCAGCGCCTGGCGGGCATTCAAGATATTGAAATATCGAATCGTGATGATGTGCAGGTGCTGTTGGAAAAGGCGTGCCAATACATGGAGCGCACCGAACCCAGCCATCCGGCACCCATGCTCATCCGAAGGGCGCAAAGACTGCTGGACCTCAATTTCTTCCAGATCATCGAAGAGCTCGTACCCGAGGGCTTGCAGAAGATAGAGAGCCTGGCGGGGCGGCCCCTGGGCAATAGCGCCGAATAGGGCAACCGAGTCAGCTCCGACCCAAACGCATAGAGATTCAAGAGGAAGCTTATGGCAGACAACCGTGTCAGAAACAGTGGTCAGAAGTTCATTGCGCGCAATCGCGCGCCGCGCGTGCAGATCGAGTACGACGTCGAGATCTACGGCAGCGAACGCAAGATCCAGTTGCCCTTCGTGATGGGCGTCATTGCCGATCTCGCGGGCAAGCAGGTCGACCCGATGCCCGACTTGGCGGAGCGCGACTTCATGGCCGTGGACATCGACAACTTCGACGACCGCATGAAGGCCATCAAGCCGCGCGTGGCCTTCCAGGTGCCCAACACGCTCACGGGCGAAGGGCAGATGAACGTCGACATCACCTTCGACAGCATGGACGACTTCTCGCCCGCGCGCATTGCACGCCAGGTGGGCGCGCTGCAGCACCTGCTCGAAGCGCGCACCGAGCTTTCCAACCTGTTGTCCTACATGGACGGCAAGAACGGCGCCGAGCAGCTGATTGCCCAGGCGCTGCAGAACCCGGAGCTGCTCAAGTCGCTCGCGTCCGCGCCCAATCCCGCCGTTGCCAAGGCGGTGGAAGCGGCAAACGAGAAGTCCGGCGGCCCCGGCACCTCTTCCGAATAAGCAGCGCAAGCCGACAGGACGTCCATCATGAGCACCGCACCCAAACAGACAGCGCGCGCACAAGCCGCCACCATCGAAGCGCTCGAGCCCAACGAGTTCTCCGACCTGCTGCAGCGAGAGTTCAAGCCCAAGACCGACCAGGCCCGCGAGGCGGTGCAAAGCGCCGTCAAGACGCTGGCGGTACAGGCGCTCGAAAGCACCGTCACCATCTCGAACGACGCCTACCGCACCGTGCAGGCGATCATCACCGAGATCGACCGCAAGCTTTCCGAGCAGATCAACCAGATCCTTCACCACGAGGACTTCCAGCAGCTCGAAGGCGCATGGCGGGGCCTGCACTACCTGGTCAACAACACCGAGACCGACGAGCAGCTGAAGATCCGCGTGATGTGCGCATCCAAGCGCGAAGTGGCGCGCTCGCTCAAGCGCCACAAGGGCATCGGCTGGGACCAGAGCCCGCTGTTCAAGAAGATCTACGAGGCGGAGTACGGCCAGTTCGGCGGCGAGCCGTTCGGCGCGCTCATCGGCGACTTCCACTTCGACCACAGCCCGCCCGACGTGGAGATGCTCGGCGAAATGGCCAAGATTGCCGCAGCCGCGCACTGCCCCTTCATCGCCGGCGCATCGCCCACGGTCATGCAGATGGATTCGTGGCAAGAGCTTTCGAACCCGCGCGACCTGACCAAGATCTTCCAGAACACCGAGCACACCGCATGGCGGTCGCTGCGCGAATCGGAAGACGCGCGCTACATCGGCCTGGCCATGCCGCGCTTTCTTGCGCGCCTGCCGTACGGTGCGCGCACCAATCCGGTCGACGAGTTCGAGTTTGAAGAAGAAACCGATTCGGCCCTGCACAACCGCTACACGTGGGCCAACTCGGCCTACGCCATGGGCGTGAACATCAACCGCTCGTTCAAGCAGTTTGGCTGGTGCACGTCGATCCGCGGCGTTGAGTCTGGCGGCGCGGTCGAGAACCTGCCCACCCACACCTTCCCGACGGACGACGGCGGCGTGGACATGAAGTGCCCGACCGAAATCGCCATCAGCGACCGGCGCGAGGCCGAGCTCGCCAAGAACGGCTTCATGCCGCTGGTGCACCGCAAGAACTCCGACTTTGCGGCCTTCATCGGCGCGCAGTCTCTGCAGCAGCCGGCCGAGTACTACGACGCCGATGCCACGGCCAATGCCAACCTGGCGGCGCGCCTGCCGTACCTGTTTGCATGCTGCCGCTTTGCGCACTACCTGAAGTGCATCGTGCGCGACAAGATCGGTTCGTTCCGCGAGCGCGAGGACATGGAGCGCTGGCTCAACGACTGGATCATGAATTACGTGGACGGCAGCCCAGGCACGTCGTCCCAGGATACGAAGGCAATGAAGCCGCTGGCGGCGGCCGAAGTCCAGGTGGAAGCCATCGAGGACAACCCCGGCTACTACGCCGCCAAGTTTTTTCTCCGGCCGCACTATCAGCTCGAAGGGCTGACGGTGTCGTTGCGGCTGGTTTCGAAGCTGCCATCCAACAAGAAGGACAGCAGCTAGTTCAACGGTGTCCCGCAATCGGGCATATATAACTTTGGGGGTTAATCATGGCAGTAGACATGTTCATGCGCGTCGAGGGCGCAAACGGCGAATCCAAGGACTCGAACCATAAGGACTGGACGGATATCAAGTCGTTTGCATGGGGAGCGACGCAGCCTGGAAACATGGTCAGCGGCGGTGGCGGCGGTGTGGGCAAGGCAAGCTTCAACGACCTGCAGGTTCTTGCGCGCATCGACAAGGCGGCCCCGTCCGTCATGAAGAACTGCGCAAGCGGCAAGCACCTGAGCAAGGTCGAAGTGTCGGTGTGCAAGGCCGGCGGCTCGCAGATCGAATACACCCGCGTCACGCTCGAAGAAGTGCTGGTCACCTCGGTGCAATACACGGCCGAGCAGGGCAGCGATGCGGTGCTGGTGCAGTTCGCCTTCCAGGCCGCCAAGGTGAAGCAGCAGTACTGGGAGCAGACGGACAAGGGCGGCAAGGGCGCCGAAACCGTTCTGGCCTGGAACATCAAGGAAAACCGGGAAGCCTGATTTCCCTTCTTGCCTGACCGGCTCCGCGCGCGCCGCATTGCGGCGTGCCGCGGGGTTCTCCGGTCACCCGCAGCAGATATTCAACGGCGGCCAACGGCCGCGTGCGAGTCAATGAGGAAGTTTCATGGGCGATGGGTTTGCAGTGCTGGGCGAGCGCTCCGTGGCCGAGCACACCGAATGGGTACAGCGGCAGATCCGCGCCAAGCCCCAGAACGCCAGCCTGCGGCTTGCCCTCGGCCACTTTCTTGCGCTGCGCGGCGAATGGCAGCGGGCTGAAGACCAGCTCAAGCTCGCCGCAAAGATCGATCCTTCCTTTGCTCCTGCCAGCGCCACCTGCGCGATGGCCCTGGCAGCCGAGCGCCACCGAACCGAATTCTGGAACGGCGGCCGTGCGCCGGCCGTCATTGCCGGCGATGCCGACTGGGTCGCGGGGCTGATTGCCGCCGCGGCGCTGCCGCCCGACCAGGCCGCGCAAGCGGCCGACCTGCGCGAAGCCGCGCGCCGGGCCGCGCCCGCCTTGCAGGGCACCCTGAGCTGTGTCGACCGGTCCGATTCGCGCGCCGCGCAGGCCATCGACGGCGAGCCGGTGCAAAGCATCGAGTTCGCATGGCTTTGCGACGGCGACGTGCGCATTGGCGCCGTGCTCGAACTGCTCACGCCTTCGGGCTACGCATGGCTGCCGCTGCCGGCGGTGCGGCGCCTCAAGTTTTCGCGTCCGCAGCACTTGGTCGACCTGCTCTGGGCGCCAGCCGAAATCGTGCTGCACGACGGCCGTGGGCTCAACGGCCTGGTGCCGGTGCGCTACCCCGGCGCGCTCGACGCGCTGGAAGACGAAGCCGCGCTGGGCCGCCGCACCGACTGGCTGCCGCTGGCCGGCGAAGAGCAGTACGCCGGCGTGGGCCAGCGCACGCTGATCAGCGAAGCCGGCGACCATTCGCTGCTCGACATTCGCCTGGTCGAGTTTGCCGCCGCGGAGAGTGTTGCCCAGTGAGTGCACTCCTGCCAGCCAGCCGCTCGCCCATGGAGGCCGAGGGCGACCACCAGCAAGAAAGCGTTGCACGCGACCGCCTGCAGCCGGTGCTGCTCGACCGCCTGACCGACAAGCAGCCGCAGACCCGCCAGGAGCGCGCGGGCGCTTTCCTGATGAGCGGCAAGCTGCTGCGCGATTCGGTGCTGCGCGACTTGCAGTGGCTGCTCAACACCACGAACTTCGGCGCTGACCACAACATCAACACCATGCCGCGGGCCCGGCGCTCGGTGGTGAACTACGGCGTGCGCGGCTGGGCCGGCGGGCGCATGTCGGAGGTCGACTTTGCCGACGTCGAGGCCGCCATTCGCGCGGCCATCATCGACTTCGAGCCGCGCATCATGAAAGACAGCATCGACGTGCGCTGCGTCACCGACTCCACCGACCTGGAGCACCACAACCTGCTCGCACTCGAGATCCGCGGCACGCTGTGGTCGGTGCCCTACCCCATCGAATTCATCCTGCGCTCCGAGCTCGACCTCGAAAGCGGCCACATGGTGCTTCGCCCGACGGGAGGGCTCTGATGGACGCGCGGCTGCTCGACTACTACAACCGCGAACTCACCTACATGCACGAGCTCGGTGCCGAGTTCGCGCAGCGTTATCCCAAGATTGCCGGCCGGCTGGGCATGCGCGGCATCGAGGTGAGCGACCCGTATGTGGAGCGCCTGCTCGAAGGCTTCAGCTTTCTGACGGCACGCATCCAGCTGAAGATGGATGCGGAGTTTCCGCGCTTCTCGCAGCGCCTGCTCGAAGTGGTGTACCCGAACTTTCTGGCGCCGCTGCCCGCCATGGGCGTGGTGCAGATCGACGGCAACCTGAACGAAGGTTCGCTGAAGGCCGGCTACGAGCTGCCGCGCCACACCATCCTGCGCGGCCGCATGATCAAGGGCGAGCAGACGGCCTGCGAATTTCGCACGGGCCATGCCGTCACGCTGTGGCCCATCAAGATCGCCGAGGCGAGCATCGGGCCCGTGCCGGCAGAGATTGCGCACGCCATGCCCGTGGTTGCGCGCCAGGCCAAGAGCGCCATCACCATCAAGCTCGAAGCGGTGGGCGGCGCCCGGTTTGCAGAGATGCCGCTCGACCGGCTCGAGTTCTTTCTTTCGGGCGCCGAGCTGCATGCGCTGCGCGTGCTCGAACTGGCGGTGCACCACAGCGTGGGCACCGTGTGCCGCAGCGGCCCGGGCGGCACCGCGCGCATCGTGCCGCTGGGCGACGAGGCCATTCGCCACGAAGGCTTCGACCCCGACCAGTCGCTGTTGCCCTACGACGCGCGCTCGTTCCAGGGCTACCGGCTGCTGCACGAGTACTTCGCCTTCCCTGATCGCTACCTGTTCTTCAGCGTGAAGAACCTGCGCGCGGCGGCCGCCGCCATGAGCGGCAGCACGATGGAAATCGTGATCCTGCTCGACCGTGCCGACAGCGACCTGGAGCGGGTTGTCGATGCGCGGCACTTCTCGCTGTTCTGCACGCCCATCATCAACCTGGTGCCGCGCCGCAGCGACCGCATTCCGGTCGGGCCGGGGCAGCATGAGCACCATGCGGTGATCGACCGCACGCGGCCGCGCGACTTCGAGATCTTCACCGTCGAACGCGTCACGGGCCACATGAGCAACGGCTCCGAGGAGCGCGAGTTCAGGCCGTTTCTCGGCTCGTTCGCGGCCGACGACGGCGACTTCGGCTCGTACTTTTCGCTGCGCCGCGAGCCGCGCCTTGTGTCGGACCGTGCCCGCGCGCAAGGCACCCGCACCAGCTACACCGGCAGCGAGGTGTATGTGGCGCTGGTCGACCAGCACGACGCGCCGTTTCCGCACAGCCTGCGGCACATCACCATCGATGCGCTGTGCACCAACCGCGACCTGCCGTTGCTGTTGCCCACCGGGCTCGAATCCGATTTCACCCTGCGCGTCTCGGCGCCGGTGCGCGCGGTGCGCATACTGCGCGGCCCGTCGCGGCCGTATCCCGCGCTGGCGGAAGGCGCGCTCACCTGGCGCCTCATCAGCCACCTGGGCCTCAACTACCTGAGCCTGACCGATGTCGATGCCAACCAGGGTGCGGCCGCGCTGCGCGAAATGCTCGACCTGTACGGCAACCTGGCCGACCCGGCGGTGCGGCGGCAGATCCAGGGCGTGCGCTCGATGGCGCTCTCGCCCGTGTTCCGCCGGTTGCCCGAGCCGGGCCCTATCGTCTTCGGCCGCGGCGTCGAGGTGGCGCTGAAGATCGACGAAGTCGCCTTCTCGGGGTCGAGCCCTTATCTTTTCGGTGCCGTGCTGGAGCAGTTCTTCAGCCGGCATGTGTCGCTCAACGCGTTCACCGAATTCGCGCTCTCCAGCCTGCAGCGCGGAGAAATCGCGCGGTGGACGCCGCGCATCGGCCGCCGCCCCGCCGTATGAGTGCGCTGCACCTTACCGACGATTCACCGGCGGCACCATCGGACGTGCCCGATGAGCCGGCTGCGGTTGCCCAGCCCGCGCGGCGCGGTGCGCCGGAGGCCGATCCGGTCTTGTGGGCGGGCCTCGTCGACCAGCCTTTCGAGCATGACCTTTTCATGCTGCTGCGCCGCCTCGATGCGCAAGGCGGCCATCCGTTGCTGGGCCGCGCGCCGCGCCCGCTCGACGAGCCGCTGCGCCTGGGGCAGGAGCCCTCGATGGCATTCGCGCCGTCGAACGTCTCGGGCGTGGATGTGGACGGCGACGGCCCGCCCCGCATCTCGATCTACGGCTTTGGGCTGTTCGGCCCCAACGGGCCGCTGCCGCTGCACCTGACCGAGTACGCGCGCGAACGCAAGCGCCACCACAGCGACAACACGCTCAGCGCCTTTGCCGACCTGTTTCATCACCGGCTGATCCTGCTGTTCTACCGGGCCTGGGCCGATGCGCAATCGGTCAACAGCCTCGACCGCCCCGACGGCCATCGCTTTGTCGACTACGTGGCCAGCCTCATGAACATGGGGCAGCCCGGCCTCAAGGAGCGCGACCGCATTGCCGACCACGCGCGCACCTTCATGGCCGGGCACCTGGTGCGCCAGACGCGCAACCCCGAAGGCCTGATCCAGATCCTCAAGCTGTACTTCGACGTGCCTGTGCGCGTCGACGAATTCGTGAGCGACTGGGTGATGATCGACGAGCGGCAGGTGAGCCGGCTCGGCCTCTTCGGGCGCAACCACCAGCTGGGCGGCGGCGCGACCATTGGCTTGGCGGTGCGCGATGCGCAAAGCAAATTCCGCTTGGAGCTGGGCCCGCTCTCGCAAGACGAGTTCCGCCAATTCCTGCCGGGCAGCAAGCGGCTCCAGCAGGTGGTCGACTGGGTGCGCCAGTACGTCGGCATCGAGTTTGCCTGGGAGCTGCGGCTGGTGCTCAAGAAAGAAGAAGCCCGCGGCATGCAGCTGAGCGGCGGGCAGCGCCTGGGCTGGGGCAGCTGGCTCGGCACGCGCCTTTCAGACACCGATGCAGGCGACATGGTGTTCCAGCCCGAAGCATTGTTTTCCCGTTCCGCATCGGCAGCTTCCGTGGCGGCTGAAGTTTCTTCCATGGCCTTATGACCGATATTCGCCGCGTCTCTCTTTTCTCCAAACTGAACCCGATGCTCTACAAGGCATTGGAGACCGCCACCGCGTTTGCCAAGCTGCGAGGCAACGCGTATGTGGAGCTGGTGCATTGGCTGCACCAGATACTGCAGCTGCAGGACAGCGACCTGCTGCGCATCGTCAAGCGCGCGGGGCTCAACATCGATGCGGTAGAGCAAGACCTGGTGCGTGCGCTCGACCGCCTGCCGCACGGTGCCACGTCGATCAGCGACATTTCCGAGCACGTGGACAACGCGGTAGAGCGTGCCTGGGTGTATGCAAGCCTGCGCTTCGAGGCCACGTCGATCCGCGGTGCCTACCTGCTTGCCGGCATTGTGAAGACGCCCGGGCTGCGGCAGGTGCTTTCGGGCATTTCGCGCGAGTTCGACAAGATCGTGCCCGACGTGCTCATCGCCCAGCTCCCCGCGTGGACCGAAGGTTCGCCCGAAGATGACTTCGACGCCGCGTCGCAAGGGCAGGGTGGCGGCCAAGGGGCTCCTGCGGCGGCTCATCAAGGGGACGGCGCTGCGGCCGGCGGCTCGGCACTGGCCAAGTACGCAAGCGACCTGACGGCCAAGGCGCGCGCGGGCGAACTCGATCCGGTCTATGGCCGCGACGATGAGATCCGCCAGATCATCGACATCCTCATGCGCAGGCGGCAGAACAACCCGCTGCTCACCGGCGAGGCCGGCGTGGGCAAGACGGCTGTCGTCGAAGGGCTGGCGTCGCGCCTTGCCGCCGGCGATGTGCCGCCGTCGCTCAAGGACGTGTCGCTGTGGGTGCTCGACCCCACGCTGCTGCAGGCCGGCGCGGGCGTGAAGGGCGAGTTCGAACAACGCCTGCGCCAGGTGATCGACGAAGTCGAGAAGAGCCCCAAGCCCATCGTGCTGTTCGTCGACGAAGTGCACACGCTGGTCGGTGCGGGCGGCACCGCCGGCACCGGCGACGCGGCCAACCTGCTGAAGCCGGCGCTTGCGCGCGGGCGGCTGCGCACCATCGGCGCCACCACCTGGTCGGAGTACAAGAAGTACATCGAAAAAGACCCGGCCCTCACGCGGCGCTTCCAGACCATCCAGGTGCATGAGCCCACCGAGCCCAAGGCCGTGGTCATGCTGCGCGGCATTTCGGCCGAGCTTGAAAAGCACCACGGCGTGCTCATTCTCGATGCCGCGCTCGAAGCGGCCGTGAGCCTGTCGCACCGCTACATTCCCGCACGCCAGCTGCCCGACAAGGCGGTGAGCCTGCTCGACACGGCGTGCGCGCGCGTGGCATTGAGCCAGCATGCGCTGCCCGCCGCCATCGAAGACCTGCAGCGCCGCATCGAAGTGCTGGGCATCGAGCGCGGCATCGCGCAGCGCGAAGCCGCCATCGGTGTCGGCGAGGCGAAGCGCGTCGACGACATCGCGGGCGAGGTGGCCGCCGCACAGGCGGAACTCGACCTGCTGGAAAAGCGGCGCGTGGAAGAAGCGGTACTGGTCGAGCGCATCGTCGCGCTGCGCAAGCAGCTGTCGCCCGCTGCCGTGCCCGTGCAGGCTGAAGAGGCTGCGCCGGAGGACGTGGAGGGCGGCAACGCCGAAGCATCGGCGCAGGTCGAAGCCGCCCTGGCCGAGCCCGAAAGAGCGCCCGAAGAAATTCGCGCCGAACTCAACCAGGCGCAAGACAAGCTCGCGCAGCTGCAGGGCGAATCGCCGCTCATCCTGGCCGCAGTCGATGCGCAGGCCATTGCCACCGTGGTCGCCGACTGGACCGGCATTCCCATCGGGCGCATGGTGCGTGACGACGCGCAATCGGTTCTGCGCCTGGGCGAAATTCTTTCGGCGCGCGTGGTGGCGCATGGTGCGTGACGACGCGCAATCGGTTCTGCGCCTGGGCGAAATTCTTTCGGCGCGCGTGGTGGCGCAGCCCGATGCGCTCGAAACCATTTCGCGCCGCATCCGCACCGCGCGTGCGCGGCTGGACAACCCGAACAAGCCGGTCGGCGTGTTCCTGCTCTGCGGCCCCTCCGGCGTGGGCAAGACCGAAACCGCGCTGGCGTTGTCGGAGGCGCTCTACGGCGGCGAGCAGAACCTCGTCACCATCAACATGAGCGAGTTCCAGGAGTCGCACACCGTCTCCACGCTCAAGGGTGCGCCGCCGGGCTACGTGGGCTACGGCGAGGGCGGCGTCCTGACCGAGGCCGTGCGCCGCCGGCCCTACAGCGTGGTGCTGCTCGACGAGATCGAGAAGGCGCACACCGACGTGCACGAGATCTTCTTCCAGGTGTTCGACAAGGGCTGGATGGAAGACGGCGAGGGCCGGCACATCGACTTTCGCAACACCGTGATCATCATGACCTCGAACGTCGGTACCGACCTGGTCATGCAGCTGTGCGAAGACCCGACCCTGCGCCCCGACCCCGAGCCGCTGGCGGCCGCATTGCGCGAACCGCTGCTCAAGGTGTTTGCGCCGGCGCTGCTCGGGCGGCTGGTGGTGGTGCCTTATTACCCGCTGCATGCCGATGCGCTGCATCGCATCATCCGCCTGCAGCTAGACCGCATTGCCGCGCGGCTCGATGCGAACCACGGCATTGCCCTGCACTACGACGACAGCGCCGTCGAACTGGTGGCGCGCCGCTGCACCGCCATCGAGTCGGGCGGACGAATGATCGACGCGATCCTGACGCACACCATTCTTCCGCGCTTGAGCGAAGAAGTCATTGGTGCGACGGTGAGCGCGCGCAAGCTGGCCGGCGTGCGGCTGAGCGCTGCGAACGACGACTTTCACTACGAATTTTCTGAACGCTGAGCGAAGAAAGGGAGTAAGCCATGGCCAACCGCATCGTCAAAGCCCACACGCCGCTGGCGGAAGACCAGCTGATATTCCGCTCGATGCACGGCGCCGAGGGGCTGTCGCAGTTGTTCGAGTTCGAGGTGGATCTGTTGAGCCCGAGCGTGTCGCTCGACATGAAGTCGGTGTTGGGCAAGCCGCTCTCGCTCGAGATACAGACGGTTGGCGAACCGCGGTTTCTCAACGGCCAGATCGTGCGGTTCACCATGGTGGGCAGGGAGAGCAGCACGTCGCGCTACGTGGTGTACCGCGCCACCGTGCGGCCCTGGCTCTGGTACCTGACGCGCACCAGCGACTGCAAGATCTTCCAGAACAAGTCGGTTGTCGACATCCTCGATGAAGTGTTTGCCGACTACAAGTTCGCGGTCGAGAAAAAGCTCAGCGGAAGCTACCGGCAGTGGGAATACTGCGTGCAATACCAGGAAACCGACTTTGCCTTCGTGAGCCGGCTCATGGAGCACGAGGGCATCTACTACTACTTCAAGCACGAGAAGAACCAGCACACGCTGGTGCTTGCCGACGACATCGGCGCGCACGAAACCCTGCCGGGCTATCCCAAGATCAGCTATCTGGCTGCCGACCGCGACCCGGATCCTTTCCAGGAAGTGATCGACCAATGGCAGGTGACGGAAGAAATCCGCCCCGGCACCTATGTGGTGGACGACTACGACTTCAAGAAGTCGAAGGCCGACCTGATGGGCATGCGCAGCCAGCCACGCGGAAATCCGCACGACACCTACGAAATCTACGAATGGCTCGGCGGTTTCAGCGAGGTGGAGCAGGGCGAGCATTACTCGCGCATCAGGCTCGAAGAGGCGCAGTCGCAGGCCGAGCGCGACGTTGGCCACAGCAGCGTGCGCGGCATGGCGCCCGGCTACCGCTTCACCATGCAGAACTGCCCGCGGCAGGACGACAACCGCGAATACTTGATTGTCTCGGTGGCCTATGCATTGCGCGAAGGCGGCTACGAGAGCGGCGCGGCCGACAGCCACTACAGCTTCAGCTTTGCGGTGCAGCCCACCTCGTACCCGTTCCGTCCGCCGCGCGTAACGCCGATGACCCGCACCAACGGACCGCAGACCGCCACCGTGGTGGGCAAGGCCGGCCAGGAGTATTGGGTCGATCAATACGGCCGCGTGAAGGTGCAGTTTCGCTGGGACCGCTATGGCAAGAGCGACGAGAACAGCTCCTGCTGGGTGCGCGTTTCCAGTGCCTGGGCCGGCTCGAACTACGGCGCCGTGAACCATCCGCGCAAGGGGCAGGAGGTGATCGTCGACTTCATCGGCGGCCACCCTGACCGTCCGATCATCATCGGCCGCGTCTACAACTCGGACCAGATGCCGCCGCTGGAACTGCCCGCGAAGGTGACCGTGAGCGGCTTCGTGAGCCGCAGCCAGGACGGCACGCCGGCGAACGCCAACGAGTTCATCCTGGACGATGCGCCGGGCTCCGAGCTGGTGCGGATCCATGCCGAGAAGAACTTCGAGCTCGACGTGGAAGCCGATGAGGCCGACACGGTCGCAGGCAAGAGAACCACGACCATCGAAGGCGCGGACAAATACACCACCAACACCTCCCTGGACGAGACGGTCAACGGGCCGCACACGCTGACGGTCAACAAGGGCGGGCCGCAGAAGATCACTGTCAACGGCGGCGACCAGTTCATCAAGGTGGACGGCGGCAACCAGCAGGTCGATGTCATCGGGAATCAGACCATCCACGTCACCGGCAAGCGCAAGGACACGGTGGACAGCGGTGAAGAGCGAATCATCGGCACGTCGCTCAAGGAAGACATCGATGGCCCCCAGACCACCAAGGTGGTCGGTCTGTATACCGAAGACACCAAGGGAAAGAAGGTGACGGTCGACGGCGACGAGGACTATCTCGTCAAGGGCGCGCAAAAGGTGCATGCGAACACGTCGTTGAACGCAACGACGGATGGCCCCATGAACCTGGAAAGCACCAAGTCGGACATCACGGTCAAGTCACCGACCAAGATCGTCCTGGATGCACCTCACGTGGAGGACAAGTCGGCAAAGAAGGTCACGTTCACGGACTGGGGCATTGCCTTCAAGGGCTTCAACATGGGGATCAACGGTATGACCGTGAGCATCAACGGGGTCGCCGTCTTCGCCAACGTGGCGGTGATCAGCGTCGCCGCCCAGAACCTGGGCTTCAACGCCTACTCGATCACGGGCGCCATCAACAAGTTCGACATGTATTCCGCCAGCGGTGCGGTCGGCCTCTTTACCACCACCCAGACGGTTTTCACGGCGGACAACAAGGCGACAAAAATCGACTTGTCCCAGATCAAGGTGAACCCTCGAGGCATCACCGTCTATCTCTGAGACGGGGGCGCATGTTGGATCTTTTCGCCGTGTGGTTCACCAAGTACTGGTATCTGATTGTCCCCATCGCTGTCGTCGCGCTGCTGGCGTTCGTGATGATCACGCTGGGCAAGCGCCATGTCTTCCGCATGATGCACATGCAGGGTGTGGTCAACCGCGAGGTGATGGGGGCGGATCGCGCCGAGCGGGTGCTTCGTACGGGCCAGCCGGCCGTAGCGACGGTGCTCGAGAGCTATGACACCGGCGTCCGGGTCGAGCGCATCTACATCATCGTGCGGCTCAAGCTCCAGGTACGGCCCGAGGGCGGATTGCCCGCCTACCAGACTGAACTGGACGCCCCGATCAGTCCGGTGAAGCTCGCCGACTTCGCTCCGGGGCGCTCCGTGAAGCTGCGCTTCGATCCGGTCTCGCGCGAGATCGCCATCGACCAGCCGATGCGCTGAAGCAGGTCCGCTGCCCCATGAAGACCATCAAGCCCTTTCGCCTGAGCATCCTCACGCGGCCCTTCCGGCGGCAGCGGCAAGACCTGCTGGGCGTCTCGGTCTTCGCGATGGCGAGCCTGGCGCCCGAGCCGCTGCTGATGCCCGACCAGGATCTCTGGAAGCTGGCGGCCGACGAGATCGGGCCCGGCAACGTGCTGGACCTGGGCGTGCCCAAGATCGAGCCGGAGTGGCTGGTCAGCGGCTATGCGTACACGGCGCACCAGGACGACAAGACGCTGTGCGCGGCCCAGGCCGTCTTCCATGGCCAGGCCAAGTCGTTGCTGGTGAGCGGTGATCGCTACTGGCTTGACGGCCGCGCTACGCCTCCCCAGCCTTTCGAGCGCTTGAGGCTGGATTGGGGACATGCCTATGGCGGCCCGGGCGAGTCCGAAAACCCCGAAGGCATCGGCAGCTTCGATGAAACGGTCAACGGCGTGCATACGCGCCGGCTTCCCAATGTCGAGTTGCCCGGCGCGCGCCAGGATGCACCCGGGCGGCGCATCGTGCCTGCGGGTTTCGGCGCCGTACCCCCCGATCGGCCGCAGCGGCTCTCGCTGATGGGGCGCGCCTACGACCAGCAGTGGCTGCAGCACGACTACCCGGGTTTCGCCGACGACATGGACTGGCGCTACTTCAATGCCGCGCCTGCCGACCAGCGCCTGCCCGGCCAGCGCGAACTACCGCCGGGCGCCGGCTACGAACTGTGGAACATGCACCCCCGGCAGCCGGTGATGCGCGGCCAGCTGCCCGATTGGCAGGCGCGATGCTTCGCCAGCTTCCAGAAAGACGGTGGCGCGCTGTCGGAAATTTCGCTGCGCCTGAGCACGGCCTGGTTTTTTCCGCACGCCGAGCGAGTCATCCTGATCTGGCACGGTGCATCGCCCATCGCCGAGGACGACGCGGCCGACGTCAAGCACATCATGCCCGCGCTCGAGTTGCGCGGGCAGCCGCGGCCGCTCGCCCACTACCAACAGGTGCTGCAGCAACGCATCGATCCAGCCAAGGCGGTGCTGGTCCTGCGCGACAGCGACCTGGTCCCCAAGGAGGTCATGGGGCCGTGGGCCGGCGACCAGATGCCCGATATCGCCTCGCTTCCGCTGGTGCGCAACCTGCGCGCAGGCCGGCAGCGCGAGCACGAACGCCTGCGCGCCCGCCTGCTGGCGCAGGGCCTGGATCCCGAGCAGCATCTGCCGCCACTGTCCGAACCGGACTTGCAGCCGCCTGCCTCCGTGGACGATCTGCCCGACTTTGCCGAGAAGGCCGATCGGGCCCTCGAGCAAATGCGCGAGGCGGCCCTTGCCCGCAGCGCCGAGAGCCGGGCTCAGGCCGTCGCGCACGGGATGCCCGCTGCGGTTCAACCCGATATCGCTATCCCGCCGCTGTCGCAGATGGATCCGCACAAGCTGTCCGGCGAGATCAAGGCGAGCATCGACAAGGCCATGGCGGAGGTGGCGTCTCGGACCGGCAAGCCTGTGCAGCGCCGGTTCGACCCGGACCGCCTGCTGCGCGACCTCGCGCGCCTCGAGGAAGACGCGGCGCGCGAGCGCCGGACGCCCCTCACATCCGACGAGGCCGCCGAAAGCGCGCGGCTGCGCGAGCAGGCCGGGCGCAGCGCGCGCATGGGACACCTCTACGGCGCACACCTGCTCGAGCCGGCGCCGCCGGCCAGCAGCCTGCGCTCCAGACGGCTGCGTCGGCGTCTCGAGGCCGCAGCCAGCGGTGAGCGTCGTTTCGCAGGCATGAGCTTCGTCGGTGCCAACCTCTCGGGCCTGGACCTGCGCGGTGCCGACTTCACGGAAGCGAACCTCGAAGACGTCGACTTCAGCGACGCGCGGCTCGACGGCTGCAACTTCACGCGCGCGGTGCTTGCGCGCACGCGGCTTGTCCGGGCTTCGCTCACCGATGCACGGCTGGACGAGGCCAACTTGGGTGGCGCGCAGTGCGAAGGCGCGAACTTCACGGGTGCGAGCTTCGTGCAGGCGCGTTGCAGCAAGACCATTTTTCGTTCCTGCGTGCTGGCGAAGGCCGTGTTCAACCAAGCCGATCTGGCCGAAAGCGAATGGGTGCGTTGCGATGCGCGCGGCTCGCACTGGGAGCAGATGGCGATGGCCAAGCTGGCACTGGAAGACATGGCTTTCGACGACGCCACGTTCAAGCAGGTGAGCTGGATCGAGTGCAGCTTCAGGGGGGTGTCTTTCGTACGCGCCGCGCTGAACGCCTGTGCTTTCGTCACCGTCGATGCGCAGGAGGGGGTCGACTTCACCGAGGCCAGCCTCGTCACCTGTTCCTTCGTCCATGGCTGTAGCCTGGTGCAGGCCGTGTTCTGCGCCGCTTCGCTCAGGCAGTGCGGCCTGCGCGGCGCCCTATTGGTCGGCGCCGATCTCGCGAAGGCACGTCTTGAAGGCTGCGACCTCTCCGAGTGCGACCTGCGGCGCGCGCGGCTGGAGGGATTGCATGCCGGCGAGAGCCTGTTCATTCGCGCGGACTTGCGCGAAGCCTCGTTGCGCGGTGCCAACCTCATCGATGCCAATCTTTCCAAGGCCGACCTGCGCTTTGCCAGCCTGCAGGACGCCAATTTGTTTCGCGCCGACGTGTCGCAGGCCGCCATGGATGGCTCGACCACCTTCACCGGCGCCTACACCCAGGGAGCCAAGACCTTGCCTGCACGAAGGACTGAGCCGGTTCGATGACAGTCGAAGAACTTCTGGACAAGATTCGGCATGGCGAACCGGTGATCAAGGCGAGTTTCGCGGGCCAGGACCTCAGCGGCGTCGACTTGTCGGGGGCACAGATGGAGCACGTCGACCTGAGCCGGACGAATCTGCGTGGCGCCAGCCTCGACGACAGTTCGCTGGCGCAATGCAACTTCGATCAAGCGAACCTCTCGGCGGCCAGCTTGAGAGGCGTGCGCGCGTTTCGGTGTCGGTTGGAAGCCGCGCAACTCGGCCGCGCGTTCATGCAGGACAGCAACTTCTTCGAGTCTTCGCTGGCTCACGCGGATTTCGAGAAGGCGCAAATGGAGCGGGTGGCTTTTGTCCGGTGCGAGCTCGGGCACGCGGTGTTGAAACCCGGCATCTGCGATCAGATCGTCATCACCGAATCACGGGTCGATCAGCTCGATTGCCGTGGGGCCCAGCTGTTGCACCTGATGTTCTTTCGCATGGACCTGCGCACGGTGGAGTTCGCCCAGGCCCGATGCGATGGTTCGATCCTGATGGAGTGCAATCTCGAAGGCCAGCGCTTGCCGCACACCGCCTTCCTGCGCTGCCAGTTCACCGACAGCGCGATGGCAGGTGTCGACTTCAGCGGGGCCGTGCTGACCCAGAGCAACTTCAAGGGCGCCGTGCTGACCAAGGCGAACTTCAGCGGGGTGGATGCCGCCCAGACGATGTTCCCGGAGGCCGATCTGCGTGAAGCGAATTGCAGCGGTGCCATCTTCGATCAGTCGATCTGGGCCGACGCCAAACTCGAAGGTGCCGATTTCAGCCGCTCGCGCCTGCCGCTGAGCGTGTTCCATCGCGCGCAGGCCGGGGGGGCCAGCTTTCGCGACGCGGACCTGCAGGATGCCGATTTTTCCTATGCCCGACTTCATTCCGCGGATTTGCGCGAGGCACGTTTTCTGCGCACCCGCTTTCATCGGGCCGCGCGCACAGATGCGCGCTTTTCGGGAAGCGGTGGCATCATCGAAAACGATCCGGAGCTGTTCAAGGCTCAAGAGATCCTTCCGCCGCGCTGATGCCGCCAGGCCTGTCCGTTCCACTGTTTACCCATCGAAACAAGGAAATCTCCATGACAGTCGTTTCACTGCACAAGGTCTCGAAGCTGACGGCTCCGGTTCACTTCCAGGGGGTGGTCGCCGCATTGCTGCCGGACGGGCGTGTCACCGTCGACGACGAGCAGGGTGCTGTCTGGGTCTGCCGGCGCGCGGCGAGCTGCCTGCTCAAACCGGCCCGCGGCGATACCGTGCTGGTGTCCGGTCCCGACAGCGCGCGAGCCTACCTGATCGCCGTGATCGAGCAGGCCGATGCGTCGTCGAGCTGCATCGAGGCGGCGGGCGACGTCACCTTCGCGTCTGCCGGCAACGGCCGGGTGACCATTGCGAGTGCCTCGGAGCTCAGGCTTCGCGCGGACAGGCGCTTCGTACTCAAGGCGGAAGAGGGCGAGTGCGACATCGGTGAACTGCGGCTGGTGACGCGCGCCGTGCAGGCCGCGGCCGGAAGCGTGCGGCTGGTCGGCAAGGTATTCGAGACCGTGGCCGATCGCATCGTGCAGATGGCGCGCCAGACGCTGCGCCTGACGGATGAAGTCGACCAGGTGCGTGCCGGCCACATCGACCACAAGGCCAGCGAGACAGTGCGCATTCATGGCCACCACACCATGGTCACCGGCCAGGAGCTGGTGAAGGTGGACGCGGCCCAGATCCACATGGGCTAGACAAGGAGAGACAAGATGTTTGCCAACTGCCAGCTCATGGGAATGGACATGGCATTCCCCGACGTCTGCAAGACGCCGGTGCCCATTCCATACCCGAACATGGCCATGGGACCGATGGCTGTTCCGAATGCCTGGAACATCCTCTTCATGGCGATGCCCGCGCACAACATGGCGACGACCACGCCCATCACCCTGGGGGATCAGCCGGGGGTATTGGGCGGCGTCGTGTCGCAGACGTTCATGCAGCAATCGCGTCATGTGACAGGCGCGTTCACCGTGCTTCTGAAGGGTACGCCGGCCACGCGGGTCACCAGCATCACGGTGCAGAACCGTTGCAACATCGTCGGCATGCGCGTCGTGCCGAGCCAGTTCAAGGTGCTGATGCTCGCAGCTTGAAAAAGCCCCGCTCCGGCGCAGGCCGAGTCAGGCGGATGGGCGCGGCGCAGCCGTTCCCGCCAGCGTGACCTGCTGCGGAAATCCCACCCACACCGCCAGCGCCGAGTAGTTGTCGCGCGATTCGTCGGCCTTGGCTTCGGCCGCGCGGCGCAGCAGCGCGAGCCATTCTTCGGCGCTGTCGGCGAGCTGCAGCGAGCGTTCCATCACTTGCTGCGAGATGAGCTGCCACAGGCCGTCGGTGCACAGCAGGAACGCGTCGCCATCGGCGAGGCGCTGCGGTGTCGACACCGTGGTCTCGGCCGTGGCACGCGCGCCAAGTGCGCGGTACAGCAGGTTGGTCTTCACCAGCCGCTCGCCGCCGTTGACGCCGTTCTCCATGGCGGCTTCGCCTGAGCGTTCCGACAGGCTGTGGTCTTCGGTGCGCTGCATCAGCGCGCCGCGGCGGAACCAGTAGAGGCGGCTGTCGCCCACGTGGGCCCAGCAGGCCTGGCCGCTGGTGCGGTCGACGAAGAGCGAGACGATGGTCGCGCTCATCCGGCTCTGGTCGGCAAGCTCCCGCTGCTTTGCAAGGATGGCGTCGTTGGCTGCCTTTACCGCGTGCTGGATGTCTTCCTTCTCGACCGACGGATTGTCCACGAAGGTGTTGAGCGCGGTGTCGACCGCAATGCGCGCGGCCAGTTCGCCGCCCGCGTTGCCGCCGACGCCGTCGCTCACGACGAAGCAGGCGTTGTATTCGTCGAGGTGGTAGCCGATGGCGTCCTGGTTGCCGCTGCGCTCGCCCACGCAGGAGAACTGCGAGGTGGAAATGGGAACCGCGAAGGCACGGGTGGTCTCAAGCACGGCGTGCCTCCTTCAGTCGTTCCATCTCCTTGTCGTAGGCCTGCTGGAAGGCGCGGCCGAAGACGGCCTGGAAGTCGTCTTCGACGGCTGCGGTGGTTTCCGCATGCAGCTTCTGCAACTGGCGCCACAAGCGCGCCTCGCGCCCGCCGGGCAGCAGCTTTTCGCCGAGGCCGCCGTCGTGCGGCGTGGCGTCGTTCAGCGCGGTGGGGTCGAAGCGCTTGAGCACCGTGAGCAATGCGGCGCGCATGCCGGCCACCATGCCGAGCTGGTGCGACTGCAGGTCGCCGAGCGCGTCGTGCACGGCCGCTTCGGGCGACAGGAAGCCGGGCATGCGCGCGCCGAACATCTGCATGAGCACGGCGCGCCCGTTGGGAAGAATCTTGAACGGGTTGTTTTCCTCGTCGACGATCATCGTGATCTCGGCGCGCACTTCGCGCTTGAGCATGGCGCGCGACGAGAGCAGCTCGATGGTGCCGTCGGTGAACGCACGCATGAGCCGGCCGAGGCGCCGCATGGCTTCGGCGTCGAGCGGCTGCTGGCCGGCGACGTCGGGCACACCGGCACCTTCGAGAAAGGCCCTGAAGAGCTCGTCCGATGAGGACGGCGATGTGGGCGCTCCAGCTGCGGCCACCGGGGCTTGTGCGGTGGCAACCGGCGCAGGTGCGACAGGCTCGGGTGGCGGCGCAGCCGGTTCAGGCGGTGCCACGGGTCTGGACGCCGATACCGCCGGTGCTGGTGCTGGCGGTGGCGGCTCCACCGGCACTGCCACCGCCTCCACCTTCTTCGGCTTCTCGTGAGGCGGTGGATCGAAGGCCACGGGGTTGGGCGGCCTGAACTGCGCGGACACTTCCCGCGCATGGTTCGAATGGCTGTGCCCTTGCGGTGCGGTGGCCGGCTTTGCAAGCAGGTCGAGTGCGGGATGCACCTCGCGCAGCGGGTCTTCGTGGGTCAGCGCGGTCGGGCGCGGATCGGAAAGCGGCGAGGGCGCGTTGCTGTCGGCTGCAAAGAAAGAAAGCGGGTCGACGCCGCGCTTCAACGCGACGTCGGACATATCGTTGCCCGGCTGGGTGGCGCGTGGGCTCAGTTCGGAGAGTGGATCGACCGGGTTCCTGCGCGCCTGCGAGGGCAGTTCGAACGGTTCGTGCGCCAAGGGGTCGGGCATGGGCTCGGGCGCGCTCTTTTCGCGGCGCGGCGCATTGGCAAGAATCGCATCCCAATCGGCCGCAGAAGGAATCTGCGACGCGGCACTTGTGCGAGTGCTTGCCTGTGACGGTGGCGGCACTGCCGCTGGCGGTGGAGCAAATGCAGGTGCGGCAACAGGCGTTGCCGGCATGGCAGGGGCCGCAGGTGCTTCGGCGCGCGGCGTTGCCGATGCGGGTGGAGGCATTGCCACAGTGACAGCTTGCGCTTCGCCGATGGGCAGCGCGCCCGCGCCGAAGAGATCCGAGAACACATCGGAGACCGGCGCGGCGGGCAGCAGCGAATCCACGGGAGTCGTGGCCATTGCGTGCGGTGCGGGAACCCCGCGCACAGGTGCCGGTGCGGCGGCCGGTTGCGAGAACGATGGCGGCGGCACCATGGCTGCAACAGGTGCGACCGGTGCGGCCGCAGCAATGCGATTGCCACTCGCCGCTTCGAGCACATAGCTGCCGATGGTCACGCGGTCGCCATCGGCAACGGGCGCCTCTTCTTCGTGCTGCAGCGTGCGGCCGTTCACGCTGATGGGCAGCACCGCGCTCATGTTGCGCAGCACTTCGACGCCGTGCTCATCGAAGCGCACGGTGGCTTGCAGGCGCGAGATCTGGCGTTGCTCGTCGGGCAGCACCAGGTGGTTGTCGGGGCTGCGGCCGATGGTTCCGCCCGGTGCCGCAAGCAAGGCCGAGGGCCCCGATGTCACCGGCTTGCCGGCATGTTCGATCACCGTCCAACGCATGGCATCTCCGTGTTCATGTCGAGCTGCGGTGTGCCGCCGCTCAAAGCGTTCCAGGCGCTCAACGCTTCATCCGCTTGGCTGCCTCGAACGCGGGGCCCCACACCGGGTGCTTGCGTTCGGCAACGCTCAGGTCGAAGTTGGGAAAAGCATCGAGCAGCTTGCGGAACTGCGTGCGGCATTCGGGCACCTGGTTGGCCACGCAGTAGCTGAACGCCTCGAGCTTCATTGCATCGAGCCGCGTGGCGGGCTCCGCGGCATCGAACACCGAGACGCCGCCGCTCTTCAGGGTGGTAATGGCCTTTGCATAGTCGCCTTCGTCATACGCCTGCTGCGCGCGTTCGAGCGTGGTGCGCGCCACTTGCTGGCTCAGGCGCTCGGGTTGCGGCGGTTCGGGCGCAGGCGTGGTGGTGCAACCGGCAGCTAGAAATAAGGTGAGCGCCAAAGCAGGCAGACATGACTTCAATCTTCTCTCCAACCTTGCGAAAGGCAATGAAAGGCAATGCTTGATAAGACTCGCGATGTTGCACGAGATATGCGACTGCGTTCGTGCGCACGACTTCGATAATATAGGCCGCGAACCATTGAGGGAGATCCCATGCATCGACGAACCTTGCTTCAAGGCGCACTTGCAACCGCACCGTTGTTTGGTGGCCTCAGTGGATGCGCATCGACTGCGAAGTCATTGCCTACACCCTATGCAGTCACCATTCGCATCGACGATGGCGTCAACCCCGACGGACGCGGCCAGCCGGCGCCGATTCTCGTCAAAGTCTTCGAACTGAAATCTTCCGGTAACTTCGAGACGGCAGACTACTTTGCACTACAGGACCGCGATCGCGAAACGCTCATGACAGAGCTCGTGAACGCCGACCAAGCCATCATGCGCAGCGGCGAAGAGCGCATCTTCAAGCGGGAAGCGGGGCTCGACTCGCGGGCCATCGGCATCATTGCCGGCTACCGCAAGCTGGAGGCTTCGCGCTGGCGCATCGTCTTGCCGCTCAAGGAGCCGAAGCAAACCAATCTCTACAAGGTGTGGCAGTTTTCGCCAAGCGAGCAAACCGTGCGAGTCGCCATCCGCAAGACGGGCATCGAGTTACTACCAAGTCGTTAACTTCTGAGCTTTGTAGCTAAAAAGTGCGAGCAATTCGCACGAGAAATTCGGTGCAAAACGTAAGAAGCGCCGTGTAGCATCAGAGAAAAATAACGAATCAATCGGGAGGACGTCAGCAAGCGCCTCCTGCTTCAGTGTGGGCACTCCCCAGGAGGTTCTTTGGTGACAGTTCGCAATCCGGGCGCTGGCAGGCAGGGCGCCCACCCGCAGGCGTTGGCGAATCGCGTGGTGTGGTCCGAAGGCATGTACCTGCGGCCCCAGCACTTCCAGCAACTGGAGCGCTATGTCGAGCAGTACGTCACTCGCCGCACGGCGGGCCTGCAAGGCGCCTATTGGGGATGGCTTCACCTGGACATCGACCGCGACGCCTATGCGCTCGGCCGCGTGTCATTGCTTGGCGGTGCCGGCGTGCTGCCCGATGGCACGCCGTTCTCGTTTGGCGCCGAAGATGCGCCGCTGCCTTATGAAGTGCCGAGCGACCTGACCGATGAACTCATCGTGCTCGCATTGCCGCTGCGGCGCACCGGCAGTGAAGAAGTCATCTTTTCCGAAGACGAAGGTTCTGCCGCGCGCTTCGGCGTGATCGAGCGCGAGGTGGCCGACGGCAATGCGGTGGCGCTCGGCCCCGCGGTGCTGCAACTCGCAAAGCCGCGCCTTCGCCTGGCGCGCGCATCGTCGTTGTCGGCGGAGTGGCAGGCCATTGGCGCGGTGCGCGTGATAGAGCGCCGCACCGACCACAAGCTGGTGGTCGATGCCAACTACATTCCGCCGGTGCTCGATGCCTCGGCCCACGCCATGCTGCGCAGCATGATTGCCGAGCTGCATGGGCTGCTCACGCAGCGCTCCGAAGCCTTGGCATCGCGCCTTTCGCAGCCCGGCCGCGGCGGCGTGAGCGAGGTGTCCGACTTTCTTTTGCTCGAGCTGGTCAACCGCTATCTCGCGACCACATGGCATGCACAGCAGGCGGTGCAGGTGCACCCCGAGCAGCTGTTCACCGATTGGTTCAAGCTGGCGTGCCACCTGGCCACGCACACATCGCCCACGCGGCGCCCCGTGGTGTGGCCGGTGTACGACCACGACAACCTCAACGAGAGCATCCGGCCGCTGATGGAAGAGCTGCGGCGATCGCTGTCGGCGGTGCTCGAGCAGAGCGCCATTGCCATCGAGCTCGAAGAACGCAGCCACGGCGTACGCGTGGGCCGCATGCCCGACCCGGTGCTGGTGCGCAACGCGGGCTTCGTGCTCGCGGTGCATGCGGACCTGCCCGCGGATGCCATCCAGCAGCGCTTTCCCACGCAGGTCAAGATCGGCTCGGTTGAGCGCATTCGCGACCTGGTGCAGTTGCAATTGCCCGGCGTCACGGTGCGGCCGCTACCTGTGGCACCGCGGCAGATTCCATACAACGCGGGCTACCACTATTTCGAGCTCGACAAGAGCGGCGACATGTGGCGCCAGCTCGAAAAATCGGGCGGCGTTGCAATGCACCTGGCTGGCGACTTTCCAGGCCTGGCCATGGAGTTCTGGGCCATTCGTCCGTGAGGGACCCTATGAACGGTGTCAACGACATGGCTGTCGGTCCGGGAGGCTTTGTGCCTCCGAATCCGGGCGGCGGCAACAACGGCAATGGCGGCAACCCGGGCAGTGGCGATGCGTCGGGTATGCCCTCCGCATCGCGCGGCCTCGGCCAGCAGCCCCAGTCATTCACCGCATGGCACGACGCGCGGCGTCCGCATGCGGGCGACACGGCGCTCGCGGGCAACAACCCGCTCGTCGCGGCGGCCAACCCGCTGCTCGACCTGATTCCGCAGATTCGCGCCACAGGCCACCACGATGCGCCCGCGCAATTGCGCGAGCACCTGGTCGACGAGGTCAGGCGCTTCGAAACGCGCGCGCAGCAAAGCGGCATTGCACCCGAGGTGATCATCGGTGCGCGCTACTGCCTGTGCACTGCCGTCGACGAGGCCGCAGCGCTCACGCCGTGGGGCGGCAGCATCTGGTCGTCGCAAAGCCTGCTCGTGATGTTCCACAACGAGACCTGGGGCGGCGAGAAGTTCTTCCAACTGCTGTCGCGCCTGGTGCAGAACCCGCAGCAGCATCTGCAGCTCATCGAACTCATCTACTTCTGCCTGGCCATGGGCTTCGAAGGGCGCTTCCGCGTCATCGACAACGGCCGCACGCAGCTTGAAACGCTCAAGCAGCGGCTGCTGCAGATCATTCGGCAGACGCGCGGAGAAATTGCCGTGCCGCTGTCTCCGCACTGGCAGGACGCGACGGCGCCGGTGCGCCGCACGCGCAACTGGCTGCCGCTGTGGGCCGTGGGCGCCGTGGCGGCAGTGCTGCTGGTGCTGGTGTTCGGTGTGCTCACATTCAGCCTGGCCGGCCGCTCCGACGGTGCCTTTGCGGCGGTCAACGCGGTGCGCCTGCCGCAAACCGCGCGTGCCGTCGCCTTGCCGGCCGCGCAGCCGCGCCTGCAGCGTTTTCTCGAACCCGAGATTCGCGACGGCCTGCTGACCGTGCGCGACGAGGCCGACCGCAGCGTGGTGGTGCTGCGCGGCGACGGCCTGTTCGCATCGGGCTCCGACCGCGTGCTCGACCGCTATGCGCCGGTGCTTGCGCGCGTGGCCGATGCGCTCAATTCGGTCGAAGGCAACGTGCTTGTCAGCGGCTTCAGCGACGACCAGCCGATTCGAAGCGTGCGCTTCCCATCCAACTGGCAGCTCTCGCAGGCGCGCGCCGATGCCGTCAAGAAAATGATTGCCACGCGCGTCACGCGGCCCGAGCGCCTGCGCGCCGAGGGCCGCGGCGATGCCGACCCGCTGGTGCCCAACGATTCGGCCGCCAACCGTGCGCGCAACCGGCGTGTGGAAGTGACGCTGCTCGTGGCGCCCGTGGCCGCGGCCAACACCACCACAGCGCCGCAGGGAGGAGCCCGCTGATGCTGCGCGCGATTTTCCGTTTTCTCGTGAGCCGCGACCTGTGGGTCTTTTTCGGTCTGCTGGCTGTCGCGTTCCTGATCTGGGTCATCGGCCCCGTCATTGCGGTGGGCCGCTACCGGCCGTTCGAAAGCGAGTTCGTCCGCATCGTGGTCATCGCGCTGATGTTCACGATCTGGATTGCGCGGGTGCTCTACCGCAAGTGGCGCGAGCGGCGGCTCAACGCGCAACTGCTCAACCAACTGCGCACCCCCACCGCGAAGGAAAAGGCTGCCAAGCCCGAAGACGCGCCCGAGATCAAGGAGCTGCAAAGCGGCTTCACCGATGCCACGGCCATACTGAAGAACATGCGCTTCGGCTCGGGTGCCGAAGGCAAGGCCGCGGGCCGCTTCGCGGTGTTCGACCGGCAGTACCTGTACCAGCTGCCCTGGTACATCTTCATCGGCGCGCCGGGTTCGGGCAAGACCACCGCGCTGGTCAACTCCGACCTCGACTTTCCGCTGGCCGACCAGCTCGGCAAGGCCGCGGTGCGCGGCATTGGCGGCACGCGCAACTGCGACTGGTGGTTCACCAACGAGGCGGTGCTGATCGACACCGCGGGGCGCTACACCACGCACGAGAGCAACCGCGAAACCGACGAGAGCGAGTGGAAGGGCTTTCTCGACCTGCTGAAGAAGTTCCGCCCGCGCCAGCCGATCAACGGCGCAATCCTCACCATCAGCATTGCCGACCTGCCGCTGGCCGACGACGCACAGCGCGCGCGCCACGCCATGGCGCTGCGCAAGCGGCTGCTCGAGCTGCGCAACGACCTGGGCATCAACTTTCCGGTGTACGTGCTGGTTACCAAGACCGACTTGCTGGCTGGCTTCAACGAGTACTTCGGCTCGCTGGGCCGGGCCGAGCGTTCGCAGGTCTGGGGCTTTACCTTTCCCATCGACGCCAACCCGGCCGACCCCGCCAAGGCGGACCTGCGCGAGCGCTTCCACCAGGAATACAAGCTGCTGCACCAGCGCCTGGACGAGCGCCTGCCCGAACTGCTGGCCGCCGAGCCCGACCAGATGCGCCGCGCGCAGGCCTACCTGCTGCCGCAGCAGTTCGCGAGCTTCGAGGACATCCTGGGCACCTTCCTGGCCGACGTGTTCAACCCCTCCAAGTTCGAAGTGGCGCCGATGCTGCGCGGCGTTTACTTCACCAGCGGCACGCAGGAGGGCACCGCCTTCGACCGTGTGATGGGCGCCATCAAGCGCTACCTGCAAGTCAACGCGCCGCCGGCGCCGCCGCCGGGCCCGGGCAAGAGCTACTTCCTGAAGGAACTGCTGCAGCAAGTGATCTTCCGCGATGCGGGCGTGGCCGGCACCAACCTGCGCTGGTACCGGCGCAAGCGGGCCATCGACCTGGCCGGCTACAGCCTCATCGGCGTGCTGCTGGTGGTGCTGCTGGGCGCCTGCGTCAACAGCTGGCGCAACAACAGCGACTACGTGGCCGAAGTGGACAACAACGCCAAGGCCTTCAACAAGGCGGCTGCGCGCGGCGAGCTGCCGACGGTGGTCGATTCGAACAGCGACATCGCCAGCTCGCTGCTGGTGCTCGACCGCCTGCGCGACCTGCCCAAGTCGAGCCACTTCGACATCGGCGATCCGCCTGTGAGCTACCGCTTCGGCCTCTACCAGGGCGAGAAGCTGCAGGCGGCCACTGACGGCGTCTACCAGCGAGCGCTCGAAAGCGTGCTGTTGCCGCAGGCGGCCCAGCGCGTGGAGCAGGCGCTGCGCGAAGCCTCGAAGACCGATGCCGAAGCTGTTGCCGCAGGCGGCCCAGCGCGTGGAGCAGGCGCTGCGCGAAGCCTCGAAGACCGATGCCGAATACAGCTACGAGGCGCTCAAGGCCTACCTCATGCTGTACGACGCCGAGCGCTACGACGCCGACTTTCTGCAGGCTTGGCTGCTCACCGACGTGGACCGCAAGATAGGCGCAGCCCTTACGCGCGAGCAGCGCGCCAACCTCGAGACGCACCTGCAGGCGCTGTTTGCGGGCCGCGTGGTGACATCGCCCTTTGCCAAGGACGACCGGCTGGTGGTGCAGACGCGCGACCGCCTGGCCGGCGTGCCGCTGGCGCAGCGCTCCTATGCGCGGCTGCGCCGCATCCTGCTGCAGACCAGCCCGCCCAACGCCTTCAGCATTGCCGAGGCGGGCGGTGCCGAATCGGCGCTGGTCATCAAGCGCGCAAGCGGCAAGCCGCTGACCGACGGCATTCCCACGCTGTTCACCTACCGCGGCTACTGGGACATCTTCGACAAGCGCATGGCCGAGACCACGCTCGCGCTCGAGCAGGAAGACCGCTGGGTGCTGCAGATCCGCGCACCGGGCATGACGGACATCACCTCGCGCGAGCTGCTGCTGCGCGAGGTGCGCCGGCTGTATCTCACCGACTACATCCGCGTCTGGGACGAGTACCTGGCCGACATTCGCCTGGCCGACAGCCGCTCGCTGCTGCAGAGCATCCAGATGACGCGCGTGCTTTCGACTTCGGAATCGCCGATGTCCCGGCTCATTCGCGGCGCCGCGCGCGAGACCGACCTGCTGCGCAACCACGACGAGGCGGCGCGCAGCCTGCTCGACCAGGCGCAGAACCGCGTGGCCAGCACGCGCGAGCGCATCGAGCAGCTCATCGGCCAGCCCGACGGCAGCCAGCGCCGCAACACCGCGCCGGACCGGCCCGAGTCGCTGGTGGACAACCACTTCGCGCCGCTTCGCCGCATGGTGACCGCGCCCAAGGCCGGCGGGCAGGCGCCCATCGACGCCACTGCGGCGCTCATCAACGAGCTCTACACCTTTCTTACCGCCACCGACACGGCATTGCGCAGCGGCAACATTCCGCCGTCGGGCGATGCCGTCACCAAGGTGCAGGCCGAGGCGGGCCGCCTGCCGGTGCCGTTCCAGGGCATGCTGAACGATCTCTCGGCCACCGCGTCGTCCAAGGCCGCGGCCGTGACGCGGCAGAACATCGGGCAGAGCGCGGCGGCCACCATCGGCCAGTTCTGCAACCAGGCCATTGCGGGGCGCTATCCGTTTTCGCGCGGCTCCAACCGCGATGTGGCGGCCGGCGACTTTGCTCAGCTGTTCTCGCCGGGCGGCATGATGGACGACTTCTTCCAGAAGAACCTCGCCTCGCAGGTCGATACGTCCGTCAACCCATGGGCGTTCAAGAAGGGCGTGGACGGCAGCTCACCGGGGCGCTCGTCGTACCTCGACTCGTTCCAGAAGGCGCAGGCGATCCGCGATGTCTTCTTTACCGGCATGGCCGGCGGACGCACGCCGTCGTTCACCATCGACATCCGGCCCGAGGACATGGACGCCGCGCTCACCCAGTTCACGCTCGACATCGACGGGCAGACGGTGCGCTATGCGCATGGTCCGCAGGCGCCCAGCACTGTGAAGTGGCCCGGCCCGCGCAACAGCAACCAGGTGCGGCTGCAGGTGACCACCGCCAACGGCACGCCGGCCGGCGGCATCGTGACCGAAGGGCCTTGGGCGCTGCACCGGCTTTTCGACAAGGCCTCCGTCTCGGCCGGCAGGTCGCCCGAGTCGTTCAACGCAACGTTCGACATGCAGGGAAAGAAGGTGGTGCTGGTCGTGACCGCGAACAGCGTCTACAACCCGCTTCGGCTGAGTCAGATGAACGGCTTCTCATGCCCGGGAAAGTCTTGACATGAACAGCGGCTTTCCTTCGGCGCGCGCGTGGGTGCCGGCCGACGAGCAGATCGGCTGGTACGGCAAGCTGCCCGCCGCCGGCGACTTTCTTTACCGGCGCATGCCGCGCGAACTGCAGGCCTGGTGGGACCGATGGATGCAGAACGGCCTCGGTTCCTTCAAGCGCTGGCCCGATGCCATGACGCGGCACTACGTTGTCGCGCCTGTCTGGAACTTTGCGATTCCGGCAACGCAGGGCGTGGACGCGGTGCAGTTCGGCTGCATTGCGCCAAGCTGCGACCGCGTGGGGCGCTATTACCCGGCTTGCGTCACGCTGCAGGTGGCTGCATCGAGCTACCGGCCTTCCATGCTCGAAGGCTCGGCCGCGTGGTACTGGCAATGCGGCACCGCGTTGCTGCAGGCCATTCGCCACAGCGTGGCGCCGGACCAGTTCGACCAGCAGGTGCTGGCCGCGGCGCACGGCGGTTTCCACACCGCAAGCGGCGGCTCGGACGACATCCTTTCGATCCTCGGGCCCGCCGCCTCGGACGCAGGCGCGCAGCAGCGCCTGGGCTGGCCCGAGCTTCCGCTGTGCTTCGATGCATTCGGAAGCACCAGCTACTGGTGGACCAACCAGGCGGACGGCTCGCCGCTGCGCACCGCCGCGCACGGTGGAGGCCTCAACACGCCATTGTTTTCGAAGTTGTTTTCACAGGGGCATGTGCCATGGGCATGACTGAACAGACCCCCGCCGCGGGAGGACATGCATGACGACCAACGCCAGCAGCAATGCCAGCAGCAGTGCGCCGGCCGAACCGCAAGAGCGGCCGCATCCACTGGGCACGGGCCACAGGCTGGACGAGTTCGAGCTGCTCGAAGTGATCGGCGAAGGCGGCTTCGGCATCGTCTACCGCGCCTACGACCACTCGCTGCAGCGCGAGGTGGCCATCAAGGAGTACATGCCTTCGATGCTCGCACGCCGCGTGGGCGACGACAGCGTGCATGTGCGTTCCGACCGGCTCACCGCCACGTTCCAGGCGGGCCTGCGCAGCTTCATCAACGAGGCGCGCACGCTTGCGCAGTTCAGCCATCCGGCGCTGGTGCGGGTGCATCGCTTCTGGGAGGCGAACAGCACCGCCTACATGGCCATCCAGCTCTACCGCGGCCGCACGCTGCGCCGCCTGGCCGAGGAAGAGCCATCGAAGATCACCGAGGCCTGGCTGCTCGGCATGCTGGGCCCGCTGCTCGGCGCGCTCGAAACGCTGCACCGCAGCCAGTGCTTTCACCGCGACATCGCGCCGGACAACATCTTCATCCAGCAGGACGACCTGCCGGTGCTGCTCGACTTTGGCGCCGCGCGCAAGTCGATTGCCGACCTGGTCGACGAAGTGGCGGTGATGGTGAAGTCGGGCTATTCGCCCATCGAGCAGTACGCCGACGACAACACGCTGCTGCAGGGCGCATGGACCGACCTCTATGCGCTGGGCGCCGTGCTGTACCGCGCGGTCACCGGGCATCCGCCGCCCTCGGCCGTGGTGCGCAGCGTGCAGGACGCATACGTGCCGCTGTCTTCGCTGGGCCGCGGCGACCTGAGCCCGGGGTTCTGCGCCGCGGTCGACCACACGCTGGCGGTGCACAGCAAGGACCGCACTCAGACCGTGGCGGCGTTTGCGGCCGAGCTGGGCCTTGCCAAACTTGGCGACACCTACGTGAGCGGGCTGGCGGCGCCGGCCGTGATTGTTCCGCCATCCGCCAAGCCGGCACCTGCAGCGGTGCCCGAGCCGCAGAGGGCTGCGCCCGCTCCGGCACCCGCAGTGGCTGCAGCGGCCACTGCATCGGCGGGCGCTGCACGCGCCGAGGCCGCCGCACCGGAACCGGCCAGGCCCAGGCCGCCCCAACCCGAAGCCACCTCGGAGCGGGTGGAACCACCGCAGGCCAAGGCCGCCGCAGCGCGCGAAGCAGCCGCCCCGGTGCGCGCGGCACCCGCCGCCGGAAAGCAGCAGCCCGCGCCCGCGAGCAAGTCGTCGCGGCCACCATGGAAGCTGGTGGGCGTGCTGGTGATTGCACTGGTCGCCGTGGGCAGCTGGATCGGCCTTCGCCTGAGTTCCGGCCGGCAAGAGACCTCGACCGCCATGGTGCCGGTGCCTCCGCCCTCGGGGCCGATGTCCGCCAACGCGCCGCCGCCGGCCGTGCCGCCTGGCGAAAACGCACCCAGCAGCAACGTGGCCGCAGCCCCGGGTGGCGCCACGCCTGCCGCACCTGCGGCCAGTGCACCGGCCGCTTCGCTGACGCCGCTGGACAACGTGCCGGTCATCGCGCCTGCACCTGCAGCGCCCCCCACCGCGGCAGCCCCACCGACACCGGCCGCACCGGCCACACCCCCCGAGCCCGCGCTTGCCACCTCGGAGGTCGAGGACTGGAACCTCGCCCAGGCCGAGAACACGCGCGAAGGCTATGAGGCCTACCTGCGCCGGTATCGCCGCGGCCTGCATGCACGCGAGGCGCGCAACGCCATTGCCGAGCTGAACCGGCTCTCGCCCACCATCCCCGCAGCCCCCGGCACCACGCCGACCACTGCGGTTCCCACCGTGGTGGCCGGTGGCGCCACGCCGCCTGCGCCGCCGGCCGCTCCGCCCGGCAACGGGCGCGTGGTGCTCAACATCCGTCCCTGGGGCCAGGTGTTCGTCGACGGTGCCGACCGCGGCGTGAGCCCGCCGCTCAAGTCACTCTCGCTGCGGCCGGGCATCTACAACATCGAAGTGCGCAACGGCGATCTCGATGTGTTCCGGCAACGCGTGACGGTGCAGGACAGCCGCTCGGCGCCCGTGGTGAGCCACGAGTTCAAGTAGCAGGCGCGCCTGGCACGCGGCGCCAGCGCTGTGCGCCGACCAGCGCCAGCACCGCGACGACGCTGGCCGCCAGCAGCACCCAGAGGCCCGGCGTGTAGCCGGTGCCCGGCTGCCACAGCACGCCTAGCATCAGCGGCGCCAGGGCACGGGCGATGGCGCTCGGCAGCCCCAGTGCACCGTTGAGCGTGGCCACGTGATCGCGGTTCACGTATTGCGCAATCGCGGTGCCCTTCACGATGGTGAGCATGCCGTTGCCCATGCCGTAGAAAAACACGAACAGCAGCGCGGCGCCCGGGTGGCCCGCACCCGCGAGCAATGCAAGCAGGCCGAGCGGAATCAGGCAGGGAATCAGCCGGTTCGCCAGATGCAGGTCGAAGTGGTGCTCGAAGAAATACAGCAACGCCCGCCCCAGCACCTGCACCAGCCCGATGCTCGCGGGCACGGCAATGGCCCACGATTCGCTGAGCCCCGCACCGCGCAACAGGCTCACCATGTGCGGCGGCAACGCGGCCGTGACCGCCATCAGCAACACTGTGAAAACGCCCACCAGCAGGAACGGGGCGGTGCGCATGTAGTGGCCTGCGGGCGCTACGGCCGCCGCTTCGCCTGCGTTGGGCCGCCCGGCTTTCGAACCCGCCGCGGGAGCGGGTGCATGCCGCAGCACCCGCGCATGCAGCGGCGCGCAAATGAAAAGATGAATGGCCGCGAGCACCCACAATGCGTGCCGCCAGCCGAGCTCCGCAATAAGCCAGGCTACGAGCGGAATGAATACCGTGCTCGCCAGCCCGCCGAGAAACGTCAGCGTGATGATCGCGCGTCGAAAGTCGTTGGGGAAGCGCCGCGTGACGATGGAGAACGCAGGGCTGTAGAGCGTGGCCGCCAACCCCGCGCCGAGCAGCGCCCAGGCCGCGTAGAAGCCCAGAGCGCTGTGCACCATGCTCTGGAGCAGCAGGCCGGCCACGATGACCAGCGAGCCGCCGGTCATTACCGCCCGCTCATGGCCGCGATCGATCCAGCGCCCCACCGGCCACGCCAGTGCACCTTCGGCCAGCAGCGCAAGGCTGAACGCCAGTGACGACTGCGCCCGGCTCAGCCCCAGCTCGCGTTCGACCGGCTCCATCAGCAGCGCGAAGCCGTAGAAGACGCTGCCCCAGGTGATGAGCTGGCCGAGCGAGAGCCAGCCGACCATGCGGCGGTTGTAGAGCGTTGGGGCGGGTGTGTTCACTGCTGGAGAGTCAGTTTCGCAACCCCCGACGGTACTGCACAGCCTCCGCCACATGCACGGCCTGCACCGATTCGGCGCCGGCCAGATCAGCCACCGTGCGCGCCACCTTGAGCGCGCGGTGCGTGCTGCGCGCCGACCAGCCGAGCTTGGCTGCGGCGTTGACCATGAACTTGCGCGCGGCGTCGTCCAGTGCGGCGTGCCGGTCGATGGCGCCGGCTTGCAGTGCCTGGTTCGGGCTACCCTGGCGCTGCACCGCAAAGTTGCGCGCGGCAACCACGCGGGCGCGGATGCTGCCGGTCGCCTCGCCGGCCGGCGCACCGAGCAGTTGGTGCGCCGATACCGCGGGCACTTCGATGTGCAGGTCGATGCGGTCGAGCAGCGGGCCGCTGAGCTTGCTTTGGTAGCGCGAAACCTGGTCGGGCGTGCAGCGGCAGGCCTTCAGTGCCGAGCCCTGGTAGCCGCAAGGACAGGGGTTCATGGCAGCGATGAGCTGGAAGCGCGCGGGAAACTCGGCGCGCCGGGCGGCCCGCGCAATGGTGATGGTGCCGGTTTCGAGCGGCTCGCGCAGCGCCTCGAGGGCGGACCTTGCGAACTCCGGGAATTCATCGAGAAAGAGAACCCCGTGGTGCGCCTGTGAGATTTCGCCGGGGCGTGGAGGGGAGCCGCCGCCCACAAGCGCCACCGCACTGGAGGTGTGGTGCGGCGCAGAAGTCGGCCGGCTCATCCAGCGCTCGGTCGAGAAGCTGCCGCCCAGGCTGGCCACGGCCGCGGTCTCCAGCGCCTCGTCGATGCTCATCGGCGGCAGCAGCCCGGCAAAGCGCTGCGCCAGCATCGACTTGCCCGAGCCGGGCTCGCCGACCATCAGGAGGCTATGCCCGCCGGCGGCGGCAATTTCCAATGCGCGCTTGGCGCTTGCATGTCCCTTCACGTCGGCCAGGTCGGCATATCGGGGGGTAGCGCCCGCCTCGGCGGCCTGGATGCGTGCCCAGCCGTCCGCGCTGGGCGGCTCGGCCGGCTGCGCCGCGCCGCCTTCAGGCATGAAGCGCTGCACCACATCGAGCAGGTGCCTGGCCCCGTACACCTCGCCGCCGGGCACCAGGGCCGCTTCTTTTGCGCTTTCGGTAGGCAGCACCAGCCGTGTCGCGATGCCGCGGGTGTGCAGCGCAAGCGCCATGGCCAGCGCGCCGCGCACGGGCCGCAGCTCGCCTGAAAGGGAAAGTTCGCCCGCAAATTCGTGCCCGGCCAGGCTTGCAGCCTGGATCTGCCCGCTGGCCGCGAGGATGCCAAGCGCAATGGGCAGGTCGAAGCGGCCGGAGTCCTTGGGCAGGTCGGCTGGCGCCAGGTTGACGGTGATCCGCTTGTTATTTGGAAACTCGAGGCCGGCATTCTGTATGGCCGAACGCACGCGTTCGCGCGCCTCCTTGACCTCGGTTTCTGCCAGCCCGACCAGCGTAAAGCTGGGCAGGCCGTTGGCCAGATGCACCTCGACCGTGACACTGGCCGCTTCCAGCCCAAGCAAAGCGCGGCTTTGCACCAAAGACAAGCTCATTTTTATTACTCTCCCCATTGTGGTGCGCCCGTTTTTGGTCGGACTTGTGCACCGCGGGCCCCCGGAAGGGCACCGCAACTGAACACTCTTGTAACTTTTCACGCGGACTGCGGAGGCCGGGGCTGCAGCCATGCAGCAGGCGGAACGAGCACTTTGGCACGCTCCCTGCTATGAGACGGTGTCCCCCCAACGATCCAACCAACTCCGAGGAGTCTCGATGATGCACCGTAATTTCGCCCAGGCAGTGGCCGTGGTCGCCCTTGCAGCCCTGCCGATGCTGGCGAGCGCCCAGCTCTCGGGGAATGTGGCCCTGACCAGCAACTACAAGTTCCGCGGCCAGGACCAGGACATGATCGGGAAGAACGACTACGCCAAGACCAAGGGCTTCAAGCCGGCCATCCAGGGCGGCTTCGACTACGCCTTCGGCGAAAGCGGCTTCTATGTGGGCAACTGGAATTCCAGCGTCAACTGGCTCCAGGGCAACAGCATCGAAAGCGACATCTACGGCGGCTACAAGTTCAAGGCCGGCCCGTTCGACATGGACGTGGGTGCGCTGACCTATATCTACCCGGGCAACTCCATCGGCAACACCACCGAGCTGTACGGCGCGGGCACCTGGGCCGACGAAGCCATCGGCTCGTTCACCCTGAAGTACTCGCACACGGTCTCCAAGGACTACTTCGGCTATGCGGGCTACAAGTCGGGCTCGGGCCTGAAGGGCCGCAACACCGGCTACCTGAACCTGGCCTACAGCAAGGAAATCGTGCCCAAGCTCACGCTGAAGGCGGCCGTGGGCTACACGCACATGTCCAGCGACATCCGCAGCCTGGGCTACAAGAGCTACGTGGACTACAACGTGGGCGTGTCGTATGACTTCGGCAACGGCCTGGCACTTGCCGGCTCGGTGCAGGGCGCCAACAAGAAGAGCTCTTACCTCGCGCTGAGCAACCCGGGCGTGGACTTCGGCTTCGGCCCGATCGGCGAGCAGTACTACTCGCCCAACAAGGCCCGCTTCATCGTTACGCTCAGCAAGACGCTGTAAGAGCAGGCACAAGAACAAAGGTGCGGCCCAAGCTGCCGCACCATTCATTCCATCCAAGAAGGAGAAAGTCATCATGAAGCTGGTCACAGCCATCATCAAACCGTTCAAGCTCGACGAAGTGCGCGAAGCACTGTCGGCCATCGGCGTGCAAGGCATCACGGTCACGGAGGTCAAGGGATTCGGTCGCCAGAAGGGCCACACCGAGCTGTACCGCGGCGCCGAGTACGTGGTCGACTTCCTGCCCAAGGTCAAGATCGAAGCGGCGGTGTCCGACGACCTCGTCGACCGCGTGATCGAAGCCGTCGAAGGCGCAGCCCGCACCGGCAAGATCGGCGACGGCAAGATTTTTGTCTACAACCTCGAGCAGGTCGTTCGCATCCGCACCGGTGAAACCGGCCGCGAAGCCCTCTGATCAGCCCGGAAAAAAACAACCATGAAAAAACTGCTTGTTTCTCTTGCGCTCGGCTTGAGCGTGCTCGCTGCCGGCACCGCCTCGTTCGCACAGGCGCCGGCGGCTGAAGCGCCGGCTGCCACGGCACCGGCTGCAACCGCCCCGGCTCCCGCTGCAGCCCCCGCGGCCGCGGCACCTGCCGCCGCCCCCGCTGCTGCTGCCGAAGCAGCGCCCGCCGCGGCTCCCGCTCCTTCGTTCAACAAGGGTGACACCAGCTGGATGATGCTGTCCACGCTGCTCGTCATCATGATGACCATTCCCGGCCTGGCGCTGTTCTACGGCGGCCTGGTGCGCAGCAAGAACATGCTGTCGGTGCTGATGCAGGTGATGGTCACCTTCTCGCTGATCGTCGTGCTGTGGCTCATCTATGGCTACAGCCTGGCCTTCACCGAAGGCAATGCCTTCATCGGCGGCTTCGACCGGCTCTTCATGAAGGGCGTGTTCGATCCGGCCACCGGCGTGTTCGCGCCCGGCGCCACCTTCAGCAAGGGTGTGTACATCCCCGAGCTGCTGTTTGCCGCCTTCCAGGCCACGTTCGCCGGCATTACCTGCTGCCTGATCGTGGGTGCCTTTGCAGAGCGCGCCAAGTTCTCGGCCGTGCTGCTGTTCATGGTGATCTGGTTCACCTTCAGCTATGCGCCGCTGGCCCACATGGTCTGGTTCTGGCTTGGCCCTGACGCCTACACCGCCGCCAACGTGGTGGATGCCAACAACGCCAAGGCCGGCCTGATCTGGCAATGGGGCGCGCTCGACTTCGCGGGCGGCACCGTGGTGCACATCAATGCAGCCGTTGCAGGCCTGGTCGGCGCCTACGTCATCGGCAAGCGCGTCGGATACGGCAAGGAAGCCTTCACGCCTCACTCGCTCACGCTCACCATGGTCGGCGCCTCGCTGCTGTGGGTCGGCTGGTTCGGTTTCAACGCAGGTTCGGCCCTCGAAGCCGGCACCAGCGCCGTGCTCGCCTTCATGAACACCTTTACCGCCACCGCCGCAGCAGTGCTTGCATGGTGCATCGGTGAAGCGCTGATGCGCGGCAAGGCCTCGATGCTGGGTGCCGCTTCGGGCGCCGTTGCAGGCCTCGTGGCCATCACCCCGGCCGCCGGCAACGTCGGCCTGATGGGCGCCATCATTATCGGCTTCATCGCCGGCTTCGCCTGCCTCTGGGGCGTCAACGGCCTCAAGAAGCTGCTCGGCGCTGACGACTCGCTCGACGTGTTCGGCGTGCACGGTGTCGGCGGTATCGTCGGCGCGCTGCTCACCGGCGTGTTCAACACCCAGGCACTCGGCGGCCCCGGCCTCGTGGGCGACTGGGTCACGGCCAGCGTGGTGTCCAACGGCATCGGCGCACAGGTCTGGATCCAGCTCAAGGGCGTGCTGCTGACCATCGTGTGGTCTGGCGTGGTGGCGTTCATCGCCTTCAAGATTGCCGATCTCACCATCGGCCTGCGTGTGTCGGAAGAAGAAGAGCGCGAAGTTCATCGCCTTCAAGATTGCCGATCTCACCATCGGCCTGCGTGTGTCGGAAGAAGAAGAGCGCGAAGGCCTCGACATCTCCTCGCACGGCGAGACCGCATATAACAGGTAACCCCCAAGCAATAGGCAACCCCCCAGTCTTCGCGCACTTCGTGTCGCTTCGCCAACCCCCCTGCTGGGGGCAACACCAGAGGCCCGGCAAAGCCGATTCCTCGGTGTTCCACGAAGGGGGCATACGAGGCGCGGGCTGGTGGTGAGAAGAAGAAAAACAGTAACGATTTTTCAGCGAGTCTCCTTTGGATGTTCAGCCCGCGAGCGCTTCGGCGCCAGCGGGCTTTTTTTTGTCTGCGGGGCGGCGGATGCACAATGCCGGGATCATGTGGACCACCCTCGAAGACAGCCTTTGCGAACTCGGCGAATCGCCGTTCTGGCACCCGCACGAACGCTCGCTTTACTGGCTCGACATTCCGGGGCGCGCGGTGCTGCGCACGCGCGGGGAAATCGGCATGCCCGACGCCAAGGTGGAGCGCTGGGCGTTGGCCACCGAGCCAGGTTGCATGGCTCCGGCGCGGAGCGGCGGGCTGGTGATTGCGCTGCGCGACGGCATCTACCGGGCGCGCGAGTGGGGTGGTGAACTGGTTGCGGTGGCGCGTGTGGAGCACGACGCGCGCACCATGCGCTTCAACGACGGCAAATGCGATGCGCTGGGCCGTTTCTGGGCCGGTTCGCTCAACGAGGCCAAGGACCAGGCCAACGCCGCACTCTATTGCTTCGATGCCCGCACCGACACCGGTGTGTCGCCCACGTTGACGCAAATGGCCAACGAGTCCACCACCGGCAACGGGCTCGCTTTCTCGCCCGATGCCAGCACCCTCTACTGGGCCGACACCGCCGCACATGTGGTGTGCGCCTGGGACTGGGGCTCCGAGGCCAATTCGCTTTCGCACGCACGCGTGTTCCACCAGTTCGAGCCGAAACCCCAGGGCTGGACGCCCGATTCATCCCTGCGCTACGAAGGTCGGCCCGATGGCGCGACGGTCGACGCAGAGGGCCACTACTGGGTTGCGATGTTCGAAGGGGCACAGCTGCTGCGCCTCGCGCCGTCCGGTGAAATCGTGGCTTCTGTTCCCGTTCCTGTTCAGTGCCCGACCATGCCGTGTTTTGGTGGGGACGACTTGAAGACGCTCTTCGTCACCAGCGGGCGCAAGGGCCGGCCTGCTGCAGAGATCGAGCGGTTGCCTGCATCGGGTACGGTGATTTCCATGCGCGTCGATGTGCCTGGATTGCCTGTCAGCTTCTTTGAGGACTGAGGTGAGCCATTCACGGCGGCTGTTGATCGGCGGTTCACCAGCAGCGCGCCCCGGTGCACAGGGCATCGGGTGCTCCGCGCAGCGAAATAAAGGAGGAGGGGCGCAGCCCCGGGGGACATTCGCGGAGGGGAGTACCCGGTGGCCTTTGCACAAGCCCTGGACAGCGGCGACAACAAAACCCCCCGGAGGTTAGACAAGTGGCCCTCCAGCACATCCCACCCATCCAGTGCCTTTTGACTTTCGAAGCCGTGGCAAGGCTGCGCAATGCCGGCAGAGCCGCGGACGAACTGTGCGTTACGCCAAGCGCCGTGAGCCACCGCATCCGGCAACTCGAATCGCATGTCGGCTTCAAGCTCTTCGGCCGCAGCGACTTCAGCCTCACGGCTGACGGCGCCGCCTACTTGGCCAACGTGCGCACCGGCCTTGCGGCGCTGCAAGCCATGCCCACCGGCAATGCGGCGCAGCAACGCGCCACCCGCCTGCGCATTGCAGTCACGCCCACCTTCAGCCGGCAGTTCCTCATGCCGCGGCTCGAACTGTTCCGCAACATCTATCCGGACATCGAGCTGGTGCTGCAGGTGTCCATTCCACTGCTCGACGTGACCGCCGAGCAGGCCGATCTTGAAGTGCGCTACGGCACCGGCGCATACGCCGACTGCGAACACCGGCTCCTGCTCGAAGAAGAAGTGGTGCCCGCCTGCAGCCCGAGCTTCCTCAACGAGTTCGGGCCCTTCGACGGCTTTCGTACCGCCGCCGAGATTGCCGGCGCACGCCTCATTCGCAGCCCGCTCGAGCCCTGGAACACCTGGTTCGCAAGCTGCGGTATCGACCAGCCCGAGCCGCACGTCGGCTCGCAATTCAATGACCTGGGCCTGGTCTACGACGCGGCCGCCAGCGGATTCGGCGTGGCCCTCGTGCGGCTGAAAATGGGCGCCGCATGGCTCGAATCGGGCCGGCTGGTGCCGCTGTCTGACAGGCCCGTGCCATCGCCGCACCGACACACCATCTGCTGGCAGCCCGGCACGCTCGACCGCTGGGAATGCGCAGCCTTTGTCGACTGGCTGGCGCAAAGCCTGCGCTGAAGAAAAATAAAAAGAAAAGGCGCCGAGCGGCAAAGTTCTCTCAAGCGCCGCGCAAAAAAGCTTCAACCCGGCGCCGCCGCATTTGCGTAGAGTGCGCCACACCACGAGACACTTTGCCCGACTAAAGAGGCTTGCCGCATGAACGCGCCGCTTACCCCTGCCCAGCACGATTCGCTGCAGAAATCCGAACGCCAATCGCAGGTCGTGCGCGCCCTGCAGGCCCACCTGCCGGCGCATGCGCTCATCTGGCACGCCGAGGACACCACGCCCTACGAATGCGACGGCCTCACCGCCTACCGCCAGCGCCCGCTGGTGGTGGCACTGCCCGAAACCGAGGCCCAGGTGGCAGCCGTGCTCAAGACCTGCCATCAGCTCGGCGTACCTGTGGTGGCACGCGGCGCCGGCACGGGGCTCTCGGGCGGCGCCATGCCGCATGCGCTGGGCGTGACGCTCTCCCTGGCAAAGTTCAACCGCATCCTGAAGATCGACCCGGTGAGCCGAACGGCCGTTGTGCAGTGCGGCGTGCGCAACCTCGCCATCAGCGAGGCGGCCGCGCCTTTCAACCTTTACTACGCGCCCGATCCGTCAAGCCAGATCGCCTGCACCATCGGCGGCAACGTGGCCGAGAACTCGGGCGGCGTGCACTGCCTGAAATACGGCCTCACGCTGCACAACGTGCTGCGCGTGCGCGGCTTCACGGCCGAGGGGGAGGCCATAGAGTTCGGCGGCGAGGCGCTCGATGCACCGGGGCTCGACCTGCTCGCACTGGTCATCGGCAGCGAAGGCATGCTGGCCGTGACCACCGAGGTCACCGTCAAGCTCGTGCCCAAGCCGCAGCTCGCGCGCTGCATCATGGCCAGCTTCGACGACGTTCGCAAAGCCGGCGATGCGGTGGCCGCGGTGATTGCCGCCGGCATCATTCCCGCAGGGCTCGAGATGATGGACAAGCCCATGACCGCCGCGGTCGAAGACTTTGTGCGCGCGGGCTACGACCTGGATGCGGCGGCCATTCTGCTGTGCGAATCCGACGGCACGCCCGAAGAGGTGGAAGAAGAAATCGGCCGCATGACCGCCGTGCTGCGTGGCTGCGGCGCCACCGCCATCGCGGTGAGCAACAGCGAAGAAGAGCGCATGAAATTCTGGAGTGGCCGCAAGAACGCTTTTCCGGCATCGGGCCGCATCAGCCCTGACTACATGTGCCTCGACTCGACCATTCCGCGCAAGCGGCTCGCGGACATCCTGCTTGCCATCCAGCAGATGGAGCAGAAATACAACCTGCGCTGCTGCAACGTGTTCCACGCGGGCGACGGCAACCTGCACCCGCTGGTGCTGTTCGACGCCAACGACCCCGATGAGCTGCACCGCTGCGAGCTTTTCGGCGCGGACATTCTCGAGACCAGCGTGGCCATGGGCGGCACCGTGTCGGGCGAGCACGGCGTGGGCGTGGAAAAGCTCAACAGCATGTGCGTGCAGTTCACCGCGGCCGAGAACGAGCAGATGTTCGGTGTGAAGCGCGCCTTCGATCCAGCCGGCCTGCTGAACCCCGGCAAGGTGATTCCCACGCTGCAGCGCTGCGCTGAATATGGCAAGCAGGTGGTGCGCGGCGGGCAACTGCCGCACCCCGACCTGCCGCGCTTCTGAAAAAAAAGAGACCATGGATCAAGCCCTCAGCCAAGTCGTCGAACGCATCCGCGCCGCAGTTGCCGACGCCGCGCCGCTGCGCATTCGCGGCGGTGGCACGAAAGACTTTCACGGTGAGTTGCTGCAAGGAGAATTCCTCGACACCACCGCCCTCGCTGGCATCACGAGCTACGAACCGAGCGAGCTGGTCGTTACCGTGCGCGCCGGCACGCCGCTTGCCGAACTCGAGGCCGTATTGGCGGAAAAGGGGCAATGCCTTCCTTTCGAGCCGCCGCACTTCGAAACCGGCGGCACCGTGGGCGGCATGGTCGCGGCCGGCCTCAGCGGCCCCGCACGCGCCAGCGTGGGCGCGGTGCGCGACTACGTGCTCGGCGCCAAGCTCGTCAATGGCCGCGCCGAGCTGCTCACCTTCGGCGGACAGGTCATGAAAAACGTGGCCGGCTACGACGTTTCACGCGTGCTGGCGGGTTCGCTCGGCACGCTGGGCCTGATCGCGGAGGTCAGCCTCAAGGTGCTCCCCGTTGCTCCCGCCGAAGCCACGCTCGCGTTCGACTGCAGCCAGGCCGATGCCCTGCGCCTGCTCAACGAGTGGGGCGGCCGGCCGCTGCCGCTCAATGCGAGCTGCTGGTTGGAACACGCAGGCGTTGGCACTTTGTACCTGCGCCTGCGCGGCGCGATGGCAGCGGTGGAAGCTGCTTGCGCGCACCTTGGTGGCGACAGGCAGGACAACGCTACTGCCGCGGCCATTTGGCAAATGCTGCGCGACCAGCAGCACCCTTGGTTTGCGGCCGATGACGGTTCCACTGCGCTCTGGCGCCTGTCGGTGCCGCAGACCGCGCCGGTACTCGCCATCGATGGCAGCGCGCCTCTTGTCGAGTGGCACGGTGCGCAGCGTTGGTACAAGGCGCCGCCGGAAGATGCCGCGCACATCCGCGGTATTGCGCATGCGGCGGGAGGGCACGCCACGCTGTTCAGGATGCCCGCTTCGCACACGACGGATGCAGCGGTACCTCGCTTCGACGCCATGAGCGCCCCGGTCGCCCGCATCCATCGCGCATTGATGCAGGAGTTCGATCCGCAGCGCATCTTCAACCGCGGCCGGCTCCTCGCAGCCGAATAAAAAACAAACGACGACCCCAACCGCGATGCAAACCGAACTCGCCCCTGAATTCCGCGACACCGACGAAGGCCGCGAGGCCGAAGCCATTCTGCGCAAATGCGTGCACTGCGGCTTCTGCACCGCCACCTGCCCCACCTACCAGTTGCTCGGCGACGAACTCGACGGCCCGCGCGGACGCATCTACCTGATCAAGCAAGTGCTCGAAGGCAAGGAGCCCACGCGCAGCACGCAACTGCACCTGGACCGTTGCCTCACCTGCCGCAACTGCGAAAGCACCTGCCCGAGCGGCGTGCAATACGGTCACCTGGTGGACATCGGCCGCAAGATCGTCGACGAGAAAGTGCCGCGGCCCGCCATGGAATCGGCCACGCGATGGTTGCTGAAGGAAGGCCTGCCGTCGCCGCTCTTCGCGCCCGCCATGAAGCTCGGCCAGGCGGTGCGCGGGCTCTTGCCCGATGCGCTCAAGGCCAAGGTTCCCGCCAGGCAGGAAGCAGGCGCCTGGCCCACCGCCACGCACGCGCGCAAGGTGCTGATGCTCGCGGGCTGCGTGCAGCCGTCGATGATGCCCAACATCAACACGGCGACGGCACGCGTGCTCGACGCGGCGGGCATCCAGGCCGTGGTCGCGAAAGAGGCGGGCTGCTGCGGCGCCGTGAAGTTCCACCTCAACGACCAAGAGGGCGGCAAGGCGCAGATGCGCGCCAACATCGACGCCTGGTGGCCGCAGGTCGAACGCAACGAGGTCGAAGCCATCGTGATGAATGCTTCAGGCTGCGGCGTCACCGTGCGCGAGTACGGCCACATGCTGCAGCACGACCCGGCCTACGCGGCCAAGGCGGCACGCATCAGCCAGCTGACGCGCGACCTGAGCGAGCTGCTGCCCGCCCTGGTGCCGGCGCTGAAGGCGCGCGTGCGTGCGCCCGAGGGCGTGGTGGCCTACCACCCGCCGTGCACGCTGCAGCACGGCCAGAAGCTGCGCGGCGGTGTCGAGACGCATTTGCGCGCGCTGGGTTTCGAGGTGCGCGTGGCCATGAACGAAGCTCACCTGTGCTGCGGATCGGCGGGCACCTATTCGGTACTGCAGCCTGAACTTGCGTACCCGCTGCGCGACCGCAAGCTCGGCCATTTGCGGCAGTTGCAGCCGAGCGTCATTGCTTCGGCCAACATCGGCTGCATCACGCATCTGCAAAGTGGCAGCGAGGAAACCCCCGTGCGCCACTGGGTGGAGTTGCTGGACGCCGCCCTGGCAGCGGCCTGAGATCGCACACCGAAGAGCGCCCTGGTCCGACTCGGGCGGAAGGTGCTTGCACCGCATCATGGCGGCACCGATTCTTCCAAGGAGAAAGCCTCATGTCTTCCGTTCAAGCTTTCATCGTCCAGGCGAACTTGCGGCGCGCCTTGCTGGCCCTTGCCTGCGCATTGGGCGCCGTCGGCGCACAGGCCCAGTCGGCCATGCCGCAGTGGAAGGGAGAGGGCGCGGTGCGCTATGTGTGCGGCGGCATCGGCTCGGACGAGTCGAACGCCATGCGCGCGGCCATGAAGGAGCATCCGCTGGCCCTGCTTTTTGCGCGCTCCGACGGGGCCTACCTGGCGGATGTGCAAGTCGACATCAAGGGCGCCGGTGGCGCGCCTTCGCTGGCGTTGCGCGCCAGCGGGCCGGTCTGCCTGGTCGATTTGCCCGCGGGCCGCTACACGGTCGACGTAGCCACGGCAGGCGGCAGTGCCCAGAGCCAGTCGGTAACAGTGGGTGGCAGCCCCAAGACCGCCAGCTTCCGCTTCTGACCCGGCCTCAGCCCGCCGCCAGCGCCGCTTCGATGTCCGTCGCGAGCGAAGCGGGCGTGTCGAGCGGCGCATAGCGCTTTTGCACCTTGCCGTCGCGCCTCACCAGAAACTTGGTGAAGTTCCACTTGATGGCGGTGCTGCCCAGGAGGCCCGGCTTCTCCTTGGTGAGCCACCGGTAGAGCGGTGCGGCGCCGCTGCCGTTGACGTCGATCTTTTCCATCATCGGAAAACTCACGCCGTAGTTGGTGGTGCAGAAGGCGCCGATTTCCTCGTTGGTGCCCGGGTCTTGCGAGCCGAACTGGTTGGATGGAAAACCCAGCACCACCAAGCCCTGGTTCGCATACTTTTCATGCAGCGCCTCCAGGCCCGCGAACTGCGGCGTAAAGCCGCACTTGCTGGCCGTGTTGACGATCAGCAGCACCTTGCCCCGGAAGTCCGAGAGCTTCACGCTCTTGCCGTCGATCTGCCTGGCTTCGAAGTCGTAGATGCCGGTCATGCGCGTACCTCAGGTGGTGGAAGACGAAAGGCGATCATCGCCCTGCGCGGGCGTTCGTGCAAACGCCGACCACACGGCCGCCAGCACGATCAGCGCGCCGCCGGCGAGGATGCGCGGGCTCATGTCGGCCGCGCCCAGCGCCACCGACGAAACGCTGGCGAACAGCACCTCCGACAGCATGATCACCGCGGTGGCGCTGGCCGCCATCCGCGCCGCGCCGTATTGCAGGCAGAAGTTGGCCGCCACGAAGCCGACGCCCAGCAAGGCGGCCCATCCGATCCAGCCGGGATCGGCCGACAGGGGGGAAACAAACGCACCGAGCAGGGTGCCCGTGGCCGCCGCGATGCCGGACACCAGCGCGCAGCCGCAGAACATGGCCAGCGCGCGCGATTCACCGGGAGCGCCGTGCAGATGGCGCAGCAAGATGTTGGTCACGGCAAAGCTGAAGCCGGCCGCCACGCCCAGCCAATCCGGCAGGCTGGAAGGCACAGGCCAGTCGACGCCCGGCGCCTTGAGCACCACCACCACGCCGGTGAGCGCCAGCGCCACGCGCGCAAGCGCGCCGGCCGTGGGCCGCTCGCCCAATATCGCCCAGCCCAGCAGCACGCTCCACAGCGGCATCAGGTAGAAAAGCAGCACCACACGCACCACGTCGCCCTGGGTCACGGCCCAGTTGAACCCCAGGTTGGTAAAGCCGGCCGCAAGGCCCAGCGCCGCCAGCATCGGAAACGCCGCAAAGCCGCGCCAGGCATGGCGCCTGAAAAAGCCCATCGCGAGCGAAATTGCCACGTAGATGAGGCAGGTGGTCCACACCGGGTGCAGCCCATGGCCTTCGATGTGACGGAACGGAAACCAAGAAACGCCCCACACAAAGGCGTTGAAGATGAGTGCAAGCGCTGGCATAGGGCGGAGTTATTCGTGGAACACCGTGGAACCGGCTTCGCCGGGCCACCGGTGTTGCCCCCGGTGAGGGGGTGGGCGAAGCGACACGAAGTGCGCGCAGCCTGGGGGAGATCAATGATGCTTGTCGCTGCGGGCGATGGCGAGCAGGTGCTCGACTTCTTCTGGGTATTTGCGCAGGTTGTGATGATGCCAGCGCTGGATGATCCACATGCAGCCCGCCACCACCCCGCCGAAGGCGCCGATGGCCGCATAGGCCGACAGGCCCAGCCCGGTGCAGGCGCTGTAGAAGCCGCCAAGCAGCAGGATGCAGGCCTGTTCGTTGAAATTCTGCACGGCAATGGAACGGCCGGCGCCCATGAGGTTGTGGCCACGGTGCTGCAGCAGCGCGTTCATCGGCACCACCAGGAAGCCGCCCAGCCCGCCCAGCAGAATGAGGAACGGCACGGCGATCCACACGTTGCCGATCAGGTTCATGCTGATCACCAGCAGGCCCATGGCAATGCCCATCGGAATCACGCGCGTGGCCATGTCCAGGCGCATGCGCATCGAAGCGACGATGGCGCCCACCGCCATGCCGATGGTCACCACGCCGGTGAGCGCCGTGGCCTGCGTGGTGTTGTAGTTGAGCGCAAGCGAGGCCCAGGCCAGCACGATGTACTTGAGGTTTGCGCCGGCGCCCCAGAAGAGCGTGGTGGTGGCCAGCGAGATCTGTCCCAGCTTGTCGCGCCACAGGCGTGCATTGCAGTGCCAGAAGTCTGGCAGCAGCGAGAACATGTTGCGAACCAGCCCATGCTCCGGGTTGGCGCGCAGCGGCCGCATCTCCACGCCGGTGTGCGGAATGCGCGTGTTGAACCAGGCTGCCAGTGCGTAGACAAAAATCAGCACTGCAATGGCCGCTTCAGCCGGCGAATCGATGCCGGTGTCGATGAGCGGGATGTCGAACGACAGCAGCTGGGTCGACACCGCGTGCCCCACCAGCGAGCCGCCAAGCACGATGCCCAGAAGGATCGAGGCGATGGTGAGGCCTTCGATCCAGCCGTTGGCTTTTACCAACTGCGAAGCCGGCAGCAGCTCGGTCAATATGCCGTACTTGGCCGGCGAATAGGCCGCAGCGCCAAGCCCGACGATCGAATAGGAGAGCAGCGGGTGCGAGCCGAACAGCATCATCAGGCAGCCGATCACCTTGATCGCGTTGCTGATGAACATGACCCGCCCCTTGGGCAAGGCATCGGCGAAGGCGCCCACCAGCGGTGCCAGCACCACATAGAAGACGGCGAAGATCGGCACCAGGGCCGCGCGTTGCCATTCGGCCGCTCCCGAGCTGCGCATGAGCTCGACCGCCACGACAAAGATCGCGTTGTCGGCCAGCGACGAAAAGAACTGGGCCGACATGATCGTGTAGAAACCGCGCTTCATCGATGGGCTGGCTGGCCAGTAGGTGCTGGCAGTAGTGAGAAAGTGTCGCGTCTTTTTGGCGAATGGGCGGTTATAGCATGGGGGTACGACCGCGAAATCAGCGTTCCCACCCTGGACGGCCCGACGCGGGAAGATGCTAAAACCCATCTATTCACCAATCGACGTCTCCCATGCCGCGTCCCATCCTCGCCACCGTCCATACCGCCTCACTTCGCCACAACCTCGACCGGGTGCGCCGCGCCGCGGTCGATGCCCGCGTCTGGGCTGTGGTCAAGGCCAATGCCTATGGCCATGGCATCGAACGGGTGTATGAGGGCCTTCGCGGCGCCGACGGCTTCGCGCTGCTCGACCTGGCCGAGGCAGAGCGCGTGCGCGCACTGGGCTGGCGCGGCCCCGTGCTGCTGCTCGAAGGCGTGTTCGACGTACGCGACCTGGAGCTGTGCTCGCGGCTCGACCTGTGGCACACGGTGCACTGCGACGAGCAGATCGACATGCTCGCGGCCCACAAGACGCTCAAGCCGCAACGCGTGTTCCTCAAGATGAATTCCGGCATGAACCGCCTGGGCTTCGCGCCCGAGCGTTTCGGCTCGGCCTGGACGCGCCTCAACGCCCTGCCGCAGGTCGACGAGATCTCGCTGATGACGCATTTCAGCGACGCCGACGGCCCGCGCGGCATTGCGCACCAGCTCGAGGTGTTCGAGCGCGTCACGCGCGACCTGCCGGGCGAGCGCTCCATTGCGAACAGCGCCGCCACCCTGCGCCATGCCTCGCAGACCCGCGGCGACTGGGTGCGCCCGGGCATCGTGCTGTATGGCAGCGCGCCGGACTTTCCGCAGCACGACACCGCGCATTGGCAACTGCAGCCCACCATGACGCTGTCGACAAAACTGATCGGGGTTCAGCAGCTGAAGGCGGGCGACACCATCGGCTACGGCTCCAACTTCACGGCCGACGGGCCGCTCACCATTGGCGTGGCGGCGGTTGGTTACGCCGACGGCTATCCGCGCCACTGCAACACCGGCACGCCGGTGCTGGTGAACGGCGTGCGCACCCGCATGGTGGGCCGCGTGAGCATGGACATGATCACCGTCGACCTCACGCCGGTGCCCGATGCGAAGTTCGGCACCGAGGTCACGCTGTGGGGCCGCTCGGCCGTGACCGGCGCGGTGCTGCCCATCGACGAGGTCGCGCAGGCGGCCGGCACCGTCGGCTACGAACTCATGTGCGCGGTGGCGCCGCGCGTGCCGTTCGCTCCCGCCGACGAATGAAGGTTCTCTCCAACTGGCGATCGGTGCGCCTTTGGGAAACGCAGCTCGAGCGCGACCTTCACCGCAACTACAGCCTGCGCACGCACGGCATCCTGATCGGCACCTTCACGCTGCTGCTGATGTGGGGGGTGTCGGCGTTGCAGATGCACGTGTTCGACGTGCAGTCGCTGGCCGTGCGCTATTTCCTCACGCTGGGCGTGGGATATCTCGGCTACCTGCTGGTGCTGCGCTGGTGGGCCAGGCGGCTGGTCGAGCGCCGCAGTGCCGACCTGGACGTCGATGTGCCCGACGTCGACCTGGGCGGCGGATCGCAGCAACACCCATCCACCACCGGCACCGCTGACGAGGGCGGCGTGCTTTCCGATGCGGCCAGCGGCGCGCTCGAGGTCGCGGGCAGTGCGGACGAAGGCGCCATCATCGTGGTGCCCGTGGTTGCCATTTTCCTGATCTGCGTGGCCGTCGTGCTCGGCGCCGGTTCGCTGGTGCTGCTCTACTTCAGCTGGGACGCGCTGCTGGCCGTGGCCATCGAAGTTGCGTTCTCGTACGTGTCGGCCCGCGCCGCGGTGCGCGTGGTGCGCGAAGGCTGGCTGATGGCTGCCGTGCGGCTGACCTGGAAGCCGCTGCTCGGTGCGGTGGTCTGCGCCGTCGCCCTCGGCGCCGTGCTCGACCACTTCATGCCCCAGGTCAACTCCTTGCCCGAGGCCGTGCGGACCCTGCTGAAGAAGCACTGAGTGCGCTTCCGGTTGCCGCCGCCTGTCGCGCCGCGCACACACGCCTGAATTTTTCAGGGCGTGGACCTGTCGGGCGCACTTCCGGCCAAGGACAATTCCGGCCGGAGGAAAAGCTGTTCACATGACTTTGAAAAAACAACTGCACGCCGCTTTCACCTGCGGCATGGTGCTGGCCACCGGCGGGTTTCCGGCGCATGCCGCCGAGCCCGAAGCATCGGTATCGGCAACCCCGTCCGCGACGGCTGCCGCTGACGCCCCAGCCACCCCACCGCTGCCACCGGCCGCTCCGGCTGCACAGGAGGCTGCGGCCCCGCAAACCCGGCTGCGCTTCACTCGCGGCGTCTACAAGCCCGGCATCGAGCGGCTGCGCGTGGTTCGGCGCGAAGACACGGGCAATCACGTCGCGACACAGGTCGCGCTGAACGTGGCAACGACCTTGATCGCGGGCAGGCTCGCCATCGGCGCACAGAGTTTTTCGAAGGACGACCTGGGCGGCGTGACTTTGGAAGAACTGAAGGACGATCCCTTGGCCGTCAACCCGGCCATGACCGAGCTGAACGATGCCTTGAGCAAGGTCGCCACCGGCATCTATCGCAAGCGCGCTGAAGCGGCGTATGCAACGGCCCTGACGGATGGCTCGACGCCCGAGGAAATCGAAGAGGCGCGAAAGGTCCAGAAAGAAGCCGACACGCCGCTGAACTCGGGGCCGTGGCACCTTGTCTACGAAAACCTGACCGGCTCGGACGAACTGTTCCGCCTGAAGTTCGGCGCCGAGCTGGGCCGCCCGGGCTTCATGCGCCCGCCGCTCGAGTGCTTCTATCAGTCGGAGCCCGTGGCGTGGACGCAGTGGAAGGCCGACAACTGGCAGCGGCTGCGCGAGGAGCGCGCGAAGGCGGTGGCCACCTGCACCGAGACGCTGGCAGCCGCGCCCGAGAAGCGGTGGTGAGCCGGGCAGTCGGGCTCAGTACAGCCCGAGCTGCCGCATCCGCAGCCGCGCCAATCCCAGCAGCGCATCGGTGAACGGCGTGGCCACCGCAGTCAGCTCGCCCAGTTCTCGCACCACGGTCACCAGCGCATCGAGTTCCACCGATCGCCCGGCCTCCACGTCCTGCAGCATCGAGGTCTTGAACGCGCCGAGCTTCATCGTCACCGCGTGCCGGTCTTCGGGGCTCTGCGTGATCTCGATGCCGATGCGGCGGCCGATTTCCTTGGCCTCGAGCATCACGGCCGAGATGAAGCCGCGCACATAGTCGTCGCCCATGATGAGGTCGGTGGTGGTGCCCGTGAGCGCGCTGATGGGGTTCACGGTCATGTTGCCCCAGAGCTTGAACCACACGTCTCTCTGAATCTGCGGCGAGAGCGTGGTGTCGAAGCCGCCGTTCTTGAGCAGCTCTACCAGCTTCTTCACACGCGGCGTGGCCTCGCCCGAGGGCTCGCCCACGATCAGCCCATTGCCGAAGTGATGCCGCACCACGCCTGGCCCGTCCAGCGAGCAGCTCGCGTGCACCACGCAGCCGATCACGTTGCGCGCCGGAATGGCCTTGGCAATCGCTCCGTCCGGATCGACCGCCGCCAGGCGGTGGCCGGTGATGGCGCCGCCGAAGCCGCCTTCGAGAAACCACCAGGGCACGCCGTTCATCGCGACCAGCACGATGGTGTCGGGCCCGATCAGCGGGCCGATGCGCTCGGCCACCCCGGCCAGCGCGGGCGCCTTGACGGCAATGACCACCAGGTCTTGCGTGCCGAGCGATTCGGGGTCGGCCACCGCGTTGACCGGCACGCGCGTGCGCAGGTCGCCGCGCATCACGGAGAGGCCGTCTTGCTGCAGCGCCTCGAGCGTGGCACCGCGTGCCACCACATTGAGCCGCTCGCCGGCCTGCGCCAGGCCGGCGCCGATCCATCCGCCGATTGCGCCGGCACCGTAGATGCAAATCTTCATGAAAAAGGCCGCCTCAGTTCTTGTAGCTGGGATCGATGCGGTCGACCTGGCGTACCAGCGCATCGAACACGTCTTGCCCGGCGCCATGCTCGGGACTGAACTGCAAAGCATCGCGCGTGCAGCGCTCGGCGATTTCCTCGCTCACCGGAATGGCGGCGCCCATCGAAAAGGTGGCCATCTGCACTTCGCAGGCGCGCTGCAAGGTCCACAGAATGGCGAAGGTCTGCGGCAGGGTCTGGCCCCAGGCCAGCAGCCCATGGTTGCGCAGGATCACCGCATTGCGGTTGCCGATGCTCTTGAGGAGGCGCGGACCTTCGTCGGCATGGATGGTGATGCCCTCGAAGTCGTGGTACGCCACCATGCCGTGCAGCTGGGCGGTATAGAAATTGGTCTGCTGCAGGCCGCCCTGCAGGCAGGCCACGGCCACGCCGGCGGTGGTGTGCGTGTGCATCACGCAGTGCGCGCCGGGCAGGCCGTCGTGAATCGCGGCATGCACCGTGAAGCCGGCCGGGTTGACCGGCCAGGTCGAGCCGTCGAGCACCTTGCCCTGCAGGTCGATCTTCACCAGGTTGCTGGCCGTGACCTCGCTGTAGTGCAGGCCGAAGGGGTTGATGAGGAACTGCTTCTCTCCACCCGTCACGCTGTCGGGCAGCCGCAGCGTGATGTGGTTGTAGATCATCTCGGTCCAGCCCAGCATCGCAAACACGCGATAGCAGGCCGCAAGCTGTTCGCGCGCGGCGCGCTCGTCCGGATGGATCGACGGATGGACCAGCGCCGATGGCGCCGCGGGAGTGGAGAGTGTGTTCATTGCAGTTCCTTCATACGGTTAACCCTCCGCGGTGAAGCCGACTTCCTTGACGATCGGCGCCCACTTCGCGGTGTCTTTCTTGAGCAGGTCGGTCAGCTCGCCGGGGGTGGAAGACATGGCTTCCAGCCCGAAGTTGCCGAGACCTTCGATCACATCCTTGTGTGCGAGTGCGGTCTTCATCGATGCGTTCAGCCGTGCCACCACGTCGGGCGAGGCCTTGGCGGGCAGGAAGAAGGCGAACCATTCGCTGTGTGCCATGTCCTTGATGCCCTGCTCGCCGAAGGTGGGTACGTCGGGCGCGAAGCGGCTGCGCTTGGAACCCGAGACGCCCAGGATGCGAACCTTGCCCGAGGCCAGGTGCTGCGTGATGTCGCCGATGGGGCCCGACACCGCCGAGATGTTGCCGCCCAGCAGGTCGAGCATGGCCGGCTGCGTGCCGCGGTAGGCGGCATGCTTCAGCTCGACGCCGCTCTTCTTGCCCAGGAGCGCGCCGATGAAGTGCGGGGTGGAGCCCGCGGCGGGCGAGCCGAAATTGGCGCCGGTCGGGTTGGCCTTGGCCCAGGCCAGGAACTCGGGCACCGTCTTCACGCTGGCGGGCACGGCGGGGCCAACCGCAAAGCCGAAGTCGAAGATGCAGGCAAGGCTGACCGGCGTGAGGTCGACCATCGGGTCGTACGGCAGCTTCTTGTAGATGTGCGGATAGATCGTGAGGATCGAGGTGGGCGTCTGCAGGATGGTGGCGCCGTCGGCGGGCCGGCCCTTCACATAGCTCACGGCAATTTGCCCGCCCGCACCGGTGCGGTTTTCGACCACGGCCGACTTCGCGTAGTCGGGGCTGAGCTTCTGCGCGATGCGCCGGCAGGTGGTGTCCGAGGTGCCGCCGGCCGCAAAGCCGGTGACGATGGTGGCGGTTTCGAGCGAGGCTTGCGCAAAGGCGTGCTGGCCCAGGCTGGCAAGCAGCGCCGAGGCGCCGGTGGTCTGCAGCATGTGGCGGCGGGTGAATGTCATGGCGTGTCTCCGGGTGTTGGTGGTTGGTTGCGGGTTTACGACTCGTCGCGCAGCCAGGTGACTGCGCCCGAATGGGTCACTGCGCCCTGATGGGCAGGACGCACGGTGAGCGCATATTTTTCCAGCAAGCCGCGGTGCGCTACCCCCGCGTTTACCTCACGTTTGGAGAGCCGGAGCGCAATTTCTTCCGCCGTGAGTTCCACCGAAATGCTGCGTGCGCCCGGGCGCGCATCGATGGCCACCACATCGCCGTCGCGCAGCACCGCAATTGGCCCGCCGTCGGCGGCTTCCGGGCCCGCATAGCCGATGCACAGCCCGCGCGTGGCGCCCGAAAAGCGGCCGTCGGTCAAAAGGGCCACCTTGTCGCCCATGCCCTGGCCGTAGAGCAGGGCGGTAATGCCCAGCATCTCGCGCATGCCGGGGCTGCCCTTGGGGCCTTCGTTGCGGATCACGATCACATCGCCGGGCTCGTAGCGGCGGTTTTGCACCGCCGCCTGGGCTTCTTCCTCGGAGTTGAAGACGCGCGCCGGTCCGCGGTGCACCAGCGTCTGCAGGCCCGCGGTCTTGAGCAGCGCGCCGTCAGGGCAGAGATTGCCCTTGAGCACGGCCAGCCCGCCGTCGCGGGTGATCGGGTTGCCGGCTTCGCGCACCACGCGGCCGTCGGGCGCGGCGGCATCGGCCAGCTCTTCGGCCATGGTGCGGCCGGTGAAGGTGAGCGCATCGCCGTGCAGAAAGCCCTGCTCCATCAGCGTGCGCAAGATGACGCCCGCGCCGCCGATGTAGAACACGTCGCGCGCCAGGTATTGGCCGCCCGGGCGCAGGTCGGCAATGAGCGGCGTGCGCGCGAAGATCTCGGCCACGTCGTCCAGGTGGAACCTGATGCCCGCTTCGTGCGCGATGGCCGGAAGGTGCAGCGCGGCGTTGGTCGAGCCGCCCGTGGCCGACACCACGGCGCAGGCGTTTTCGAGCGCCTTGCGCGTGACGATGTCGCGCGGCAGCGGGCTGTCGCCCATCACCGCCTTCATGAGGTTCTTCGCGGCGCGGCGCATCAGCGGCGCCCGTTCGCTGAACACCGCGGGCACCATGCTCGAGCCGATGGGCGCAAGCCCCAGCGCCTCGGACACCATGCCCATGGTGTTGGCCGTGAACTGCCCGGCACAGGCGCCCGCCGTGGGCAGGCAGGCGCGGCTCATGGCGTCGAGTTCGCCGTGGGTGGCGGTGCCAGCCAGCACCTTGCCGATGGTTTCGTACGTATCGACCACGTTGAGGTCGCGGCCGTCCGGTCCCGGCATCTGCCCCGGCAGCGCCGAGCCGCCATGCACGAACACGCTCGGCACGTTGCAGCGCACCATGCCCATCATCAGTCCCGGCAGGTTCTTGTCGCAGGCACCGATGGCAAAGATGCCGTCCCACTGGTGGCCGCGCGTGGAGGCCTCGACGCTGTCGGCAATCAGCTCGCGCGAGATCAGCGAGAAGCGCATGCCCGAATGCGCCATGGTGAGCCCGTCGCTCACCGACACCACCGGGCATTCGTGCGGCGTGCCGCCGCCGGCGTAGATGCCCGTCTTCGCGTGCTGCGCCTGCTCGCGCAGGTTGAGATTGCACGGGCTCATTTCGCCGCCGGTGTGGAACACGCCGATGTGCGGGCGCTCGATGTCCTCGTCGTCCTGGCCCAGCGCATGCAAGAAGCTGCGCGTGGTGGCGCGGATCGTGCCTTCGCGGATGGTGGCGGAGCGGAAGCGCTTGGGCTTGGGGTCGGTCGGGGAAGTCATGGCGCAGGAAGGCGGAGGGTTTCAGTAGCCGTTGGGCGTTGCGGTGCCCGCAGCGGTCTTGTCGGTTCTGTCGTTCTTGTATTTGGCCGCCAGCTGCTTCGCCGCCGCCGTAAGCAAGATGGTGTCCACCCCCACGGCCACGAACTGCGCTCCGGCAGCCAGCCACTTGCGCGCCTGCTCCTCGGTGGTCGAGAGAATGCCCGGCGCCTTGCCTGCCTTGCGGATGCGCGCAATGGCGTCGGCAATCACGGCCTGCACCTCGGGGTGGTTCGGCTGGCCCACGAAGCCCATCGATGCCGACAGATCGGCCGGCCCGATGAACACGCCGTCCACGCCCGGCGTGGCCGCAATGGCGTCGAGATTTTTCATGGCCTCGACCGTCTCGGCCTGCACCAGCAGGCAGGTTTGCGCATTGGCTTCGTGCAGGTACCCGGGGTAGGCCTGCCAGCGCGAGGCGCGCGCCAGGGCGCTGCCCATGCCGCGAATGCCGTCCGGCGGGTAGCGCATGCCCTGCACCATGCGTGCGGCCTGCTCGGCCGTATCGACCATGGGCACCAGGATGGTCTGCGCGCCGATGTCCAGGTACTGCTTGAGCAGCGTGGTGTCGCCCACCGGCACGCGCACCACGGGGTGGGAGCGCTCCGACTCCGGCTGTGCCGACCATGCACTGGAAATGCCCTGCAATTGCGCGAGCACCGAACGCACGTCGTTGGGCGCATGCTCGCCGTCGACCAGCAGCCAGTCGAAGCCGGTGCCGGCCAGGATCTCGGCCACGTAGCCATCGGCCAGGCCGACCCAGAGGCCGATTTTCTGTTCGCCGGCCTGCATGGCCTGCTTGAAGGTGTTGAGCGGTGTTTGCATGGAAGTCTTTCAAGCGAAACGAAAGGCGATGCTGCCGAGCGGGCCGTAGTCGGCGTGGAAGGTGTCACCCGGCAGGGCGGTGGTCGGCCGGGTGAACGAGCCGCCGAGCACCACTTCGCCGGCTTCGAGGTATTCGTCCCACGGCGCGAGCTTGTTGGCCAGCCAGGCCACGCCCGTGGCCGGGTGGTTGAGCACGGCCGCGGCCACGCCCGATTCCTCGATCACGCCGTTCTTGTAGAGCAGCGCGCTCACCCAGCGCAGGTCGACCGCGTCGGGCTTGACTGGCCGCCCGCCGAGCACGATGCCCGCATTGGCCGCGTTGTCGGCAATGGTGTCGAACACCTTGCGCGGCGCCTTGGTGTGGCGGTCGAACTGCTCGATGCGCGCGTCGATGATCTCGATGGCGGGCACCACGTAATCGGTGGCGGCAAGCACGTCGAAGATGCTCACGTTCGGCCCCTGCAGTTTCTTGCCGAGGATGAAGGCCAGCTCGACTTCGATGCGCGGTGCGATGAAACGCTTGAAGGGAATGTCGCTGCCCTGCTCGAAGAACATGTCGTCCAGCAGCGTGCCGTAGTCGGGCTCGTCGATCTGGCTGGACAGCTGCATGGCGCGCGAGGTAAGGCCGATCTTGTGGCCCTTCACGGTGCGGCCTTCGGCAATCTTGGCCTTGACCCATTCGCGCGAGATGGCATAGCCGTCTTCCACCATCATTTGGGGAAAGCGCTTGGAGAAGTGCTCGACCTGCACGCGCGACTTCTCGCTCTCGTGCAGCTCGGCCGCCAGCCTGGCGATGGTGTCGGAAGTGAGCATGAGCTTATTTGTTGAAAAGGGGATGCAGGTTGCTGTGCTTGCCGTCATACACCTGGCCGGGGCTTTCGTCTATCTGCAGCGTGATGCCGATGTGGCGCTTGTCGAAGATGGGCTCGAAATGCGCGCGAACGTCGGCCAACAGCTCGTCGCCGGCTTTTTTCTTCACGGCTTCGGAGCGCCCGCCTGCCATGCGGATGTTGAGGTACACGAAGGCGTAGTCGGCCTTGCCGTCGGCCACTGCATAGTGCGCCGCCGGGTACGCCAGCACGCGCGTTCCGCCAATGGGAAACACCGGCTTGCCGGCCTCGTCGCGCTGTTCCAGCATGGTGTCGGCCAGCGTGCGGCAAAGCGCCGACATGTCGGTTTCGGCTTCGATGTTGGGCGTGTACAGGATTACGAGGTGCGGCATGCCAGTGTTCCGTTCAGTTATTCAATGGACATCGTCGCGGCGGTGCACGTCACCGCGAAGATGGGTATGGCCTTCATGTGCAGGATGTGGCCCTTGCCGCGCGCTGCGGCCGCCACGCTCAGGAAGGTACGGATCTCGAAGCCGCCCTGGCCCGCTTCACGGTAAGTGGCTTCGTCGTTGTAGTCGGTCTGCGAGAGCAATGCTTCGCGGTCGTTGGCGCACCACCGGCGCATGAACTCGGCGTCCCACTCGGCATTGACCTTGCCCGAATCGGGCGTGGCGGGCCAGTGCGAAATGCCGCCGGTGCCCACCAGCGCAATGCGTTCGGGCGCCTTGTCGCAGGCGCGGCGCAAGGCTTCTCCAAAAGCCCAGGCGCGGTGCAGCGGCGTGAGCGGCGGGCCCTGGCAATTGATGTTCACGGGGATGACCTTGGTGTCGAAGTTGGGCGTGAGAAAGTGCAGCGGCACCATGATGCCGTGGTCGAATTTCCATTCCTCCGCGTAGGCCACGTCCACCGTCTGCATCACCTCGCGGATCAGGCGCTGCGAAAGTGCGGCATCGCCCGGCACTTTCGTTTTTTCGATGCCGAGCCACTTCGGGTCTTCGATCGGCCCTTCGTAGCTGTCGGCCATGCCGATGGCATAGGCCGGCATGTTGTTCATGAAGAAGTTCGCGAAATGCTCGGCCGCCACGACGATCACGGCGTCGGGTTTGGTTGCGCGCATTGCTTCGCCGAAGCGGTTGAACTGCACGTGAAACTCGTCCTTCACCGCCGGATCGGCCAGGTGGGCGCGTCCGGTAATGCCGGGGGCGTGGCTGCAAACGCCTGCAAATACAAGACTCATACGCCTGCCACCTTTTCGTCTGTGCCCGTCGTCATTGCGTAGATGCCTGCGCGCACGGGTCCGTATTTGCGTACGCCTTCGCGCATGGCTTCCAGATAGTCTGCCCATGCAATGCCAAGCAGCGGCGCGAAGTGCATGAGCAGTTGTCCGTTGCAGCCGAGCACGTAGAGCTTTCCGATGTCGCCTTTGTCTATGGCTTCGCGTTCTTCTTCGTTGAAATCATAGGCTGCGAGCAAGGCTTTGCGCGTGTCGCCGGCTTCTGCGTAGCGGCGCTGGACCTCTGTGTCGCGGTTCAGGGCGAACAGGAATTTCTGCATGGCGTAGAGGCTCATGGTGTTTGCCTTGCGTGTTCTTTCAGGGCGCGTGCAAAGGCCACCGGGTACTCCCCTCCGCGAATGTCCCCCGGGGCTGCGCCCCTCCCGTTGATCAGCGGTACACCCAGAGCGTGCCCGGGTGCACAGGGCATCGGGTGCTCCCCGCAGCGAAACAAAGGAGGAGGCCGCAGGCCGGGGGACATTCGCGGAGAAAGGTACCCCGTCGGCGGGTGCGCACCCAGGACGGTATTCCGATTGCATCTCACACCCCCCAATGCGGGATATGGTGCGACCCCATAGACACCGCAACATTCTTCGGCTCGCAAAACACTTCATAGCTCCACGTACCGCCTTCGCGCCCCGTCCCAGAGGCCTTGGTGCCGCCAAAGGGTTGTCGAAGGTCTCGTACGTTCTGGCTGTTGACGAAGCACATGCCCGCCTCAACTGCAGCCGCCACGCGGTGCGCACGGCCGATGTTCTCGGTCCAAACGTAGCTCGAGAGGCCGTATTCGATGTCGTTGGCCAGGCGGATCGCGTCGGCCTCGTCCTTGAACGGGATCAGGCAGGCGACCGGGCCGAAGATTTCTTCTTGCGCAATCCGCATGCGGTTGTCGACATCGGCGAAGACCGTGGGCATCACATAGTTGCCCTTCTTCACGCGGTCGGGCAGGTTGCTTGGAACCTCGAGCCCGCCGCACAAGAGCGTCGCGCCTTCCTTCGGGCCGAGCTCGATGTAGCTGCGCACCTTTGCCAGGTGCCCCTGCGAAATCATCGGGCCGACGATCGTCTTCTCGTCGAGCGGGTCGCCCACGACGATGCGCTTGGCACGCTCGGCGAACTTAGCGGCAAAGTCCGCGTAGATCGACTGCTGCACCAGGATGCGCGAGCCGGCCGTGCAGCGCTCGCCGTTGTTGCTGAAGATCATGAACACCGCCGCGTCGAGCGCGCGGTCCAGGTCGGCGTCGTCGAAGATCACGAACGGGCTCTTGCCGCCCAGTTCCATGCTGAACTTCTTCAGGCCCGCGCTCTTCACGATGCGGTTGCCCGTAGCGGTGGAGCCGGTGAACGAAATCGCGCGCACATCGGGGTGCGCCACCAGCGGTTCGCCCGCTTCCTTGCCGTAGCCGTGCACCAGGTTCAGCACGCCGGACGGAATGCCTGCTTCGAGCGCGAGCTCGCCCAACCGTGCGGCCGTCAGCGGCGAGAGCTCGCTCATCTTCAGCACCGCGGTGTTGCCGAAGGCCAGGCAGGGCGCGACTTTCCAGGTGGCCGTCATGAACGGCACGTTCCACGGGCTGATGAGCGCGCACACGCCCACCGGATGGAACAGCGTGTAGTTCAGGTGCGTGGGCGTGGGGTAGGTGTGGCCGTCGACGCGCGTACACATCTCGGCAAAGTAGTGGAAGTTGTCGGCCGCGCGCGGAATCAGCTGCTTGCCGGTTTGCGAGATGACTTGGCCGCAGTCGTTGGTCTCGGTCTGGGCGATCTCGGGCACGTGTTTCGCGATCAGGTCGCCCAGCTTGCGCACCAGTTTCGCGCGCTCGGCGGCAGGCAGCCCGGCCCACTTGGGGAACGCTTCCTTGGCGGCGGCCACGGCCGCATTCACTTCGGCTTCGCCGCCCGAGGCAACCTCGGCCAGCACCTCCTGCGTGGCGGGGTTGACGGTTTCGAAGTAGTCGGTGCCGGCAACGCTCTTGCCGCCGATGAGGTGATGAATCTGTTGCATGGGTTCCCTGCGAGGGTCGGTCAGTCGAGTTTGATGTCGCGCGCCTTGATCAAGGCATGCCATTTCTTGCGCTCGGTGTCGACGAAGCGCGCCATCTCGGCGCCGTCGACAGGGCGTGGTTCCCAGCCGGCATCGAAGAGCTTCTGGCGCACGCCGGCGTCGGCCATGGTCTTTTGCAGGTCGGCGCCGAGGCGGGCTTGCGCGTCCTTTGGGGTGGCGGCGGGCACCACGAGGCCCTGCCAGGTGTAGGCCTCGACGCCCGCGTAGCCCAGCTCCTTCGCGGTCGGCACATTGGGCAGTTGGGGAATGCGCTCGGCGCCCATGGTGACGAGCGGCACCACCTTGCCGGCCTTGACCGCGCTGACGCCGCTGGGCAGGTCGAGCATCATCAGCGGCACCTGACCGCCCATCAGGTCTTGCAGGGCGGGTGCGCCGCCCTTGTAGGGCACGTGCAGCATCGAAACGCCGGCTTCACGCTGGAAGAGCTCCAGCGCCAGGTGATGCGGGCTGCCGGTGCCGGGCGTGGCAATGCTGTATTTGCCCGGCGATGCCTTCAGCGCGGCGATCAGCGCCTTGGCATCGGCCAGGCCGGCATTGGGCGCGGCCGTGATGACCAGCGTCGAGCGGCCCATCATGCCGATCATGGCAAAGTCTTTTTCGGCGTCGTAAGGCAGCTTCTTGTAGAGCGCCGGGTTGTACACCAGCACGCCGTTGTCGGCCGAGAACACGGTGTAGCCGTCGGCAGGCGAGCGCGCCACGTTCTCCGACGCGATGATGGCGCCTGCGCCGGGGCGGTTGTCTACGAGCACCGGCTGGCCCAGCTGCTGCGAGAGCTGCGCGCCCGCGGTGCGCGCGAGAAAGTCGGTGCCGCCGCCCGCGGGGTAGCCCACCACCCAGCGCACGGGCTTGGCGGGAAAGGCCTGCGCCTGCGCATGAGGTGCGATGGTGGCAGCGGCGAAAGCCACCAGGGCTGCTGCGAGCCCGAGTTTGTTCCTGATCGTCATGTGGTTTGTCTCTTCTGTAGTTGGTATTTGAGGCGAAGCAGGCGGCGCGTGCGGTGCGGCGCTAGGTGTTGCCGGAAATGGTGTTGACCAGCGCGCCGATGTGCTCGATTTCGGTCACCACCACGTCGCCCGGCTTGCAGTCGACCACCCCGTCGGGCGTGCCGGTGAGGATCAGGTCGCCTGGCGAGAGCGTCATGAAGCGGCTGAAATACTCGATGAGAAACGGCGCGTCGAAGATCATGTCGCGCGTGCTGCCCTGCTGCGTGACGGTCCCGTTCACCGTGGTTTTGAGCGCCAGTGCCATCGGGTCGGGCACATCGGCCGCATCGACGAACCAAGGACCGAGCGGCGTGCAGGTGTCGCGGTTCTTCACGCGCAGGTTGGGGCGGTACCAGTTCTCGAGGTAGTCGCGAATCGCGTAGTCGTTGGCCACCGTGTAGCCGCCGATGAAGTCGTAGGCGTCGTCACGCTTCACGTTCCTTGCGGTCTTGCCGACCACGATGGCCAGCTCGCATTCGTAGTGCATGAACTGCACGCCGCTCGGGCGGTGCGTGTGCTGCCGGTGGCCGATGAGCGTGCTCTGGCCCTTGACGAACACCAGTGGTTCCTCGGGTGCCTTGAACTCGAGCTCCTTGGCGTGGTCTGCATAGTTGAGCCCGAGCGCGAGGATGGTGCGGGGCCGCGCCGTGGGCGCGAGCGGAGGTAGCCAGGTGAGCTGCTCTTGCGGCACGATGCGGCCGTCGTCCAGGCGCACCGCCGCATCGGCTTGGCCGCCGAGTTCATGCGAAACGCCGGTGTGTTCGCGGCCTTCGTGGATGACGCGTGCGTGCTTCATGCGGCGGTCTCCTGCACCAGCGTGTTGGTCAACGTCTCGAAGCCGGGCGAAGAAATCTCGATGCGGTCTCCCGCGCGCGCCAGTGGCCGGCCGGCGTCGCAGCCCAGCAGCAGAACGTCGCCATGCGCGAGCGTCATGAATTCGCCCACGTCGGCAAGCAGTTGCTGCGCCGGCCGCACAAGCTGCGAAAAGTCGACCGACTGTTTCAGCGCGCCGTTGATGCACACCTCGACGCGAAAGTTTGCCGGGTCGGCCACTTCCTGCGCATCGCGCAGCGCCGGGCCGATGCCAAGGAAGCCGTCGACGCACTTGAACTTCACCGGTGGGCGAAAGAAGCTCCCATGCGGGATCGACAAATCGTTCATCAGCACGAAGCCTTCGATGTCGCCCTCGGCGCCGATCACCATGCCGATGCTCGCGCCGATCTCCACTTCGGGCACTGACGCAGGCACGGTGATCGCGCTGCCATGCGGGCTCCAGGTGTTGGCCGTCTTCACATAGAGCACCGGCGCTTTCGGCGGCGCCTTGTATGGCGGCTGCGTCATCTGCGGCGCAAGCGCTTCCACCTCCGCGCGAAAGTTCAGCAGCGTGCCGTACACCGTGCCGGTGGGCAGAAAAGGGGAGGGGGTCATTCGGGCTGCTCCAGCGCGATCAGTTCGTCCAGCAGCCCATACAGCTGCGTCAGCTTGGTCTTGCCCAGCGACTGCTCCAGCCACTGGTAGTGCGCCTCGATGCTCGAGGACAGCTTTTTCACCAGCTTCATTCCGTGCGCAGTGGCTTCGACGACGGTACGGCGCTGGTCTTCGGGATCGCGGCTTCGGGCGATCAGGTTGTCGCGTTCCATGCGCGCGAGCACACCGGTGAGGCTGGGACCGAGGATGAACGCTTCGCGCGCCACGCGGCCGGTTTCCACCGCGCCGTGCTCGCCCAACACGCGCAGCACGCGCCACTGCTGGTCGGACAGCGCATGCTCGCGCAGGCTGGGCCGCGTGTGGGCCATGACGGCTTCACGGGCCTGCAGCAGCAGGCGCGGGAGGTTGCGGTGGGTAAAGGTGCTGGCCACGTTTCTGGTTTCGATGAATTAGTTAACATGTTAAATGATTGGGAATTTCTTTCCAAGCCGTTTTCCATCAGGGTTTGTGCGGACACCTAAACTCCTTGCATGGCCAAGGAAAAATCTCTCTTCGTCTGCAGCGAATGCGGCGGCACCAGCCCCAAGTGGCTCGGCAAATGCCCGAGCTGCGGCGCCTGGAACACACTCATCGAGCAAGTGGCCGGCAGCACCGGCCCGGCCAACAACCGCTTCGGCACGCAATACGCCGCGCTCGCAGGCGTGTCCGAGCTCGCCACGCTGTCTGAAATCGAAGCGACCGACGTCGCGCGCACGCCCACCGGGCTCGACGAGCTCGACCGCGTGCTGGGCGGCGGCATCGTCTCGGGCGGTGTCACGCTCATCGGCGGCGATCCGGGAATCGGCAAGTCGACGCTGCTGCTGCAGGCTGTCGACGCGCTGCAGCGCGCGGGGCAGAACGCGCTCTATGTCACCGGCGAGGAAAGCGGCTCGCAGGTGGCGCTGCGCTCCAAGCGGCTAGGGCTCGACCATTCGCAGGTGCAGGTGCTCGCAGAAATCCAGCTCGAAAAGATCATTGCCACGCTCGACGCCACGCGGCCCGCTATTGCGGTGATCGACTCGATCCAGACCGTGTATTCCGACCAGCTCACATCGGCGCCGGGTTCGGTGGCGCAGGTGCGCGAATGCGCGGCGCACCTCACGCGCTTTGCCAAGACCAGCGGCACGGCGGTGGTGCTGGTGGGGCACGTCACCAAGGAGGGCGCGCTCGCGGGCCCGCGCGTGCTCGAGCACATGGTGGACACGGTGCTGTACTTCGAGGGCGACACGCATTCGAGCTTTCGCCTGGTGCGCGCCATCAAGAACCGCTTTGGCGCGGTGAACGAAATCGGCGTGTTCGCCATGACCGAGCGCGGCCTCAAGGGCGTGGCCAACCCGAGCGCAATCTTCCTGAGCCAGCATGCCGAGCCGGTGCCCGGCAGCGTGGTGCTGGTCACGCTCGAAGGCACGCGGCCGATGCTGGTCGAGATTCAGGCGCTGGTCGACAACGGCGGGCCCAGCCCGCGCCGCCTTTCAGTGGGGCTTGACCGCGACCGCCTCGCGATGCTGCTGGCCGTGCTGCATCGCCATGCGGGCGTGGCCTGCATGGACCAGGACGTGTTCGTCAACGCCGTGGGTGGCGTGCGCATCAGCGAACCCGCAGCCGACCTGGCCGTGATGCTGGCCATTACGTCGAGCCTTCGCGGCAAGCCGCTGCCCAAGGGCTTCATTGCGTTCGGAGAAGTGGGGCTGGCGGGCGAAGTGCGCCCTGCACCGCGTGGGCAGGAGCGCCTGCGCGAAGCGGCCAAGCTGGGCTTCAGCGTGGCCGTGGTGCCCAAGGCGAATGCGCCGCGCAAGGGCACGAAAGAGATCGAAGGCCTGACCATCCACGCCGTCGAACGCATCGAAGAGGCGATGGACGTGGTCCGCCGCCTCGACTGATCGATTGCCGGAAAAAATGCCCGGCGCACCACAGGCGCGCCGGGCTACCCTCCCTACCCCCCGATGTGCATCGTGAACGCCGGTCCGCCGTTGAGCACGCATTGGCCGCTGCCCAACGTGGCCGAGTTCATCGTGTACTGGCAACTCAGGTTGCCGCCGCGATTGCCGCTGGCATTCGCCAGGCCGGCACCTCGCGAGCCCGCAACCCGGGTCGCCTCTCCCTGAAACTGCTCATTGCCGATCACCGTATTGAAGCGTCCGCGTCCGTTCATGTCGTTGGTCACCGTGCCTGCAATGGTTCCGTAGCGCGCCGCTTCGGCGTTCGACGGATACAGCCGCGCACTGAAGCTTTGGGCCACCGGGCCCGGTGCCACGGCATAGGCCTGCGAAGGCGGCGCCGCGGGAGCGGGTTGTCCGAGCGGCACCACGTAGCAACCGCTGAGTGCGGCGGCCGTGAGTGCAGCGCAAAGGCTGAGACGAACGAATGTGACGGATCGGGGAATGCTCATACGCTTTTCAGTGGCCCGGGCTGATGCCCGTGAGATGAAATGTGCCGGCTGGCGCTCCCGCACCGGGTGCTTTTCAGGGCGAGTACCGCGCCGCGCGCCCGGCGGTAGCCACGGCCGCTACTGCCGCCGGCCTTGCCGGTGCGGCGAGAAATCGCCCTCGATCCATATGCGTACTTTCGAATGACGCCTGCCGGGCAAGGGCCGCCGCGAGGCGACAATGCGCGGCATGAATTTCCAGAAATTGCTGGTGCCCGTGGGCGCCATCGTCCTTCTAGGGCTGGCCTGGCGCAGCGGCGGCTGGGGCGGAGTGGCCCTGGCTGGCGGCGTGATCGTGATGTTCTTGCTGCTGCACTTCAACCGGGTGATGCAGGTGCTCAAGCGCGCCGCCGATCGCCCGATCGGCTATGTTGCGAGCGCGGTGATGCTCAATGCCAAGCTCAAGAAAGGCGCAACGCTGATGCATGTGATCGCGATGACGCGCGCCCTTGGCGAACTGCGCTCACCGAAGGACGAGCAGCCCGAACTCTACCGCTGGACCGATACCGGCGGCTCGTATGTCGACGCCGTGTTCAACAGCGGCAAGCTGCAAAGCTGGACGCTGACGCGCCCTGAAGCGGAGCCCGACGCCGCTTCGCCTTCCGAAGAAGAAAACCCGGCGGCCTGAGCCGCCGCGGGGTGCCGCCAGGTCAGAACGGCGCGTCTTCTTCGACCTCGGCGTCCGCCGGGGTGGTGGTTGTGGGTGCCTCTGCAGCAGGCTTGGGCGCTGCTGCATCAGTCGGTGCGCCGCTGAAGGCTGCTTCACCGCCAAGTGCTTCGAGCAGCGCCGGCACCAGCTGGCCGAGTTCGCCGGTGGCAATGGCCACGTCGGCATCGAAGTTGTCTTCCTTCTTGCCGCCCGAGGCACCGTCGCCCGTGCCTTCGAGGAACACGATCTTGCGGATCAGCATGCCGTGCGTCAGCTCGAAGGACACGCGGTCGTCCCAGGTGAGCGCCAGGCGCGTGGGGCGCTTGCCGTCGGTGATGTGCTTTTGCACTTCCTCGATGTCCAGCGGGTGCTTGGCGTAGCGCACCACGGCCTTGGAGTCGTCCGACGCCTTGAGCTCGCACTCGCGGTCGATGGTGAAGCCGGCCGGCGGCTCCTGCGTGAGCAGCCAGTTGGCCATGGCGGCGGCGGGCTCGATCTGCGTGTTGATGAGGGCCACGGCAAAACCGTCGAGCGACTTCACGAGGCTGGTCACCACTTCGTCCGCGCGGGCGGCATTGGCGCTGTTGATCACGAGGCGGCGCTCGGCCTGGTCGATCCACACGGCCACGCGCGCGCTGCGGGTGAAGGCCATGGGCAGCAGCTCGAGGGTGATGTCTTCCTTGAGCTCTTTCTTTTCCTTCTTGCCGGGCTTGCGGCCGGTGGTGGCCTCGATCTGCGCGCAGCGCTCGTCGAGCTTGCGGCGCACCACGGAGCCGGGCACCTGCTTGCTCTCGATCATGTATTCGACCAGCCACTGGCCGCCGATGGATTCGACCAGCGGGCCGTTGGCTTCGCCGCGGGGTTCGACCCAGCCGGCGGATTTTTCCTGCGAAGGGCCGCAGGGTTCGAAGCGCTGCTTGCCGAGCCCTTCTTCTATTTCGGTCAGTGTTTGGGACCAGGCAGGTTCGATGCGATAGACGATGACGTTCTTGAATACGGACACGGAAACCCTTTTTCCACTGGTTTGGACAACCCGCCATTGTCGGGCACCCCGTTCCGCCGGGCGCCGTAAAATCGAAAGCTTTTGCGACTCCCGGGTCGCTCCCCACACAGCTGCCCCCCAAAGGAATCAGGAAATGAGCTCGATCCCCCCCTCGCTGGACGACCGTGACGGCAAGATCTGGATGGACGGCGAACTCGTGGACTGGCGCGACGCCAAGATCCACGTGCTGAGCCACACGCTGCACTACGGCTGCGGCGCCTTCGAGGGCGTGCGCGCCTACAAGACGCCCGAAGGCACGGCCATCTTCCGCCTGGCCGAGCACACCGAGCGGCTTTTCAACAGCGCCAAGATCCTGCGCATGAAGATCCCGTTCACGCCCGAACAGCTGAACGAGGCCCAGAAGCAGGTCGTGCGCGAGAACAAGCTCGAAAGCTGCTACCTGCGCCCGCTGATCTGGATCGGCTCCGAAAAGCTCGGCGTGAGCCCCAAGGGCAACAAGATCCACGCCATGGTTGCGGCCTGGTCATGGGGCGCCTACCTTGGCGAAGAGGGCATGAAGCGCGGCATCCGCGTGAAGACCTCCAGCTACACCCGCCACCACGTCAACATCACCATGACGCAGGCCAAGTCGGTGAGCAACTACACCAACTCCATCCTGGCCAACATGGAAGCGCTGGACGACGGCTACGACGAGGCGCTGCTGCTCGACGCGAGCGGCTTTGTCTCCGAAGGCGCGGGCGAGAACATCTTCGTGGTGAAGGGCGGCGTGGTCTATACGCCCGATCTCTCGGCCGGTGCGCTGAACGGCATCACCCGCAACACCATCCTGCACGTGTGCAAGGACCTGGGGCTCGAACTGGTGCAAAAGCGCATCACGCGCGACGAGGTCTACATTGCCGACGAAGCCTTCTTCACCGGCACCGCGGCCGAAGTGACGCCCATCCGCGAACTCGACCGCGTCGAGATCGGCAACCGCGGCGACGGCGGCTCGCGCGGCCCGATCACCGAAAAAATCCAGGCTGCCTTCTTCGACATCGTGAACGGCAAGAACCCCAAGTACGCCCACTGGCTCACGAAGGTCTGAGAAAACATGTCTACCAACGCAGTCGTCGAACTCCTGGCCAAGGAGCTCAACCACCAGGGCGGCGTGTTCTGCCCCAGCCCCAAGGCCGACATGAAGCTCTGGAACACCCATCCCAAGGTGTACCTCGACGTGGCGCGCACCGGCGAGGCCAAGTGCCCGTACTGCGGCACCGTCTACCGCCTGGCGGCGGGCGAGACGGTGTCGTCGCGGCACTGAGCGGTGCCGGCCGCTGTCGGGCAGCTGGCTGAAGGCTACCCGATAGCTATCCGATAGCTATCCGATAGCTATCCGATAGCTATCTAGCTCGAAGCCGGCGCCTCGGGCACCGCCGCAATGCGGCTTCCCGGCCACAGGTCGTTCCACGGCTGCGTGCTCCGTGGTTCCTGTGCAAGCCGCAGGTACACCATTGCAATCCACAGCAGCGCCAGGCCGATCTGCGCGTCGCGCACGGCCGAATTCACGCTGGACGCGATCAGCGCAATCAGCGTGGCGGCCAGCGCATAGCGTCCCGCAATGTCCGGCCGCTTCCACGCCTGCCACACGGCGCCGACCATGATGACCAGGAGGCTCAGCAAGGCCGGCAGGCCCCCCTGCGCACCGGCCCAGAGAAAGTCGTTGTGCGGCATGTTCGAATCCGCAAACATCGCCGGGCCGCGTTTGTGCCACTGGCTGGTCCAGCCGCCGATGCCCCAGCCGGTGAGCGGCCGGTCGGCAATCATGAGGCCGGTGTCGCGGTACATGTAGTAGCGGATGACCCAGCTGCCCTTGAAGACCGCGCCGGCCTGCGCCTTCTCGATTTCCTCGATGCCGGTCTCGACCTTGTGCTGCAGCTGCGGCAACTGGTAGAGCGCGGCGGCCAGCACCACGGCGCCCAGCACCAGCGAGCTCACCAGCATCTTCAGGTGGCTGCGCCATTGGTGGATGCACACCACCGGAATCACCAGCATCAGCGCGAGAACCGAGGTGCGCGAGGTGAGCGGCAGCGCCACCACCAGGCCCAGGCCGAGCACCAGTGCAAAGGCGGGAACGGCACGCAGCGGCCTGTGCGCGGCAATCTGCGCAATACCCCACACCGCGGCCGTGGACGCCACCACGCTGAACAGCAGCGCGTTGCTGATCGACTTGTTGCCCACTTCCATGACCACCGCGCGCAGCGGCGACCAGATCGGAAAGCCCGTGGCGTAGAACGCCACGATCAGCACGATGTTCAGCGCCGCGATCAGCAGGAAGCCGCGCAGCGCCCATACCGCTTCTTCACGCGAGAGGGCCAGCGCCATCAAGATGGTGAGCCCGATGCGCAAGCCATGGAAGAGGTTCGAGCCGGTCTCGGGGTAGTGCGGCCCAATGGCCAGCACAATGAAAGTCCAGCCCAGGTATGCCACCAGCGGCCACCACAGCGGGTTGGCGCGCAGCCTCGCATAGCGTTCGCGCAGCCCGCCCGCCACCAGCATGGTGGCGAGCAGCAGCAAGGCCGAAAGGTAGGTGACGCCGACGGGCATGAACACCACCAGCCCCCAGAACGCGGCCGCGGGCCTGACGATGTGCGATCTCTGCATAGGGGCGGGATTTTAGGTGGGGCCGCAGGAGCCCGACCTGACCACGGGCCCGCAGGCCCTCCGCCCCGGTCAGCCGTTGCTGGCCGTGGGCAGGCGGATGACGAAGCTCGCGCCTCCGCCCGGGCGCTCTTCGCAGCGCACGCTGCCGCCGTGGCGCTCGGCAATCGACTTCACCAGCGCCAGTCCAAGCCCGACCCCGCCATTGCGCTCGCTGGCGCCGGGCAGCCGGTAGAAGGGCTCGAAGATGCGGTCGCGCAAGGCCGCCGGTACGCCGGGCCCGCGGTCATTGACGCGCACGGTGGCAAAGCCGTTGGCATTGCCCAGCTCCACCGAAATTTCGCCCGCGCCGTAGCGGCGGGCGTTCTCCAGCAGGTTGCGGATGGCCCGGCGCAGCAGGCGCGACACGCCCGGCACAGTGAGCTTGGCGTTGTCGGTGCCTTCCACCAGGTCGAGTTCGGCATTCACCTGCGAGCACTCCTCGGCCGCCAGCCCGGTCAGGTCGACTGCCTCGATGGTGCCCATGTCGGCCTCGCTCGCATCGAGCCGGCTGGCCAGCAGGATCTCGTCGATGAGCTGGTCGAGCTCGCCGATGTTGCGCGAGATTTCGTCGCGTGCCGCGGGGCTCGGGCGGTCGCCCATCAGTTCCAGCCCCATGCGGATGCGGGTGAGCGGCGAGCGCAGCTCGTGCGATGCATTGGCCAGCAGCGATTTGTGCGAACGCACCAGTTTTTCGATGCGTTCGGCCGACGCGTTGAAACGTTTGGAGAGATCAGCCACTTCGTCCTGCCCTTCTTCGATCACGCGCACCGAAAGGTCGCCTTCGCCCCAGCGCTGCACGCCGCGCTGCAGCGTCTCCAGCCGCTGGGTGAGCCGCCGCACGATGGGGTACACGCCCAGCGCCACGGCAATGCCCACGAGCGCAATCATCCAGCCCAGCCCGAAAGGCGTGCGCCAGGGCGCGAACCCGCCGGTGCCGGTGGGCCGGTCGCGCGGCGCCACGCGCAGCGTGATGGCCTTGCCGTCGCTCAGCGTCACATCGAACTCCAGCCCCTGGCCCGGCACGCGCAGCGCCTTGCCGCTGCCGATGGTGCGGTCTTGCGCATCGAGCACCACCACGTTGCGCGGCACCGGCGCCAGGCGCTCGCGCTCGGCTTCCGCCGCTTCACGCACGATCCAGTTGGCCATGAGCGTGAGGATGACGACGCCGCCCACCACCGCAAGCCAGATGCGGACGTAGAGGTGCCGGGAGTACAGGCTGCGCAGCATCGGCTGGTCAGTCCTGCTGCTTGGCGAATACGTAGCCCACGCCGCGCACCGTGAGGATGCGCTTGGGGTTCTTGGCGTCGACCTCGATGGCGGCGCGGATGCGGCCCATGTGCACGTCGATCGAGCGGTCGAAGGCTTCGAGCTCGCGGCCGCGCACGGCTTCCATGATCTGGTCGCGCGTAAGCACGCGGCCCGCGCGCTCGGCCATGGCCACCAGCAGGTCGAACTGGTAGGAGGTGAGATCGGCCACCGCGCCGCCCACCGACACGGTGCGCGCGTTGCGGTCGATCTCGAGCGTGCCGAAGCGCATCACCGTGCTGGCTTCGGTGTCGGCGTTGTTCTCGCTGCGGCGGCGCAGCACCGCGCGGATGCGCGCCAGCAGCTCGCGCGGCTCGAAGGGCTTGGGCAGGTAGTCGTCTGCGCCGATCTCCAGGCCGATGATGCGGTCCATGGGGTCGCCCTTGGCGGTGAGCATGAGCACCGACACCTTCGAGGCCGGAGCGGGCAGCGAGCGGATGCGGCGGCAGATCTCAAGGCCGTCGGTGTCGGGCAGCATCAGGTCGAGGATCACCAGGTCGGGCGCGTGCTGCTGCAGCTGCTCGAGGCCGCTGGCGCCATCGCCGGCATGGGTGAAGAGAAAACCCGACTGTGTCAGGTATTCGCCCACCATCTGCGCCAGGCGGGCGTCGTCTTCGATCATCAGGAGTTGGGGGGTGCTCATGCGCTTCATGGTCGTGCACGGGGGGCAACGGGGCTTGAACGCTCCGTAAAGTTGGGTAAACGCAGTTCCCGGTGGTCAACCGGAAGCGCTGCGAAAAGCATAGCGCCGCTTTCCGCGCGTGCGGGCGGCGAAGACATGTTTTCTTCGAGGAGAGAGGGCAGGGGGCAATCGCCCAGGTCGGTATTGTCGGCCCGCGCCCGCTCGAGAATTTCACGTGCGAGCTGCCGCAGCTGCGCTGTCGAAGCCCGGATGCGCGCCTTGAACCCGGCATCGTCCAGCCGCGGGTCCTTCAGGCTCCGGTTGAGTTCGGCGAACCACGGCATCGCGGCCTGGTCTACCAGCACCGGAGCGTTGCGCCTGGCGCTTGCCGCGGACCATGCGCGCAGCAACTGCTGCACCGCCAGGTTCAGGCGCTGGCAATGCTGCAGTTCTTCCTTCAGGCTGCCGAGCAGCATCAGGTCGGTGAGCCGCTGCTGGAAGAAGATCTGCGACAGCACGCCCCAGTAGTAGGCGTAGTCCCAGATCACCTTCACCGGCAGCACCTCGGGGTCGCCGAACAGGGGGTACTGGTCCTGGTAGAGCGCCAGCGTGCTCTCGTAGAACGAGTGGTAGATCTGGTCGTACAGCTGCGCGCGCGCCTCCACCGAGCGGCCTGCGCGGTCGTGCGCCACCAGGTCGGTGATGTAGGTGTTGCTCATTGCAATGAAGTCGCTGCCCGGCGAATAGAACGGGTCGAGAAACAACCCGGCCTCGCCCGTCAGCGCCCAGCGTTGGCCCGAGAACACTTGCTTGCAGCCGTATGAAAAGTGCTTGAGAAAGGCAAAGTCCTGCAGCAGGTGCCGCTTGCCGTCGAGCGCTTCATGCAGGCGCGGTTGATAGGTGGCAAACCACTGCATCGCTTTTTCGAAGGTGTCGATGGTGTCCAGCGGATGCAGCTTGGGGTCGGCCACGATGCCCACCGAGTGCGAACCCGAAGCCAGCGGAATCAGCCACGCCCAGTACCCGGCGCCGCACAGGTGATTGGTCGAAAGCCAGCGCGCGCGGGGATCGCAGCGCGCCTGCCAGTCGGCGTTGTCGCTCCAGTCGTCGATGTAAATGCGTTCGCCGATGCGAAACCACACCGCATTCACATCGTGCGCATTGGCCTCGGCAAGCCCCAGCTTGCGCTTGAGAAGCCCGGCGCGCCCGCAGGCATCGATGATCCAGCGCGCCTCGGCGCTGTGGGTCTGGTCGCCGCGCGACCATTCGATGCGGTGCGGCGCCTTGGCATCCGAGGTCAGTTCGACGCGGCGCACCAGCGCGGCATCGTCGAAGCGCACCCCGCGCCGAACGGCCTCCTGGGCAAGATAGTTCTCGAAGATGCCGCGGTCGATCTGGTAGCTGGGCACCGCCAAGTAGCGGCTCGCGCCGATCTCGGTGACCTGGTCGATGTCGCATCGGCCCTCGCTGAAGAAAAAGCGAAAGCCGAACTTGCGCAGTTGCGCGCTGTCCATGTGCGGCTTGAGGCCGAGCACCGTGTCGAAGTAGTGCGCGCCTATTTCCACCGACGACTCGCCCACCTTGTGGGCCGCGTGCGGCACCGGGTGCTTGCGCCGCTCCAGCACCAGCACGTCGATGTCGTCGAAGCGCTGCTTGAGCTGCAGCGCCAGCGTGAGGCCCGCGAGCCCGCCGCCCATGATCACTGCGTCACATGTATGCGCAGTGCCGGTCATGGAACTTCAGTCCCGGACCCGCTGCAGTTGCAGCCGCAGCGCCAGGGTGGAAGAAAGCGGCAGGTCCAGCGGCGCGGGCGGGTCGTCGTCCGCCACGCGCGCCAGCGATTCGAACAGGCCGAGCGCATGCGCCATCGGGTTGATGTGCGCCAGCGTCTTGGCGGCGTCCGAATGCGGTGCCGGCGCGCTGCCGTTGCCGATCTCCGTCGACCAGTCGAAAGACGCCACGGTGCGCTCGGTGCGCTCGGGCGCAATCACCAGCGCCACGGCCAGCAGGCCCTGGCTGTCGGTCACCGAGGTCAGCGCACCCACCGTCGGCGTGTCGTAGCCCACCAGCAGCACCGGCGAGTGGTCGGCCGCGCACTGCACCGCCGCTTCGAGCAGGCCGGCGGCAAAGCTGTTCTCGTAGGCCGACACCGAGTTGCTGGCCGCCATGCAGCCGGTGCCGATGGTCCAGTAGCCCACCGCCGCGTTGTGCACCGAGTTGTGAAAGCGCGTGGGCGACAGCACCGTGGGGTCGGTCGCGAGCGTGCTGCACATGTAGTCGTTGATCGAAAGATCGCCGTGCGCCGAGACGAACACGCAGGGCACGTCCGCCGCATTGCGGCCCGCACCCGCCATCGACGCGGCGGCCACCTCGAGCGCAAGAGCGACGGTGTCGGGTGCCCGGCGTCGCTCGGCGGGCGCCAGCACCTGCGGCGAGGGGCGCTTGGCCGGCGGATCGGTCAAGGTGCCTTCGCCGCGGAAGGCAGCACGGGCGGCCTCCCAGCCTGGCAGCGTGGGCGTCCAGAAGGCGGGGCCTTCGATGTAGAGGGTGGGCGGCTTCGGCGCGGCCTGGTTCGCGGCCGTCATTGAACAGCCTTGCCGAACACCAGCGAGCAGTTGTTGCCGCCGAAACCGAAGGAGTTGGTCAGCGCGTAGCGGACCTCGCCGTGCGCGGGCGCGAGCTTGATCTGCGGCCCGAAGCCGGTATCGAGTTCGTTCGTGTTCACGGTGCCGGGCATCAGCCCGCGTTCGATGGCCAGCAGGCTGATCACCGATTCGACGATGCCCGCTGCGCCCAGCGTGTGGCCCATGAAGCCCTTGGTCGAGCTGGCGTGGGTGGAGGCGGGGAAGCGGCGCGCCACCAGCGCACCTTCGACCTCGTCGTTCTTCTGGCTCGCCGTGCCGTGCATGTTGATGTAGTCGATGGCATCGGGCGCCAGGCCCGCGCGCGCCAGCGCCTCGTCGAGCGCGCGTTCGGCGCCCAGGCCCTCGGGGTGCGGTGTCGACATGTGGTGCGCATCGCTGGCTTCGCCGTAGCCGAGCAGCCGCAGCGGCGCGGCTGCGTCGTCCTGCACGCGCTCCACAAGCGCAAAGCCGGCTGCCTCGCCCAGGCTGATGCCCTTGCGGCCGGCGTCGAAAGGCCGGCACGGTTCGCTCGACACCAGTTCGAGCGAGTTGAAGCCGAACAGCACGCTGCCGCACAGCGTGTCGACCCCGCCCACCACGGCGGCGTCGGCCAGCCCGAGGCGGATCAGCCGCTCGGCCGAGGCGAACACCTTGGCGCTCGACGAGCAGGCGGTGGAAATCGTCTCGCTGGGCCCGGTGAGCCCGAGCACCTGCTGCACGAACATGGCCAGCGAATGCGGCGTGTGCACCGCAGGGCGGCGCTGGTTCTGGGGAAAGAGCCCGTCGGCGTCGAGCTGGGTGTAGGCCAGTTCGGTTTCGCCGATGCTGGACGTCGAGGTGCCCAGGATCAGCGCGATGCGCGAAGGCCCGTATTTGGCCCGCGCGGCGGCCACGGCTTCGGGGAACCCGTCGGCGTGCAGGCCCAGCCAGGCGAGCCGGTTGTTGCGGCAGTCCCAGGGGGCGAGGTCTTCGGGCAGGCGAATGTCTTCGAGCCCGTCGACCCGGCCGATCCAGGTGGGCAGCGGCGCATCGCCGAAATCGTTGGCGCGCAGGCCGCTGCGCGAATGCGCGAGCGCCTCGGCGAGCGGCTCCTTGCCGACACCGACGGCCGAAGTGGCCGTGAAGGCGCTGATCTGAAGGGGAGAAATGCGGGGCGGCACGTTGCTTGAGGGTTCGGGCGAAAGTAAACGCTTTGAAAGCGATGCGAAAGGTAACCGGAAAGTCGCAGCCTACCAGTTGTACGGGGGCTCCAGCGTCAGCTGTTTTCCTATAAGGCCCGTGCTCTATTGACGCTCGGCGGGGGCTGTGGTCGTGGTGATCCGGGCGGCCAATGCCACCAGCAGCAGCACCGGCACCCCCAAAAGGGCCGTGGCAGTGAAGAACTGGGCGTAGCCGTAGGCGTCGACAAACAGCCCCGAGTAGCCGGCAATGAACTTCGGCAGCAGCAGCATCAACGAGCTGAACAGGGCGTATTGCGTGGCCGAATAGCTGATGTTGGTCAGGCTCGAGAGATAGGCGATGAACGCCGCCGAGGCAATGCCGCCCGCCAGGTTGTCGGCCGACACCACCGCAATCAGCGCCGTGAGGTCATGCCCGCGCGAGGCCAGCCAGGCAAACAGCAGGTTGCTCGCGGCGCTGAGCACCGCGCCCAGCATCAGCACGCGCATCACGCCCAGGCGCATCGAGAGCACGCCGCCCACGAAGGCGCCGGCCAGCGTCATCACCACGCCGTAGATCTTGCTGACGGTGGCCACCTCGTCCTTGGTAAAGCCCATGTCCACATAGAACGGGTTGGCCATGATGCCCATCACCACGTCGCTGATGCGGTAGATGGCAATCAAGGCGAGGATCAGCGCGGCCTGCCACTTGTAGCGGCGGATGAAGTCGGCAAAGGGCTCGATGAGCACGCCCTGCAGCCACTCGGCCGCGTTCTTTGCCTTGGGCAGTGCACGGCGCACGGGCTCCGGCGAGAGCAGCACCGTGAGCACACCCACCGCCATCGAGGCGGCCATGACCAGGTAGGCCGTTTTCCAGGCGCCGTTCTGGTACGCCGCCGCGCCCGTGGCACCAGCCACCGGCGCCACCTCGGCCCAGGCCGCCACCCAAAGCACGCCCGCGCCGGCCCAGATCATCGCCAACCGGTAGCCTGTTTGATAGGCAGCGGCGAGCGCAGCCTGCTTGCGGGTTTCAGCCGACTCGATGCGGAAGGCGTCGAGTGCGATGTCTTGCGTGGCCGAGCCGAAGGCCACCAGCAGTGCGCACCAGATCAGCGGCACCAGGCCCTGGCGCGGATCGCTGAGCGCCATGCCGACCAGCCCCGCGATCACCAGCGCCTGCGCCAGCAGCAGCCAGCCGCGCCGGCGCCCCAGCAGCGTGGTCAGCGGCGGCAGCGGCAGCCGGTCGACCAGCGGTGCCCAGACCCACTTGAAGCCGTAGGCCAGGCCCACCCAACTCAGGTAGCCGATGGTGGTGCGGTCGATGCCCGCCTCCCGCAGGCGAAAGCTCAGCGTGCCCAGCACCAGCAACAGCGGCAGGCCGGCCGAAAAGCCGAGTGCCAGCATGCGCAGGGTGGCAGGCTCGAGATAGACCTTCAGCGCGTCGCGCCAGGGCAGGGAAGAGGCGGTGGGGGTTTCGGCAGGCTGGGCAGACATGAACCCCGGATTGTCCATGAGGGCACGGCATGCGCCGAGCCGTCTTTTTGTCGGCAATTGTTCCTATGATCCGCGCATGTGCACACGATGCGAGCTTCTCGACCCTCCCGCGGCTTCACCATCCAGCTCCTCCGCCTGGCAGCCGCGGCGAGCCTTCCTGCTTGCTGCGGCCGGCGCGGCGCTGACCGGCCCGGCATTGGCGCAAGTCAACGTGGGCAACGCCTCCGTGGCGCGCAACCTGGTGCCGGCGGACCGGATCGAGGCCGCCGGCGTCCAACAATACGGACAGCTGCTCGCGCAGGCGCGCGCCAAGAATGCGCTCGCGGGCGACGGCAACGCCCAGCTGCAAAGGCTGCGCACCATTGCCAACCGGCTGATTCCCTTTGCGACACCCTGGAACACGCGGGCGCGCGACTGGAAGTGGGAGGTCAACCTCATCGGCAGCAAGCAGATCAATGCCTTCTGCATGCCCGGCGGCAAGATCGCCTTCTTCACCGGCATCCTCGAGCAGCTCAAGCTCAATGACGACGAGGTGGCGATGGTGATGGGCCACGAAATGGCCCATGCGCTGCGCGAGCATGCGCGCGCCCGTCTCGCCAAGAGCGCCGGCACCGGCGCCGCGCTGTCCATCGGTGCACAGCTGCTGGGCCTGGGCCAGATGGGCGACCTGGCGGCCCGCGCCGGCACGCAGTTGATCACCCTCAAGTTCAGCCGCGGCGATGAGACCGAGGCCGACCTCGTCGGCCTGGAGCTGGCGGCGCGTGCCGGCTACGACCCGCAGGCGTCGGTTTCGCTCTGGAAGAAGATGGCCACCGCATCGAAGAACCAGGGCGGGCTGAGTTTTCTTTCCACCCACCCGAGCGGGCCGGACCGGATCCAGAAGCTCGAAGCCAATCTGCCGAAGGTGGAAAAGCTTTACAGGGAAGCCAAGCGGAGCTGAGGCATTACTCCCTCTCCCTCCGGGAGAGGGCAGGGGTGAGGGCCGCCGCCCTCATATAAGAGCCGCGCTTCATCGGCGGCACAGAGCCCTCACCCCAACCCTCACCCAGAGGGAGAGGGGGCAAAACCCCCAATAGAACTTCTCTGAATGGCGACCTTCGATCGCCCTGGCACATTGCTTGCATCTCATCTTGTACACAAGTTTGGATGCTTTGAAATGGTGCATGAAGAAAACGGATCGGCCGCCGCGGCGTGGATTGCACGCCTGGCGCAGCCCGTGCCCGGCGCGGCTTCCGGTAACAGCCCGCTCGCCGGCCTGAGCTTTGCCGTCAAGGACAACATCGACGTCGCCGGCGTGCCCACCACGGCCGCTTGTCCGGCCTTCGACCGCCAGCCCATCGCCCACGCAGCGGTGGTGCAGAAGCTGCTCGATGCCGGTGCATCGCTTCTCGGCAAGACCAATCTCGACCAGTTCGCCTGCGGCCTGAACGGCACGCGCTCTCCCTACGGCGAGGTGCCCAACGCCTTCGACTCTCGCTATGTCTCGGGCGGTTCCAGCTCGGGTTCGGCCTATGTGGTGGCGAAGGGCGAGGTCGACTTCGCACTCGGCACCGACACGGCCGGCTCGGGCCGCGTGCCCGCCGGGCTCAACAACATCGTCGGCATCAAGCCCTCGCGCGGGCTGCTGAGCGCCTCCGGCGTGGTGCCCGCGGCGCAGAGCGCGGATTGCGTGTCGATCTTCGCGCGCACGGTCGCCCTGGCGGTCGACGTGCTTCTTGCGGCCGCGGGCCCGGATGCGCGCGATCCCTATTCGCGGGAGCTCGCCTTGCGCAGCGACCCGTTTCCACCGGCGTTCCGCTTCGGTGTGCCCGATACGCTGAGCTTCTTCGGCGACTTGGAGGCCGAAGCGGCCTTCCGGGACGCGCAGGCCCGGCTCGTCGCGCTCGGCGGCACGCCTGTGACGATTCCCTTCGCGCCTCTGGCCGAGGCCGCCGCGCTGCTCTATGAAAGCGCGCTGGTGGCGGAGCGCTATGCCGCCGTGCGCGGGTTCTTCGATGCGCACGGATCCCAGGTGATCGAACCGGTGCGCGGCATTCTCGAAAGCGGACGCGGCTACAGCGCAGCCGACGTGTTCGAGGCGCAGACAAAGCTGCGCGCACTCGCACAACAGGTGGAGCCGATGTGGCGCGGCATCGACGTGCTGATGGTGCCCACCGCGCCCACGCACTACACGCGCGACCAGATGCGCGCCGACCCGGTCGTGCTCAACCGCAACCTTGGCGCGTACACCAACTTCGTCAACCTGCTGGACTACGCCGCCATCTCGGTGCCGAGTTCATTGCGCGCCGATGGCCTGCCGTTCGGCATCACGCTGATCGCGCCGTGCGGCAGCGACCTCGCGCTGGCAGAACTCGGCCAGCGCTATCACCACGCCACAGGGCTGCCGCAGGGCGCCACCGGCTTGCCGCTGCCAGAGCCGCGCGCCATTCGGGGGCTGGGCGTTCCGCAAGCGCCGGCCATGGCCATTGCCGTCGTCGGCGCGCACCTTTCGGGCATGCCGCTCAACGGTCAGCTCACCGAGCGCGGCGCCACGCTGCTGCGTGCCACGACCACCGCGCCGCGCTACCGGCTGCATGCCTTGCCCGGCACCGTGCCGCCCAAGCCGGGGCTGCAGCGCAGCGCAGGCGGCGGTAGCGCCATCGCGCTCGAGGTGTGGTCGGTTCCGGTTGCGCAGGTCGGCGGCTTCCTGGCCCTGATCCCGCCTCCGCTGGGGCTCGGCAGCGTGGAGCTTGCCGACGGCAGCTGGGTGCACGGCTTCATCTGCGAAGGCCATGCGCTGGCCGACGCCGAAGACGTGAGCCACCACGGCGGCTGGCGTGCCTACATCGCGAGCCGCACCGCTTCTTCACAAGCCATTTCAACCTGACCGATCGAGGAGTCTTCATGCGCATCCCTGAAAAATTGACCGCCGCCGCGTCGCGCCGCCACGTGCTGCAGGCCGGCGCAGCGGGCTTGGCCGTGCTGGCCGCACCGGCCATCGTGCGTGCGCAAGCGGCACCGAAGATCCGCATCGGCTTCTGGCCCGTGGCCGCCGGGCTGCCTTTCTTTGCCGCGGTGGACCGCGGCTACTTCAAGGAAGCCGGCCTCGACGTGGAGCCGCTCAAGTTCGCGGGCGCGCAGCAGGTCATGGAAGGCATGCTCGCGGGCCGCTGCGACGGCAGCTCCAACGGCACGGGCTCGGCCAACCTCGCCATCGGCGAGATCGCGCAGCCGGGCCTCTTCAAGATCTTCTGCACCAACCCGAGCAACGCCAAGTTCGTGCTCGACGAATTCATCGTCGCCAAGGACAGCCCGATCAAGACCATGGCCGAACTGGCCGGCAAGAAGATCGCGTCGGGCCCCGGCATCCAGAACGTGACCCTGTGCAAGACCATGCTCGAACGCGCCGGCGCCAAGGGCGCCACGGTGAGCGAGCTGCCCATCGGCCAGCACGTGGCCGCGCTCGTCGCGGGCCAGGTCGATGCCTGCTACACGCTGGAGCCTACCGGCACCGTGGGCCGAATGAACGGCACCACGCGCGTCATCGAAGCCGGCGTGGTCGCCAAGTACATCCTCGGTGATTCGATGGCACCCTGGCATGGCGGCGCGGCCAGCCTCACCAGCGAGTTCATCAAGAAGAACCCGGAAGTCGCCAGGAAGTACATCGCCGCCTACGCGCGCGGCGTCGAGCTGGTGCGCACCAAGCCCGACGACGCCCGCCAGCACATGAAGGGCTACACCGCGATCGAGGGCAAGCTCACGGCCGAAGTACCGCTCGCCTCCTACATGCTCTACAACGAGTTCAAGCCGAGCGACGTGGCGTACTTCCAGAAGTTCTACGACCTGTTCACCGAGAAAGGCATCTTCGAGAAGAAGGTGCTGGTGGATGGCCTGCTCTACAAGGCATAGACCATGGCCGACGCAAGCACGACCACGGCCGCGCCGTGGACGCCGCCGGCCGCCGGAGCCACGGCAGCTGCAGTGCCCAAGCCGCCACTGCGCGACCGGCTGCTGCCCTTCATCGGACCCGTGGTGCTGTTCATCGTGTGGGACCTTGCGGTGCGGCTCGGCTTCATCAAGCCGATCCTGCTGCCCACGCCCGCGGACACCGTTGCGGCGCTGATCACCGGGCTTGCGGGCGGGCCGCTGCTCACCGACTTTGCGATGACGGTGTGGCGCACGCTGCAGGCCTTTTTGATTGCGGCGGTGGTCGGCGTGCCGCTGGGCGTACTGCTCGGCAGCAACGAGAAGGCCTACCGCAGCGTCGAGTTCCTGATCGACTTCTTCCGCTCCACGCCTTCGTCCGCGCTGATCCCGCTGTTCCTGCTGATCTTCGGCGTGTCCGACGTCAACAAGGTGGCCATCGCGGCTTTCGGCGCATTGCTGATCGTCGTCTTCAACAGCGCCTATGGCGTCATCAATGCGCGCAAGCAGCGCGTGATGGCGGCACGCGTCATGGGTGCCTCGCGCTGGCAGATCTTCAAGGACGTGCTGGTGTGGGAAAGCCTGCAGCCCAGCTTCGTGGGCCTGCGCTCGGCGGTGTCGATGGCCTTGGTGATCGTCATCGTGGCCGAGATGTTCATCGGCTCCGACACCGGCCTTGGCCATCGCATCATCGATGCGCAGCAGGTGCTCAACGTGAAGAGCATGTACGCGGCCATTCTTGCCGCCGGCGCACTGGGCTATGCGCTCAACATTCTTTTTCTTGTGGCCGAGCGCCGCATCGTGCATTGGAGCGGCCGATGAAAGCCACGCAAGACATCGTCGTGAACGGCCCGGTGTATGCCGACGTGCCCAAGCCCGTGTTCAAGCCCGGCCCGGCCGGCACGCACATCACCATTCGCGGGCTTACCAAGTACTTTGCGGGCTGGCCGCTGTACGAGAACTTCGACCTCGACATACCCAAGCACAAGATCGTCTCGGTGTTCGGGCCGAACGGCTGCGGCAAGTCCACGCTCATCAACATGATCGCGGGGCTCATTCCCATCGATTCGGGCGAAATCCTGTTCGACGGCAAGCAGCGCAAGGACACCAAGATCGGCTACGTGTTCCAGAACTACCGCGAGGCGATGTTCCCGTGGATGCGCACCATCGACAACATCGCCTACCCGCTGAAGCTCGAAGGGCGCAGCAAGGCCGAGGTCGACCGGCGCATGGAAGAGCTGGTGGCATCGTTCGACGTCAAGTTCGACCTGAAGCGCTTTCCCTACGAACTCTCGGGCGGCCAGCAGCAGACCGCGTCGATCATGCGGGCGCTCGCGCCCAACCCCGAGGTGCTGTTTCTCGATGAGCCGTTTTCGGCGCTCGACTTCGAGATGACGCTCTTCATCCGCGAGAAGCTGCAGGAGGTGTTCATGCAGACCGGCACCACCATGCTGCTGGTGTCGCACGACCTGGAAGAAGCCGTGTACCTAGCCGACGAGGTGCTGCTCTTGACCAAGCGGCCCACCAAGGTGGCCGAGATTCTGCGGTACGGCGATGCGCGGCCGCGCACGGTCGAGACGCTGAGCACCGAGAGCTTTGTGGCAATGAAGAAGCTCAGCCTCGACATCTTTCAACGTGAGGTTCGCAGATGACCCTGGAAATCAACATCCCCGAAGTGCTGGCCGAAGTGACCGAAGTGTTCGCACGGTATGAAGAAGCACTGCTCACCAACCGCCGTGATGTGCTCGACGAGCTTTTCTGGAACAGCCCGCACACGCTTCGCTACGGCTACTCAGAGAACCATTACGGTCATGCGGCCATCAGCGCCTTTCGTGCATCGCTGCCGGTGCAGAGCCCGCCGCGCGAGCTGCTGCGCACCGTCATCACCACCTACGGCCGCGACCTGGCGACCGCCAATGCCGAGTTCCGCCGCGAAGGCAGCGGTCAGACCGGCCGCCAGAGCCAGACCTGGCTGCGCACCGCCGATGGCTGGCGCGTCGCCGCCGCGCACGTGAGCCTCATCGGCTGAACACGCAGGCACATTTTTTGCACCCCACCTTGTATCCAAGACCGGAGAACCCCATGACCAGCCCCATCAATCGCCGCGAGTCCCTCAAATCCCTGGCCGCGCTCGGCGCTGCCGGCACCCTTGGAGGCTGGAGCGCCCTTGCTGGCGCACAGGCCAAGCCGCTGACCGTCGGCGTGATCTACGTCGGCGCGCGCGACGACTATGGCTACAACCAGGCGCACGCCATGGCGGCGGCCGAGGTCAAGAAGCTGCCCGGAGTGAAGGTGGTGGAGGAAGAGAACGTGCCCGAGACCGCCGCCGTGCAGAAGACCATGGTCGGCATGATCTCGCAGGACGGCGCCAAGCTGCTCTTCCCCACGTCGTTCGGCTACTTCGATCCGCACATCCTTGCGGTTGCGCCCAAGAACCCCGACGTGCGCTTCTCGCACTGCGGCGGCCTCTGGACAGAGGGCAAGCACCCGAAGAACGCCGGCAGCTTCTTCGGCTACATCGACGAGTGCCAGTTCCTGAACGGCGTGATTGCCGCGCACATGACCAAGAGCAACAAGATAGCCTTCGTTGCCGCCAAGCCCATTCCGCAGGTGCTGCGCAACATCAATGCCTTCACGCTCGGCGCGCGCTCGGTCAAGCCGAACATCACCTGCAGCGTGATCTTCACCGGCGACTGGTCCATGGCCGTGAAGGAGGCCGAGGCCACCAACAGCCTGGCCGATCAGGGCTGCGACGTGTTCACCATGCACGTCGACGGCCCCAAGGTGGTGGTGGAGACGGCGGCCAAGCGCGGCAAGATGGTTTGCGGTTACCACGCAAGTCAGGCCAAGCTGGCGCCCAATGCGTACCTCACCGGTGCCGAGTGGAACTGGCTCACCGCCTACAAGGCGGCCATCGAGGCGGCGCAAGCCGGCAAGCCGCACCCCAACTTCTTGCGCGGTGGCCTGAAGGAAGGCTACGTGAAGATGTCCGCCTACGGCCCCATGGTGCCCGACGCTGCAAAGAAGCAGGCCGACGACATCAAGGCCAAGATGATTGCCGGCACCTTCGACATCTTCAAGGACGGCATCAAGGACAACAAGGGCGCCGTCGTCGTGCCGGCCGGCAAGGTGCTGAAGCAGACCGACCTGGAACTGGAAAAGATGAACTACCTGGTCGAAGGCGTCATCGGTTCGGCCTGACACCGGCTCTTCATCACCATGCGCCACGCGCTCAAGGAATTCGCCCTGCCGGTGTTCGCCATCGCGGCGGCGCTGCTGCTGTTCGGCGTGCTGGTGGCCTTTGCCGGTGTCGATCCGGTGGAGGTCTGGGCGACGCTGTTCAAGGGCGCGTTCGGCGACTGGTTCTCGTGGCAGAACACCTTGCAGCGCGCCGCGCCGCTGATGCTGACCGCACTGTGCGTGGCGCTGCCGGCGCGGGCGGGGCTCATCGTCATCGGTGGGGAGGGCGCGCTGGTGCTGGGCGGCCTGGCGTCGGCGGCGCTTGCCCATGCGTTGCCGCTGCCTGGCAACATCGCGGGCACGGCCGTGGTGTGCATTGCGGGCGCGCTTGCCGGGGCGCTGTGGATCGCCCTTGCAGGCTGGCTGCGCCAGTACCGCGGCATCAACGAAACCATCAGCAGCCTTCTGCTGGCCTACATCGCCATCGGCATCTTCAAGCACCTGGTCGAGGGGCCGCTGCGCGACCCGGCCAGCCTCAACAAGCCGTCGACGCATGCGCTGAACGAAGGGCTGCTGATCGGCGGCATCGGTGGCTCCGACGTGCACTGGGGCTTCGTGATTGGCGTGGTCGCATGCCTCGGGCTTGCGTGGTGGCTGCGCGCCACCGCTTCGGGTTTTTCGGTGCGCGTGGTGGGCGGCAATCCGCGCACGGCGCAACTCGTGGGGCTGCCGGCCACGCGGCTCATCCTGGGCGCCTGCGCGCTCGGCGGTGCCTGCGCCGGGCTCGCGGGCGCGGTCGAGGTCGCAGCGGTTCACACCAATGCCAATGCCTCCTTGATCGCGGGCTATGGCTACGCGGGCATCCTGGTGTCGTTCATCGCGCGGCACAACCCCGCGGCCATCGTGCCGGTGGCAATTCTGTTCGGCGGCTTCGGCGCGGCGGGCAGCCTGCTGCAGCGGCGGCTCGGCTTGCCCGATGCGTCGGTGCTGGTGCTGCAGGGCATTGCGTTCGTGCTCATTCTTGCGAGCGAGGGCCTGCGCATGATCGACTGGAGCGCGCTGCGCACACGCGTGCTCCGTGCTTCGGGGAGCCCGGCATGAGCGCCGCGCCAGGTCGCCCCAAGCAAGCTCGCTCCCGCCCGGCGGGAAGGCGCGCAGCGCCGGGGGTGCACCAATGAGCGCGGATCAATGGATCGCGCTCGTCGCAGGCATCGTCGGCGGTGCGCTGCGTGTGGGGGCACCGTTTCTCTTCGTGAGCCTGGGCGAATGCCTCACCGAAAAATCGGGCCGCATCAACCTCGGGCTCGAAGGCGTGCTGGTGCTCTCGGCCATGGCGGCCTTCGGCGGCGCCTACCTCACCGATTCGGCCTGGCTCGGCGTGCTGATCGGCGCGGTGGCGGGCGCGGCGCTCGCGCTGCTGCACGGCCTGCTGTGTTCGCTCGACCGGGTGAACGACGTGGCCACCGGCATCGCATTGATGCTGCTCGGCACGGGGCTCGCGTTCTACCTGGGCAAGCCGCTTATCCAGCCGCAGGCGCCGCAGATCCCCGCCATACCGCTGGGCTTCTGGAGCGACAACACGGTGGTGCGCTCGGCGCTGCAGCTCAACGCGCTGGTGCCCATCGGCGTGGCGTTGGCGGTGCTGCTGTGGTGGGGCTTTGCGCGCACGCGCGCCGGCCTCTTGGTCCGCATGGCCGGTGATTCGGCGCAAGCGACGCGCGCGCTCGGCTATTCGGTCTCGGGCCTGCGCATTGCAGCGACCACAGCGGGCGGCTTCATCGCCGGGCTCGGCGGCGCTTCGCTCACGCTGTTCTATCCGGGCAGCTGGAACGAAGGCATCTCCAGCGGCCAAGGCCTCATTGCGGTGGCCCTGGTGATCTTCGCGCGATGGAGTCCGCTGCGCTGCGTGGGCGCTGCGTTTCTCTTCGGCGGCGCGGGTGCAATCGGGCCCGCGCTGCAGTCCATCGGCATCGGCTGGGGCTACCACCTGTTCAACACCGTGCCTTACGTGCTCACGCTGGTGATCCTGGTGCTGACCTGCAAGCCGGGCACGGCAGCGGCCGGAAGTCCCGGCGAACTTTCATCGACAAGGAACTGAACGCCATGACAACGACAACTGGCCGCCGCGTTGAGGCCGAGCCCTATGCCTGGCCCTACAACGGCGCACTGCGGCCCGACAACACCGCGCTCATCGTGATCGACATGCAGACCGACTTCTGCGGCAAGGGCGGCTACGTCGACGTGATGGGTTACGACCTCTCGCTGGTGCAGGCGCCGATCCAGCCCATAGCGCGCACCCTCGCGGCGATGCGGCCGCTGGGCTTTCACATCATTCACACGCGCGAAGGCCACCGGCCCGACCTGGCGGACCTGCCCGCCAACAAGCGCTGGCGCTCACGCCAGATTGGCGCGAACGGCGTGGGCATTGGCGACGACGGGCCGTGCGGGCGCATCCTGGTGCGCGGCGAGCCGGGCTGGGAGATCATTCCCGAACTGGCGCCGCTGCCGGGCGAGGTGGTGATCGACAAGCCCGGCAAGGGCTCGTTCTACGCGACGGACCTCGACCTGATCTTGCGCACGCGGGGCATCGAGAACCTGATTCTTGCGGGCATCACCACCGACGTGTGCGTGCACACCACCATGCGCGACGCCAACGACCGCGGCTTCGAATGCCTGCTGCTGTCCGACTGCACGGCCGCCACCGACCATGGCAACCACCTGGCGGCGCTGAAGATGATCACCATGCAGGGCGGCGTGTTCGGTGCGCACGCCACCTCGCAGCAGCTGCTGGCCACGCTCGGGTGATGCACGCATGAGCGCCGCGCCCCACGCAATCGGCGCCCTGCCGGGCGGCAGCGGCGCACTCGCGCTCGACACCTACGAGCTGACCAAGCGCTTCGGCACCTTCACCGCGATGGACCGCGTGACGATGCGCGTGGAGCCCGGCACGGTGCATGCGCTGCTTGGCGAGAACGGCGCCGGCAAGAGCACGCTGGTGAAGTGCGTGGCCGGCTTCCAGCGGGCGGAGGAGGGCAGCATCCTCATCGACGGGCGCGAGCAGGACATTGCCAACCCCATCGTGGCGCGCGCGCTGGGCATCGGCATGGTCTACCAGCACTTCACGCTGGCGCCGGGCATGACGGTGGCGGAGAACCTGCTGCTCGCGGGCGGCAAGACGCCGGCACTGATCGACTGGAAAACCAAGCGTGCGGAGCTGAAGGAATTTCTCGCGACCACGCCCTTCAGCCTCGACCTCGATGTGCGGCCATCGGAGCTCGCGGCGGGCGAAAAGCAGAAGCTCGAACTGCTGAAGCAGCTCTACCTGAAGCCGCGCCTGCTGATCCTCGACGAACCGACCTCGGTGCTCACGCCACAGGAGGCCGACGAGGTGCTCGGCCACGTGCGCGAATTCGCGCGAAGCGGTTTGTGCACCGTGCTCATCATCACGCACAAGTTCCGCGAAGTGATGGCCTATGCCGACAGTGTGACGGTGCTGCGCCGCGGCAAGGCGGTGCACCACTGCCGCGTGGCGGACACGAGCCCTGCGCAATTGGCACAGGCCATGATGGGCGGCCAGGCTGCGATGTCGTCTGCGCCGGCGGCATCGCCTGCTGCCAGAAAGACCGTGCCCGAGGCTGCGCCCGTCGCATTGAGGGTCGAAGGCCTCAAGGCGCAGGGTGACCGCGGGACGCTGGCGCTGCACGATCTGAGCCTTTCCGTGCGCGCGGGGGAAATCCTCGGCGTGGCGGGCGTCTCGGGCAACGGGCAGCGCGAGCTGGTCGAGGCCCTGGTCGGGCAGCGCCCGCGGCTGGCCGGCCGCGTGACGGTCATGGGCCAGCCCTACAGCGCACGCCGGGGCGAGAACCGCAGCCTCAAGGTGCGCAGCCTGCCCGAGGAGCCGCTGCGCAACGCCTGCGTGGGCGACCTCAGCGTGGCGGAGAACATGGCACTGCGCGATTTCGACCGGCCGCCTTTGTCGCGCGGCGGCGTGTTGAACTTTCCCTTCTGGCGCAATCGGGCGCGCGATTGGATTGCCGAATACGGCGTCAAAACGCAAGGCGAGGGTGCGCCGATTCGCAGCCTCTCCGGGGGCAACGTGCAGCGCGCGGTGCTGGCGCGCGAACTCGCGGGCGACATCAATGTGCTGATCGCGGCCAATCCCGTGTTCGGCCTCGACTTCGCTGCGGTTGCCGAGATCCACGAACGCATCGTGCAGGTGCGCGAGAAGGGCGGGGCGGTGCTGCTCATCAGCGAAGACCTCGACGAACTGCTGGAGCTGGCCGACCGCATCGTCGTGATGAGCGAGGGTCAGATCGTGTTCGAGACTTCAGCGGCGGGCGCCGAACGGCATGTGATCGGGGCACACATGGGTGGCGGGCACCATGAACCTTTGAAGGCTGTGGCATGAGTGCCCTGCTTTCCGTGGGGAGGCCGCCCGGTGTGCGGTGCGGCACGGTCGACCCCACTATGCCGGCCGCTTCGCGGCTTCCCTGCGGTGCTCGCGTTTCGCGGGGTCTCGCAGAACTCGCTTCGCTCAAACAGCTGCGAGCCCTGATCCGCGAAACGCTGCGCTCCTCGGCGGCACAGAGGGGCCGCCCGCCCCGCACCACACACCGGGCTTCGAGGTGGAGTGTTTGCCCCCGGTGCGTCCGAGGCGATGGGCGGTGTGTCCCTGGTCGGCCGTTGAGGCGCCGCCGAGCAGCGCAGCGACAGGCGGATCAGGGCTCGCCCTTGTTTGAGCGAAGCGAGTTTGGGCGAGACCCCGCCTGTCGTGAGCAGCGCAGGGCAGCCCGAAGGGCCGGTGACGTCGGCCGGCCAGGGGCATGCCGCCCATCGCCGCACCCCATGCATCAAGACACCCGAGACACAACATGCGCATAGAAGAAGCAGCTCCCGCCCATCGCCGCACCCCATGCATCAAGACACCCGAGACACAACATGCGCATAGAAGAAGCAGCTCCTTTCCCCTACGAGTTCGGGATCGAGAAGACCGCGCTGGTCCTCATCGACATGCAGCGCGACTTCATCGAACCCGGCGGCTTCGGCGAAACGCTGGGCAACGATGTGACCCTGCTCGAAGCCATCGTTCCTGCAACAAGAACAGCCTTGCTGGCTTGGCGAGAAGCCGGGGGCCTCGTGGTGCACACGCGGGAGGCGCACAAGCCCGACCTCTCCGATTGCCCGCCCGCCAAACGCGACCGCGGCAACCCGGCATTGCGCATCGGCGACGAAGGTCCGATGGGGCGCATCCTTGTGGCGGGCGAACCGGGCAACCAGATCATCGATGCGCTGGCTCCGATCGAAGGCGAAATCGTCATCGACAAGCCCGGCAAGGGCGCGTTCTACGCTACCGGCCTGCATGAACTGCTGCAAGCGCGCGGCATTACGTACCTGCTGTTCGGCGGTGTGACCACCGAAGTGTGCGTGCAGACCAGCATGCGCGAAGCCAACGACCGCGGCTACGACTGCCTTCTGCTCGAAGATTGCACCGAGAGCTACTTTCCGGCTTTCAAGGCGGCCACACTCGACATGGTCCGCGCCCAGGGCGGCATCGTCGGCTGGACCGCGCCGAGCACGGCGCTGCTGGCTGCGCTTCGCGGTGGGCAATGACAGCGACTAATATTCCCCACGTGTCTACTGTTCGTTCCCGCCCCGCCTCGCCCGTATCAGCCGCTCCCGCCGCCGGCGAAACCGTTTTTCGCACGCGCGCCGACGAGGTGTACGCGCAGCTCAAGCGCGACGTGGCCGATTTCATCCTCGTGCCGGGTGACCGCTTTACCGAGAACGAGATCAGTGAACGGCTCGGTGTCTCGCGCACGCCCGTGCGGCAGGCGCTTTTTCGCCTTCAGCAAGAGGGCTTTGTCGAGGTGCTGTTCCGCAGCGGCTGGCGCGTGCTGCCTTTCGACTTCGACCAGTTCGAGCAGCTCTACGATCTGCGCATGGTGCTCGAGACCACGGCCGTGCATCGCCTTTGCGAAGCCGACCGCCGCGTGGACCGCAGCCTGCTCGATACGCTGGCCGACATCTGGCTCGTGCCCGCGGCCCAGCGCAGCAGCGACACCGCCCAGGTGGCGCAATGGGACGAAGCCTTTCATTGCTCGCTGGTGGCTGCCGCGGGCAACGCCGAGATGGCGCGTGTTCACGGCGACGTGACCGACCGCATCCGCATCATCCGCCGCCTCGACTTCACGCAGCAGCCGCGCATCGACGCCACGTATGACGAGCACGCCAAGATCCTAAAAGCCGTTCGCGCCAACCGCGGCGACCAGGCCGCAATGCTGCTGCGCGCGCACATCGAGACCAGCCAGGCCGAGGTGCGCAAGATCACGCTGCACCAGGTGCACTTGGCGCGGCATGCGGGCAAGACAGCGCCGCGCTGAAGGGGGCAGGCGGGCTACAGCGTGAAGTCGTAGTCCACCGTGATCGGCGCGTGGTCGCTGAACTTGATGGTCTTGTAGATCTGCTCGTTGCGCGCCAATGCGCCGAGCGCTGGCGTCGCCAGGTGGTAGTCGAGCCGCCAACCCACGTTGTTGGCGTAGGCCTGGCCGCGGTTGCTCCACCAGGTGTAGGCCTCGGCGGTGGTGTCGGGCTTGAGCATGCGGTACACGTCCACCAGGCCCGCGCCGTCGGTGCCGGCGTCGAGCAGGCGGGTCATCCAGGCGCGTTCTTCGGGCAGGAAGCCGCTGTTCTTCTGGTTGCCGCGCCAATTCTTGAGGTCGATCTCCTTGTGGGCGATGTTGATGTCGCCGCAGAGGATGAACTCGCGCTCTTTCTTGAGCGCAACCAGGTGCGGGAAGAAGCCCTTCAGGAAGCGGAACTTGGCCTCCTGCCGTTCCTCGCCCGAGCTGCCGCTCGGAAAGTAGCAGCTGATGATCGAGAGCTTGCGCTTGGGAGTGTCGAAGCGCAGTTCGAGATACCGGCCTTCGGCGTCGAATTCGGTGTCGCCCCAGCCTACGACCACGGCGCTTGGCGCATGCTTCGTGTAGATGGCGGTGCCGGCGTAGCCTTTTTTCTCGGCAAAGTGGAAATGGCCCTTCAGGCCGGCCATTTCTTCGAACCGGCCTTCGATGTCGCTGGCCTGCACCCGGATCTCCTGCATGCAAATACAATCCGGCGCAAGTTCGGCCACCCAGTCCGCCACCCCTTTCGTGGCGGCCGAACGCAGGCCATTGAGATTGAGGCTGGTCAGTTTGAACACAAGGAAATTCCGATGGCTGTAGATGGTGTGGAAAGCAGTGCGGTGGCGCAGGATTTCGTCAAGTTCGCGCTCGACTCCGGCGTACTGCGCTTCGGCGAGTTCAAGACCAAGGCCGGCCGCCTGAGCCCCTACTTCTTCAATTCGGGCCTTTTCGACGACGGCGCCAAGATCGCGCGTCTCGCCGGATTCTATGCAGACCGGCTGATCGAGAGCGGCGTCGAGTTCGACATGATCTTCGGCCCCGCCTACAAGGGCATTCCGCTGGGCGCCACGGTGGCGGCCGAACTGGCCCGCCGCGGTCGCAACTACCCCTTTGCCTACAACCGCAAGGAAGCCAAGGCCCACGGCGAGGGCGGCAACCTGGTGGGGGCGCCGCTCAAGGGGCGCGTGCTCATCGTCGACGACGTGATGTCGGCCGGCACCGCAGTGCGCGAATCGATTGCGGCCATCGAAGCCGCCGGCGCCACGCCGCACGCGGTGTCGATTGCGCTCGACCGGCAGGAGAAAGCCACCGAAAACGGCGTGGACGTGGACCACAGCGCCGTGCAGTACGTGCGCAACCAGCTGGGCCTCCAGGTGGTGGCCATCGCCACGCTGGACGACCTGCTCAATTACCTGTCCGGCAACGCCGCCGCCGACCTGGGCGCGCATCGCGACCGCGTTCTCGCCTACCGCGCCCGCTACGGCGCTCTTTGAGGCCATTCCCATGCCCGTGCGCAAGCTCGACCAATCGGCCCGCCCTCTCGCCACACCGGTGCTGCCGCTGCTGCTGCCACTGATGGCGGCGCTGTTGCCCATGGCGGCGCCCGCGCAGCCCGCGCCGGCACCGGCCGCCATCTATTCGTGCACCGACGCCCGTGGCCGCACGCTCACGGCCGACCGGCCGATTGCCGAATGCAGCGATCGCGAGCAGCGCGAGCTGAGCCCGAGCGGCACCACGCGCCGCAAGATCGAGCCGACGTACACCGCGCGCGAACTGGCCGAGCGTGAAGACCGTGCCCGCGAGGCGGCATTGCAGGCCGCGCGCCTGATCGATGAACGCCGGCGCGAGCGCGCGTTGCTGGTGCGCTACCCGAACGTGACCGTGCACGAGCGCGAGCGCAAGGAGGCGCTGGTGCAGATCGACGCGGTGATCCAGGCCGCGCAGAAGCGCCTGGCCGAACTCGCCGAAGACCGCAAGAAGATCGACGAGGAGCTTGAGTTCTACAAGCACGACATCAGCAAGGCGCCGGGCGCGGTGCGCCGCAAGCTCGAAGACAACGCGCAGAGCGTGGCGGTGCAGAACCGCTTCATCGGCGAGCAGGAAGACGAGAAGAAGCGCGTGAACGCGCGCTTCGACGAAGAGCGCGCGCGGCTCAAGCAGATCTGGTCCCCCCAGAACGGCGGCGGCAAGTAGCTCGCCGCCGGCAGGCGGCGGTCAGGCCAGCTTGGCCTTGAGCAGTTCGGTGACCTGGGCGGGGTTCGCCTTGCCGCCGCTCGCCTTCATTACCTGGCCCACGAGGCCGTTCAGGGCCTTTTCCTTGCCGGCGCGGTACTCGTCGACGTTCTTCTGGTTCTTGGCAATGACCTCGTCCAGGATCTTGTCGAGCGCGCCGGTGTCGTTCATCGGCTTCAGGTCCTTGGCTTCGATGATGGCGTCGACATCGCTGCCGTCGCCAGTCCAGAGCGCATCGAACACCTGGCGCGCCGCGTTGTTGGGCAGCGTGCCGTCGGCAATGCGCTGCACCAGCTGGGCGAGCTGCTGCGCCGAAACCGGTGCGGCTTCGATGCCGATTTCCTGCGCGTTCAGGCGGCGTGCCATCTCGCCGGTGATCCAGTTGCTTGCGAGCTTGGGGGTTGCGCCCGCCTTCACTGCGTCGTCGAAGTAGCGTGCGAGCGCCGGGCTCTGCGTGAGCTGCGCCGCGTCGTATTCGGACATGCCGTGGTCGCGCACGTAGCGCTCGGCCATGGCGCGCGGCAGCTCGGGCATGGTGGCGCGCACCCGCTCGATCCAGTCGCCCGCAATGACCAGCGGCGGCAGGTCCGGATCGGGAAAGTAGCGGTAGTCGGCCGAGTCTTCCTTGGCGCGCATCGCACGCGTCTCGCCCGTGTCGGGGTTGAACAGCACGGTCGCCTGTTCGATCTTGCGGCCGTCCTCGATCTCCTCGATCTGCCAGCGGATCTCGTAGTCGATGGCCTGCTGCATGAACTTGAAGCTGTTCAGGTTCTTGATCTCGCGCCGCGTGCCGAGCTTTTCGCCGGGCCTGCGCACCGACACGTTGGCGTCGCAGCGGAAGCTGCCTTCCTGCATGTTGCCGTCGCAGATGCCGATCCACGTGACGATCTTGTGCAGCTCGCGCGCATAGGCCACGGCCTCGGCGGTGGAGCGCATGTCGGGCTCGGTCACGATCTCGAGCAGCGGCGTGCCGGCGCGGTTCAGGTCGATGCCGCTCTGGCCGATGAAGTCTTCGTGCAGCGACTTGCCCGCGTCTTCCTCGAGGTGGGCGCGCACCAGGCGCACCGTCTTCTTTTCTTCGCCCAGGAAGAACGACACCGAACCGCCTTGCACCACCGGAATCTCGAACTGGCTGATCTGGTAGCCCTTGGGCAGGTCGGGGTAGAAGTAGTTCTTGCGCGCAAACACGCTGCGCGGCGCAATGTGCGAGCCGAGCGCCAGGCCCAGCTTGATGGCGCGTTCGACGGCGCCCTTGTTCATCACGGGCAGCGTGCCGGGCAGCGCCAGGTCGACCGCGCAGGCCTGCGTGTTGGGCTCGGCGCCAAAGGCGGTGGAGGCGCGGCTGAAGATCTTGCTCGCGGTCGACAGCTGGGCATGCGTCTCGAAGCCGATGATGACTTCATAGCCGCGCACCAGCGGGCCGGTCGGGCGGCCTTGTTGTTGTGCTTCGAAGGTGTTCACGGTCTCGCTCATTTCAGAAGCCCTCCGGCGTGCGCATGTGCCAGTCGGTGGCTTGTTGGAAACGATGGGCTGCGCCGAGCAGCTTCGCTTCGCCGAAGTAGTTGCCGATCAGTTGCAGGCCCACGGGCATCGGCTTGCCGATGCCCTGCTTCGAGCCTTGCATGCCGCTGTCATCGAAGCCTGCGGGCACGCTCATGCCGGGCAGGCCGGCCAGCGAGGCGGGCAGCGTGAAGATGTCGGCCAGGTAGTCGGCCACCGGGTCGTCGCCGTGTTCGCCAATTTTCCAGGCGGTGGTCGGCGCGGCGGGGCCGGCAATCACGTCGCACTGCTTGAAGGCCTGCTGGAAGTCGTCGGCGATCATGCGGCGCACCTTTTGCGCCTGCAGGTAGTAGGCGTCGTAGTAGCCGTGCGAGAGCACGTAGGTGCCGATCATGATGCGGCGCTTGACCTCGTCGCCGAAGCCTTCGGCGCGCGTGCGCTCGTACATGTCGCCCAGGTCCTTGTACTGCTTGGCGCGGTGGCCGAACTTCACGCCGTCGAAGCGGCTCAGATTGCTCGACGCCTCGGCCGCGGCCAGGATGTAGTACACGGGAATCGACAGTTCGGTGCGCGGCAGGCTCACTTCGACGCGCTTGGCGCCGAGCTTTTCGTACTGCGCCAGCGCTGCATCGACGGCGGCGCGCACGCCCGGCGCCACGCCTTCGCCGAAGAACTCCTTCGGTATGCCGATGCGCAGACCCTCGAGCGAGTCGTTCAGCGAGCGGCTGAAGTCTTCGGCGGGCTTGTCGAGCGAGGTCGAGTCGCGGTCCAGGTCGGGGCCGCAGAAGGCCGACAGCAGCAGCGCGCAGTCTTCGGCCGAGCGGGCCATGGGGCCGGCCTGGTCGAGGCTCGATGCGAACGCCACCATGCCGTAGCGCGAGGCGCGGCCGTAGGTCGGCTTGATGCCGGTAATGCCGCAGAACGAGGCCGGCTGGCGGATCGAGCCGCCGGTGTCGGTGCCGGTGGCCGCGGGGGCCAGGCGGGCCGCCACGGCCGCCGCACTGGCGCCCGACGAGCCGCCCGGAATGCGCTCACGGTTCCAGGGGTTTTGCACCGGCACGGCCTTGTCGTGGCCCACGGCGGGCACGGCCACGTTCTCGTTGGCCGATCCCATCGCAAATTCGTCGCAGCTCAGCTTGCCGAGCGTGACCGCGCCGGCTTCGGCCAGGCGGCGAACCACGGTGGCATCGAAGGGCGAGCGGTAGCCGGCGAGCATCTTCGAGCCCGCGGTGGTGGCGAAATCGGTGGTAACGAAGATGTCCTTGTGCGCAATGGGCACGCCGGCCAGTGCCGGGGCATTGCCGGTGGCGAGCTGCGCGTCGGCCGCGCGGGCCTGGACCAGCGTGACCTCCTCGTTCACGTCCACGAAGGTGCCGAGCGATTCGTGGGTCTTCATGCGGCCCAGGAAAACCTGGGAGGCCTCGACCGCCGAAACCTTGCGGTCGGCCAGGGCCTTGGCCAGCTCGACCACGCCCATTTGATGCAATTCGCCGCTCATTCGATCACCTTGGGCACGAGGAAAAGGCCGGCTTCGACGGCCGGGGCGCTCTTCTGGTTGGCTTCGCGGTTGTCGGTTTCGCTCACCACGTCTTCGCGCAAGCGCAGCGTGATGTCCTCGATGGCTGCCACCGGGTGGGCCAGCGGCTCGACGCCTGCGGTGTCGACCGAACGCATACGTTCGACTAAATCAAAAAAGCCGTTAATCTGGCTGAGCATGCGCTCGCTTTCGTCGGAAGCAAGCTGCAGCCTCGCCAGCGAGGCGATGCGTGCAATATCTGAAGCGGAAAGTGACATGGGTCGAAATGGCTGGAAAACCGGAAGTATTCGCACGCCGGAGAGGGTGCTGACACGGGATTCAGAGGGGGATTCAGGTATTATCCCGCCTTTGCCGCAACCCCCGCGAACGCGCCGGCTTTTGCGCCAAAAACGATCAATTCACCCCGTCAAACGACCAAAAAACAGAGAGCGACGACTTGCCGACGCGCAGGCGTGCTCCAGAGGATTCCGCACATGTTTGGAGCTTTCCGTCGGTACTTTTCCACCGACCTCGCGATCGACCTCGGCACCGCCAACACCCTGATCTTTGCCCGCAACAAGGGCATCGTGCTGGACGAACCCTCGGTCGTCGCCATCCGCCATGAAGGCGGCCCCCACGGCAAGAAGGTGATCCAGGCCGTCGGCCGCGAAGCCAAGGCCATGCTGGGCAAGGTGCCCGGCAACATCGAGGCAATCCGCCCGATGAAGGACGGCGTGATTGCCGACTTCGTGATCACCGAGCAGATGATCAAGCAGTTCATCAAGATGGTGCACCCGCGCACGCTGCTCACGCCGAGCCCGCGCATCATCATCTGCGTGCCCTGCGGTTCCACCCAGGTCGAGCGCCGCGCCATCAAGGACGCGGCCGAAGCCGCCGGCGCCACGTCGGTGTACCTCATCGAAGAACCCATGGCCGCAGCCATCGGCGCGGGCCTGCCGGTCAGCGAGGCTTCGGGCTCCATGGTGGTGGACATCGGCGGCGGCACCACCGAAGTGGGCGTCATCAGCCTGGGCGGCATGGTCTACAAGGGCTCCGTGCGCGTGGGCGGCGACCGCTTCGACGAAGCCATCATCAACTACATCCGCCGCAACTACGGCATGCTGATCGGCGAGCCGACGGCCGAAGTCATCAAGAAGAACATCGGCTCGGCCTTCCCCGGCTCCGAAGTCAAGGAAATGGAAGTCAAGGGCCGCAACCTTTCCGAAGGCGTGCCGCGCAGCTTCACCATCAGCAGCAACGAAGTGCTGGAAGCCCTGACCGACCCCCTCAACAACATCGTCTCGGCCGTGAAGAACGCGCTGGAGCAAACGCCGCCCGAGCTGGGCGCCGACATTGCAGAGCGCGGCATGATGCTGACCGGCGGCGGCGCACTGCTGCGCGACCTCGACCGCCTGCTGGCCGAGGAAACCGGCCTGCCGGTGCTGGTGGCCGAAGACCCGCTGACCTGCGTGGTGCGCGGCTGCGGCATTGCCCTCGAGCGCATGGATCGCTTGGGAAGCATCTTCACGAGCGAGTGAATGCACCACTGCCATCATCGGCCGGCCCTGCTTGTGCAGGCCGGCCTTTTTGCCATCTGACGTTGCACAGCCAGGCCTGAACCATGCCCTTGGGCACGCTCGATCGCACAGCCCCGCCCCTGTTCAACCAGGGGCAGTCGGCCCTGAGCAAGTTGATTTTCTTCGGTGCGCTGGCGCTCTTCCTGATGGTGGCCGATGCGCGCTTTCACCTCGTGCAGCCCATACGCGCGGCGGTCGGCGCGGTTCTGTATCCGGTGCAATGGCTGGCGCTCAAGCCGGTGCAGTTGGTGATGGGCGGCAGCCGCTACTTCGAAGACCTGCAAAAGGCCCAGCGCAACGAAGAAGAAGCCCGCAAGGCCCTCATGCTGCAGGCCGAACGTGCAAGCCAGGCCGACACGCTCGCGCAGGACAACGCGCGCCTGCGCGCATTGCTCGAACTGCGGCAGACCACGCAAGCGCCTGGCCGCGCGGCCGAGGTGCTCTACGACGCCGCCGACCCGTACACGCGCAAGATCGTCATCGACCAGGGCCTCACGCATGGCGTGGCAGCCGGTTCGCCGGTGATCGATGCCAACGGGGTGCTCGGCCAGGTGACGCAGGTGCAGCCCTTCACGAGCGAGGTCACGCTGGTCATCGACCGCGATCTTTCCATTCCGGTGCAGAACACCCGCACCGGCGTGCGCAGCGTCGCCTTCGGCGATGCATCGGCGCACGGCTCCGGACTCGAGCTGCGCTTCATGGCCGCCAATGCCGACCTGCAAGAGGGCGACCTGCTTTCCACCAGCGGCGTCGACGGCGTCTATCCGCCGGGCCTGCCGGTTGCGAAGATCGAGCGCATCGAGCGCCGCGCCGATTCGGCCTTCGCGCGCATCTACTGCGTGCCGCTTGCCCGCGTGACTGCCGCGCGCTACGTGCTGGTGCTGTCGCCCACCGGAGCGCCCGCGGCACCGCCAGCGCCGGCCGCCCCTGCGCGCGGCAAGAAGCCCGAGCCCAAGCCGGCGGCAAAAGCAGACAAGGCCGACAAGAAAGCCGCGGAGCGCGCCCGATGATCAAACGCCCCGGCCAACAGCAGCTGCTGCTGCCCGTCAGCCCGCTCTTCATGTGGTCGAGCCTGGTGGTGGCGCTGCTCATCAACATGATCCCGATCGGCCGCGCCGCGTGGATGCCCGACCTGCTCGCGCTGGCCATCGTGTTCTGGGGTGTGCACCAGCCCATGCGCGTGGGCATTGGCGCGGCGTTCGTCTTCGGCCTGTGCATGGATGTGCACCAGGCGTCGATGCTGGGCCAGCATGCGCTGTCCTACACCACGCTGGGCTTCTTCGCGATCACCATCCATCGGCGCCTGCTTTGGTACCCCGTAGCGTCGCAGGCGCTGCAGGTGCTGCCGCTCTTTGCGCTCTCGCAGCTCATCGAAGTCGCCACGCGGATGATCGGCGGCGGCATTTTTCCGGGCTGGTGGGTGTTGGCTTCGCCGGCCATTGAAGCCTTGCTGTGGCCGCTGGCAACGGCGCTGCTGCTGGCGCCCCAGCGCCGCACCCCGGAACCCGACGAGAACCGTCCCCTCTAGCCTATTGCAGTCCGCGCACTTGCCCACGCATTTGCCAACCCGCCTGCACGCGCCTAAGCTCACGCCGCCATGACCGAAATCCGCAATGTTGCCGCCGACCTCGCGCGCTTCAAGCGCCGCGTGATCGTGATCGGCATGGCGGTGCTCTTCGCGTTCGGGCTGCTGGGGACGCGGCTGGTCTACCTGCAGGTGGTGCGGCACGAAGACCTGGCCGAGCAGGCCGAGAGCAATCGCACGGCGGTGGTGCCGGTGGTGCCCAACCGCGGTCTCATCCTGGACCGCAACGGCATCGTGCTGGCTTCCAACTATTCAGCCTACACGTTGGAGATCACGCCTTCCAAGGTGGGCGACGTCGAAGAGACCATCGACAGCCTGACGCAGGTGCTCGAGGTTTCGCCGCGCGACCGCCGCCGCTTCAAGCGGCTGCGCGAAGACTCGCGCAGCTTCGACTCCATTCCGATCCGCACGCGCCTGAGCGACGAGGAAGTTGCCCGTTTCGCTGCGCAGCGCTACCGGTTCCCGGGCGTTGAAATCAAGGCGCGGCTGTTCCGCAACTATCCGCATGGCGAGGTCGCATCGCACGTGCTCGGCTACATCGGCCGCATCAACCAGCGCGAGAAGACCGCAATGGAAGACTGGGCCGAGGAAGACCAGGCCAACTACAAGGGCACCGACTACATCGGCAAGCTCGGCATCGAGCAGAGCTACGAAAAAACGCTGCACGGCCAGACCGGCGTCGAGCAGATGGAAACCTCGGCCGGCGGCCGCGCGGTGCGGCGGCTTGCCAGCCATCCGGCCACGCCGGGCAATACCGTGATGCTGTCGCTCGACATCAAGCTGCAGAAGCTGGTCGAAGACATGTTCGGCGACCGCCGCGGCGCGCTGGTGGCCATCGATCCCAAGACCGGCGAGGTGCTGGCCTTCGTGAGCAAGCCGACCTTCGACCCGAACCTTTTCGTCGAGGGCATCGACACCGAAAGCTGGAAAGAGCTGAGCGAGTCGCTCGACAAGCCGCTGCTCAACCGCGCGCTGCGCGGCACCTATCCGCCCGGCTCGACCTACAAGCCCTTCATGGCGCTGGCCGCACTGCAAACCGGCAAGCGCGGTGCCAGCGTGGTGGTGAACGACCCGGGATACTTCAACTTCGGCGGCCACCGCTTCGGCAGCCCCGAAGGCAATATCGGCGGCGTCGACATGCGGCGCTCGATCCAGCTGTCGAGCAACATCTACTACTACTCGCTGGCCAACGAGATGGGCGTGGACCTGATCCACGACTTCATGAAGCCGCTGGGTTTCGGCCAGATCACCGGCATCGACCTGGGCGGCGAGGTGCGCGGCGTGCTGCCCAGCACCGAGTGGAAGCGCAACGCCTACAAGCGGCCCGAGCAGAAGAAGTGGTACGCAGGCGAAACCATTTCGCTGGGCATCGGCCAGGGCTACAACGCCTTCACCATGCTGCAGCTTGCGCAGGCAACGGCCATCGTGGCCGACGGCGGCATGAAGCACAAGCCGCACCTGGCGCTGGCCACGCGCAATACCGTGAGCGGACAGGTTGCGCCGCTGCCCCAGCCGCCGGCGGAGAACCTCGGCTACACCGCCGCCAACGTGGCGGTGATTCGCGAAGGCCTGACCAGCGTGGTCACCAGCGGCACTGCGCGCAGTGTGTTTGCCGGTGCGGGCTACCAGGCGGCCGGCAAGACGGGTACGGCGCAAGCTGTGACGCAGGCGCAAAACACCAAGTACAACGCCCGCGCGCTCGAAGAGCACCAGCGCGATCACGCGTTGTTCATGGCGTTTGCGCCGGTCAGCAACCCGAAGATCGCCCTGGCGGTGATCGTCGAGAACGCCGGCTGGGGGGCCGGGGCCGCGGCACCTATCGCGCGGCGAGTGTTCGACTACGTGTTGATGGACCAGTACCCGAGTGAGGCCGACATGGCCGCCATCAGGATCGGCAAAGCCGGTGCGCCGATCGGCAAGCCGCGTGTGGCGAGTGAAGTGGCTTGGCCGGCGGCCACCGCTGCCGCGCCCGCGCCCTGAATCTTGTTCCCTCTCCCGGAGGGGGAGGGAACAACACGCGGACCTCAGGCGATCACGGTTCCGGCAACTTCACCCAAGCCGATGCGCACCGCGCCTTCGCGTTCGCAGTAGCCGCGGATGACCAGCGTGTCGCCGTCTTCAAGGAAAGTGCGCTTCTCGCCGTTGGGGAGCGTGATCGGCTGTTTGCCACCCAGCGTGAGCTCTATCAGCGAGCCGGCCTCGTCGGGTTTCGGGCCCGAGAGCGTGCCCGAACCCAGCAGGTCGCCGGGCTGCAGGTTGCAGCCGTTCACCGTGTGGTGCGCGACGAGTTGCGCCGCGGTCCAATAGGCGGCCTCGGTGGTGTTGCCCCGCGTGAGCCGCACGGGCGCCTCACCCGCGGCCCGCATCTTCGCGGTCTGCAGCAGCACTTCGAGCGTGATGTCGAGCGCGCCGCTTTCGCGGTTCGACGGCGCATCGAGGTAAGGCAGCGGCTGCGGGTCTCCGGCCGGCCGCTCGAACCTGGCGCGGAACGGCGCCAGCGCTTCCATCGTCACGATCCACGGCGACAGCGTGCTCGCAAAGTTCTTCGAGAGAAAAGGGCCGAGCGGCTGGTATTCCCAGGCCTGCAGGTCGCGCGCCGACCAGTCGTTGAGCAGCGTCACGCCGAACAGATGCTCTTCGGCCTCGCCGATGGCAATCGGCTCGCCGAGCGCATTGCCGCGGCCGATGAAAAAGCCCAGTTCCAGTTCGTAGTCCAGCCGCTTCGACGGGCCGAAGCTGGGCTCTGCCGCATCGGGGGCCTTGGTCTGCCCCTGCGGGCGCTTGAAGACCTGCCCGCTCACGACGATCGACGAGGCTCGGCCGTGATAACCGATGGGCACCCACTTGTAGTTGGGCATCAGCGGCTGGTCGGGGCGGAACAGCTTGCCGATGGTGGTGGCGTGGTGAATGCCGGTGTAGAAGTCGGTGTAGTCGCCGATGCGGCAGGGCACGGTGAGCTCGGCCGCGGCCTGCGGCATCAGCGCCTTCGACCATGCGGCTTGCTTGCCACTGCCCTCTGCAAGGCCCGCCGAAATTGTCGCGCGAAGTGTCTCGCGGTCCTTCACGCTGGCGTTCATCAGCGCGTTCATGTCGTCGGTGTCGACCAGGCCTGCGGCCTTCAGGTCGAGCACCTGGTCGCCGATGGCAACCCCGATGCGAAAAGCCTCGCTGCTGCCCGCCGCGCGAAAGCGGCCGAAGGGCAGGTTCTGGATCGGGAAGTCGCAGCCGGCTTCATTGGCCGAGGCAACCCAGCTGCGCAGCTTCGGGTCGTGGGTGGCGTTCAGTGCGATGGTCATGCAATGTCTTTCTGTGATTTCGGTTCAATCTGCGGTCATGCCGGCCTTCTTGGCCACTTCCCCAAGGCGCTTGTATTCGGCTTCGGTCAGCGTCGTCAGCTCCTGCGCCGTCGAGCCGCGCGGCGAAAAACCGGCCTGCTGCAGCTTGGCCTTCACGTTGGGCATTGCCAGCGCTTCGACGAAGGCTTCGTTCAGCGCCTTCACGATCGGTGCCGGCAGCTTCGCAGGGCCGTACACGCCGAACCACGGATCGAGCGCATAGCCGTTGAGCCCGGCTTCGGCCATCGTCGGCACGTCGGGCAGCGAGGGCGAGCGCACGGGGCCGGCCACGGCCAGCGCGCGCAGCTTGCCGGCCTGGATGTGCGGCAGCGACGCCGGCAAGTTGTCGAACATCACGCCGATGTTGTTGCCCAGCATGTCGGTGATGGCCGGGCCGCTGCCCTTGTAGGCGACGTGCACGAGGTCGGTGCCCGTCATCTGCGCGAACATCACGCCGGCCAGGTTCATCGAGGTGCCGGCGCCCGCGGTGGCGTAGGGCAGGCCGGGGTTCTTCTTCGCGGCTGCGATCAGGTCGGGCACCGACTTGATGGCCGATGCTGCGGGCACTTCGAGCACGATGGTCGAGGTGCCGAGCAGGCTGATCGCCGCGAAGTCCGTGCGCGGATCGAAGGCCATCGATTTGTAGATGTGCGGGTTGAGCGCATTGGTCGAGATGGCGCCGAAGCCGATGGTGTAGCCGTCGGGCGCGGCCTTGGCCACTGCATCCATTCCGATGTTGCCGCCGGCGCCAGCGCGGTTGTCGATCAGCACCGGCTGGCCCAGTTTCTCCGACACCTTCTGGCCCACCGTGCGCGCCACCAGATCGGTGGTGCCGCCGGGGCTGTAGGGCACGATGAACCTGATCGGTTTCGAGGGAAAGTCTGCCGCGTGCGCCAGCAGGAGCGGCGCTGCGAGCAGTGCGACAGCCGCCGCACGGCGGCCAAGGGCGAAAGCGCTCTTCATGTTCATCTTCATGGCTTGAATTGGTCCTTGAGGCCGGCCCAGCAATCGGCGTAGTCCGTGTCCAGCGCAGGGCTCTGCAGCGCGAAGTTCGTCGGAATGAAGCGCAAGCGGCTCTCGAACATGAAGGCCAGCGTGTTGTCGAGCTTGTGCGGCTTCAGATCGGTGTGCGTGGCCTTGTCGAAGGCTTCTTCGTCGGGTCCGTGCGGCACCATGCAGTTGTGCAGGCTCGCGCCGCCGGGCTTGAAGCCGCCCGGCTTGGCGTCGTATTCGCCGAGCACCAGGCCCATGAACTCGCTCATCAGGTTGCGGTGGAACCATGGCGGACGGAAGGTGTTTTCCATCACCATCCAGCGCGGCGGGAAGATCACGAAATCGCAGTTCGCGGTGCCGGGCGTGTCGCTCGGCGAGGTCAGCACGGTGAAGATCGATGGGTCGGGGTGATCGAAGCTGATGGAGCCGATGACCATGAAGTTGGCCGTGTCGTACTTCACCGGCGCCAGGTTGCCGTGCCATGCAACCACGTTGAAGGGAGACTGCTTCGTTGGCGCCTTCCAGAAACGGCCGCCGAATTTCTTCACCAGCTCGTAGGCGCCGCCGTCTTCCTCGAAGGCGGCCACGGGCGCCTGGAAGTCGCGCGCATTGGCAAGGCCGTTGGAGCCGATGGGGCCCAGCTCGGGCAGGCGGAAATGCGCACCGTAGTTCTCGCAGACATAGCCGCGCGATATTCCGTCGGGCAATGCCACCTTGAACACCATGCCGCGAGGCAGCACCGCTGTTTCGCCGGGCTTCACGTCGAGCACGCCGAGCTCGGTGGTAATGACCAGGCGGCCCTGCTGCGGCACAACAAGCATTTCGCCGTCGGCGTTGACGAAGGCACGCTTCTCCATCGAGCGGCCCGCAAGGTACATGAGCGAGCCGATGCCGACCTGCGACTCGGCATCGCCATTGGCCGCAATGGTGTGCATGCCGTCGACAAAGTCCACGTCGGCCGCGCCGTCGAGCGGCATCGGGTGCCAGCGCAGGGGCTCGGGCGGCAGTGCAATCTCGCGGTCGGCGCCCGTGGTCCATTGCGCCTGCGTATAGGGCTGGTAGCGGCCTGACACGACCGAAGGCTGGCGGCGGTAGAGCCAGGTGCGGCGGTTTTCATGGCGCGGCGCGGTAAAGGCTGTGCCCGAAAGCAGCTCGGTGTAAAGGTCGAAGGGCGCGCGCTGCGGGTTGTTGCGGCCCTGGGGCAGGGCGCCGGCAACGGCCTCGGAGGCGTACTCGTTGCCGAAGCCGCTCTGGTAGCGCCGCTCGGCATCGGGTTGGGTGTCGGTGGATGGATTCGTCATGGTTCTCTCTTCCGGAATCGCGATGAAGTTGACACGCGTGTTCAGTTGCTGCTGCTGCGCGCGGCCTCGAAAGCCTCGCGCAGCACGGCCAGCGAGCCGACGTGGTTGGCCAGCACCAGCACGAGCCGCGCGTTGAAGGCATGGCTCTCTTCAGTGGAAAGCCCCTGGTGGGCCTCGATCAGCGCCTCGTAGAAATCGTCAGGCGCTTCGAGGTTGGGCGTGGTGACCAGATGTGGTTGCATGGTGCTGGTCATCCCTTTGCCAATGCGCGGTCGATGGCCGCGCGGATGTTCCCCGCCGTGGGCTGCCTCCAGCGCGCGCACACGTGCTGGTCGGGCCGCAGCAGGTAGACGGTGCCGGGTAGCGCGTCGTAGCGTTGCATGGCGAGTTCGCCTTCGGTGGTAGCGGCCTTCACGCACACGACGTGCAGCGGAAAGTCGGATGCCTTCAACGCCTGCAGGCTGCGCTCGGCCGCTTCGCCGGTGCCGAAAACCAGCGCCGTGAACTGCGCCACGTGGCATTCGCGCAGCAGCCAGCCGCTGCTGCCGTCGGCCCGCACGACCGGTGCATCGGCTGCCGCCGCACCGGGCACCATCGCACCGGCGAAGGCATCGGTGTCGGGCGTGTTGAGCGGCGAATCGCGCAGCACCGCCGGCACCGAGAGCCGCCCGCTGTTGACCAGCGTGCGCGCAAAGGCGTGGCGCTTGGTGAGCTCCAGTACCGCGTCGCGGAACAGGCGGCTCACTTCGCTCTTGGGCGTGATGAAGTCGGTCGCCCGCGTGGAGTTGCGGATGTTTTCGTCGGCCGCGAATTCGCGCTCGCTCGCGTAGCTGTCGAGCAGCGCATCGGGTGCGTCGCCCTGGAGCACGGCCGCGAGCTTCCATGCAAGGTTGTCCGCGTCCTGCACGCCCGAGTTGGCGCCGCGCGCGCCGAAGGGCGACACGCCGTGTGCCGAGTCGCCCGCGAACAGCACACGGCCATGGCGAAAGCGCTCCATGCGTTGGCACGCAAAGGTGTAGACGCTGGCCCAGCCGATGGTGAACTGCACGCCTTCGAAGCCGATGCTGTCGAGCAGTGCGCGCACGCGCGGCGTGATGTTCTCGGGCTTGCGCTCCTCCACCGGGTCGGCGTCCCAGCCAAGCTGGAAGTCGACGCGCCACATGCCGTCGGCCTGCTTGTGCAGAAGCACGCTCTGGCCGGGATGGAACGAAGGGTCGAACCAGAAGCGCCGCTCCGTGGGCAGTTGCGCATCCATCGTGATGTCCGCAATCAGGAAGCGGTCTCGGAAGGTGCGGCCCTTGGCTTCGAGGCCCAGCATCTGGCGCAGGTTGGAGCGCGAGCCGTCGCAGGCGGCAACGTAGCCGGCTTGCAGCTTGTAGTCGCCTTCGGGCGTTTCCACGGTGAGAACGGCGCCGCCGTCGTTCTGCTCGATGCCTGTGACCTTGTTGTTCCAGCGCAGGTCGATCAGCGGGAGTGTCGCGGCGCGTTCGACGAGGTAGCCCTCGACGTAGTACTGCTGCAGATTGATGAAGGCCGGGCGCTCGTGGCCGTGTTCGGGCAGCAGGTCGAAGCTGTAGACCTGCTCGTCGTGGAAGAACACCCTGCCCACGTGCCACGACACGCCCTTGCCGACCATGCGGTCGCCGCAGCCCAGGCGGTCGAACACCTCGAGCGTGCGCTTGGCAAAGCAGATGGCGCGCGAGCCGCTCGAAAGGGTGTTGTCGTTGTCGAGCAGCACCACGGGAATCTCGCGCAGCGCCAGGTCGATGGCGAGCGTGAGGCCGACGGGGCCGGCGCCGACGACGACCACCGGGTGGGGGGCGGGCGTGGCCGCGTCCTGGTCGGCGTGGCGCTTGTAGTCGAAGCGCAGGCTTTGATAGTCGATCACGTTTGTCTCCGTGCCTTGTGTCTTGCTCCTTCCCCCGCTGGGGGAAGGCTGGGATGGGGGCTCGGCAGCGCTCGAAACTGGCGCTCTGCGTGCCCCCACCCCAACCCTCCCCCGGAGGGCGAGGGAGCGATGCGGGGTCAGCCTTCCAGCGCCTTCCACATCTCGATGTCCCGCTCGGCCGTCCACACGCGCGGATCGGCATGGCCCGAGGCTTCGTCGTACGCGCGGCTCACGTCGAACGGCATGCAGTGATCGAAGATCACCCACTGGCTGTACTTGGGCTTGAGCTTGGCGTAGGTGTCCTTGTAGACCGTGTTCAGGTCGCGCCCGGCCTTCACGCCCTCTTGCACGCTCGCATACACGTCGGAGATGAAGTTGCGCGTGCCGGTCAGGCCCTCGGCCACTTCGGCCGGCGTGGTGAGCGCGGCGCCGCGGCCCGGCACCAGTGCCGCGGGCTTCAATGCGGCAATGTTGTCGAGCGTTTGCGGCCAGTCCTGGAAGTAGGCGTCGCCCGCATAGGGCGTAGCGCCAAACTCGACCAGGTCGCCCGACAGCAGCGTGCGTTCCTCGGGCAGCCACACGACCGTGTCGCCCTTGGTGTGGCCGCGGCCCAGCTGGATCAGCTGCACCTCGAGCTTGCCGAGCCACAGCGTCATCTTGCCGGTGAAGGTCATGGTGGGCCACGTCAGCCCCGGGGGCACCGTCTCCACGTTCTGGAACAGGCGCGGAAAGCGGCCGATCTCGCTGGCCTTGTCGGCCTCGCCGCGCTCCACGATCAGGTCGCGCGTGTCCTGGCTGGCCAGGATGTGCTCGGCCCCGTAGCCGGCCGCGCCCAGCACGCGCACCGCGTGATAGTGCGTCAGCACCACGTACTTGATGGGCTTGTCCGTCACCTCGCGGATGCGGCGCACCACGTCGGCCGCCATGGCGGGCGTGGCCTGGGTGTCGGCCACCAGCACGCAGTCGTCGCCAATCACGATGCCGGTGTTGGGGTCGCCCTCGGCCGTGTAGGCCCAGGCGTGCTCCGAGATCTGGCTGAAGGTGATCTTCTTTTCTTCCATGTCGGCCTGGCTGGCGAACTTCTTGGCTTGGCTCATCGTGTGTCTCCGTCGGTTTGGATCGAAAATTTGATTCGTCTAAAGCAAACGAATTTGCGGATAACGAATTTCTGAAGTGTAAGCCCGAGATCAGTTAATGTCTAATCCCTTCTTCATGAACGAACAATCAGACGCCAGGGCGGCCATGGCAGCCAACGAGACCGACCGCGCCGCCCAGCGCGGCATCCAGAGCATCGAGGTGGGCGGCCAGCTGCTGCGCGCGCTGGTGCACCACGGCCGGCCGATGGCACTGAAAGACCTGGCGCGGGAAGCCGACATGACCCCCGCCAAGGCCCATCCGTACATGGTGAGCTTCGGGCGGCTGGGCCTGATTGAGCAGGACCGCGCCAGCGGCCACTATCTGCTCGGCCCGCTGGCCTTGCAACTGGGGCTCATCAGCCTGCAGCAGGCCGACCCGGTGCACATCGCGACGCCGCTCATCGCAGGGGTGGCACAGCGCATCGGCCACACGGTGGCGCTGGCGGTATGGGGCGCGCGGGGTGCGACCATCGTGCGCACGGCCGAATCGCCCTCGCCGGTGCATGTGAACATGCGGCACGGCACGGTGTTCTCGCTCACCAACACGGCCTCCGGCCGCGTCTTCGCCGCCTACCTGGAGGCCGAAACGGTCAAGCAATTGCTCGACGCCGAGCGCCAGCGGCAAAAGCAGCGCAAGGCGGGCGAGCAGCCGCCGTCGGCCGGCATGCCGCCGCAGCCGCCCCTGCCGTCGTGGAGCGAATTCGAGCGCCAACTGCAGGAAGTGCGCGTGCACGGCATCAGCCGATCGGAAGGCGAGGTGATCGAAGGCGTCAGCGCCATGGCGGCGCCGGTGTTCGACCACACGGGCACCATCGTGCTGTCGGTCACGGCCATCGGCCCGGCCGCCATCTTCGACACCGCCTGGGACGGCGAAATCGCACGCGCGCTCAAGGCCTGCGCGGGCACGGTCTCCGAGCGCCTGGGCGCAACGTCGGCCGGAAGAAACGCTTCCGCACATCTGGATCCATGAGCCCGGACATCACTGCTTCGTCTTCCACGCCCCCGATCGAATCTGCCATTGCCCTGCTGGGCGCCGCTCGGCGCATCGTCGTGTTCTCCGGCGCCGGCCTTTCAAAGGCCTCCGGCATTCCGACCTACCGCGACAGCGACGGACTCTGGATGAACCAGAACGCGCTGCAGTACTCGCATGCCGAAGACCTGCAGCGCGACCCGGCGGGCTTCACGCGTTTCTGGTCACGCCGGCTTTCTGCGGTAGAGAACGCGCAGCCGAATCCGGGGCATACCGCGCTTGCGCTGCTTCAGCGCCTGCGGCCTGCCACGCGCCTCATCACGCAGAACGTCGACGGGCTGCTGACGCTGGCCGGCGGGCTCGATGTGCTCGAACTGCACGGCTCGCTGCGCCGGTGGCGTTGCGACCACTGCGGCAACCGCCAGGGCCCATGGCCCTTTCACCGCTGCATGCGCTGCGCCTCGCGCGCCCGGCCGGACGTGGTGATGTTCGGGGAGATGCTGAACCAGGGCGTGCTGCTCGATGCGCAGGCGGCCGCGCAGGAGTCGGACGTGTTCATGGTGGTCGGCAGCACGGCCATCGTCTATCCGGCCGCCGAGCTGCCGCAGATGGCGGCGGCGCACGGCAGCAAGCTGATCACGCTGAACATGGAGCCGTTGCCGCATCTGGACGATGCGGCGGAGGTGGTGCTGCGCGGCCCGTCGGAGGTGCTGCTGCCGCAACTCCTGGCGGGGCTCGGCGGCTCGCCGCCCTAGGGGCAATCAGCTCTTCTTGCCGCCGAACAGCACCAGCGCCCCGCCCACGACGATCGCGGCCACGCTTGCCCAGGCCGGGAAGTTGACCTGCTGCTTCTCCTTCACGGAAAACTCCAGCGGGCCGAGCTTGGCCTGGTGCGTTTCCTTGGTGAAGCTGAAGCCGCCGAGCCCGAGGCCCGCGATGCCGGCCACGATGAGCAGGATGCCGGCGATGCGTGTGGGGTTCATGGTGAGGTCTCCTCGGGATTGTTGGTTGGGCGGCGTCGAGCCGATGTAGAGCTTACTGCCGAGGCAGCTGGTCCACCCACTGCACGACATCGGCCACTGCGGCGTCGGTGGCCGCGGCCAGTGCCTTCACGCCGCCGGGCGCATCGACGCTAGGTGCCGGGCGCCGAACGGTGAAGGTGCGCTGGCCGAGCACGCGGTCGCCCCCCGTAGTGCCGCGGATCAGCGTGGCGCGCAGGCGGACGAGGCCGACGCTGCTGCCCGCCGATTCGAAGTAGTGGCTGAACTCGTCGAGCGAAATGCGCAGCGTGTCGGGCACGCGGCCTTCGGTGCGCGCGATGGTTGCGCTTTCTTCGGGGCCGAGCACCGTGCGCCGTTCGGAAAGTGCATCGCGCAGCCGCTGGCGCAGCAGCTGTGCCGGCGGCAGGCTCCAGCGCGACTGGCCGTAGGGGCGCAGCTCGTTGGCATCCGCATAGCCGAGCCGGTAAAGAATCTGTGTGCCGTCGAGCCGCATGTTGCTCTCGATTTCGGCCAGCGCCAGCGTGGGCAGCGCGGCGGCGGGCGGAGTGGCCGCGGCCGCCGGCACGGCAATGCCGGGCCCGAAATCGTAAAGCGTCGAACGCGCGGGCTTGTCAGGGAGCGCACCGCAGCCGGCAAGCAGCAACAGCGCAAGAACGGTTCCCAAACCAAGACCAGGACGAAGGGAGCGACGGGGTTGCATGGCGTTCTTCTTCATGGTGATCACTTCAGGGGCGTCCCAGGGAGTTGGTGGCGGGCGGCGCGGAGAAGCCGGGCTCGCCCGGGCCCGCGGCGGTGCCGCCGTTGCCGAACAGCAGCGACTGCGGGTTGTCGTTGATGCCGTCGGCCGCGCGGCCGAGCCGGCGCACCGCGCGCGAGGTGTCGTCGGCCACCCGGTTCACGCGCGGCAGCGTGGCCGAGTTGAACGAATCGACCGCCTGCGCCAGTGCCTTGGTGCCATCGCCCAGGCGTTCGATCGGGCCTTCGGGCGCATTGAGGCGGTTCACCGTGGTGTTGAAATTGTTGGCCACGCGTGAAACGTCGCCGGCGGCCGTCTTCACCGAAGACAGCGTGCCGGGCAGCGCAGCGAGCGTCGGGTTCAGGCCGGTCTTCACCGTGTTGTCCAGTTGCTTCAGCAGCGTGTTGGCGCTGGCCGATGCCGCCGCAATGTTCTCCAGCGCGTCGGCCACCCGCTTCTGGTTGCCGTCGCCGAGCAGCTGGTTGGCGCGCTTGGTCGCCTCGTCGACCTGGTTGATGATGGCTTCGCCGCGGTCCTGCAGCTGCGCGAGCATCGAGGGCTTGAGCGGAATGCGCGGCGGGTCGTCGTTGTTGGGCGCCAGCACCACGTTCGATTCGCCCTTGTCGTCCAGCGCGATGAAGGCCAGGCCGGTCACGCCCTGGTAGCTGAGCGTGGCAAAGCTCGACGTGGTGAGCGGCACGCGCTGGTCGACCGTGATGCGCACGCGCACATTGCCCTTGGTCTTGGGGTCGAAGTCGATCGAGGTCACCTTGCCGACCGCGATGCCCCGGTAGCGCACCATGGCCTGCGGCTGCAGGCCGCTGACCGGGTCGCGCGTGGAAAGCTCGTAGATGTTGCGCACGGTGTTGTCGCGCGTGAACCAGACCACCAGCCCCACGAGCACGGCAATGAGGCCGAGCACGAAGGCGCCGGCGGCGAGGGCATGGGCTTTGTTTTCCATGGTGTGGCTACCTTTCAGTGGGCTGCGCCGGCAAGCGGCGGCGCAGCGTTGGAGGGTTTGTCATGCAGGGCCTCCAAGGCGCGCTGGCCGCGCCCTCCCAGAAAATATTCGTGGATGAACGGATGCGGGTACGCGATGACTTCGCGCGCCGAACCGCTGACGATGACCTTGTGGTCGGCCAGCACGGCAATGCGGGTGCTCAGGTCGAACAGCGTGTCCAGGTCGTGCGTGACCATGACCACCGTCAGGCCCAGTTCGCGGTGCAGGCCGCGCAGCAGGTCGCAGAAACTGTCCGACGCCTCGGGATCGAGGCCGGCCGTGGGTTCGTCGAGCAGCAGCAGCGGCGGGTCCATGATGAGCGCGCGCGCCAGCGCCACGCGCTTGATCATGCCGCCCGACAAATCGGCCGGGCTCATGTTGGCGTGCCGCGGCTGCAAGCCCACCATCTGCAGCTTGACCAGTGCCGCGTTGCGGATCAGCTCGTCGGGCAGCAGCTTGAGTTCGCGCAGCGGAAAGGCAATGTTCTCGAGCACGCTGAAGGCCGAGAACAGCGCACCGTGCTGAAACAGCATGCCCACGTTGGCCGCGCCCTTGGCGCTGAGTTCGCCAGGCGCCTGGCCGAGTACCTCGACCGAGCCCTTCGACGGTTTCTCGAGTCCGAGGATCTGCCGCAGCAGCACGGTCTTGCCGGTGCCCGATCCGCCCACCAGCGACAGCACTTCGCCGCGGCCGATGTGCAGGTCGAGATCGCGATGAACCACGTGCTCGCCCTCGGCATTCTTGAACACCGTCCAGAGCTTGCTGATGTCGACCACGCTGTTTGAATCGCTCATGCCCTGAACCCGATTCCCTTGAACAGCACCGCGAACAGCGCATCGACCAGGATCACCGCGGTGATCGAGGTCACCACCGACGAGGTCGTGCCGCGCCCCAGGCTCTCGGTGTTGGGTTTCACCTTCATGCCGAAGTAGCAGCCGATCAGCGCAATCAAAATGCCGAACACCGCGGACTTCGCCAGCGCGAGCCACAGGTTGGCAATGGGCACGGCGCGCGGCAACGCCGAGAGAAAGTAGGCGGGCGAAATGTCGAGCGCCGCATCGGCGGCGAGCATGCCGCCCGCAAGTGCCGCCATCGACGTCCAGAGGCTGATCAGCGGCATTGCGATGGCAAGCGCCATCACGCGCGGCATCACCAGCCTGAAGCCGTGCGGAATGCCCATCACGCGCATGGCGTCGAGCTCTTCGGTCACGCGCATCACGCCGATCTGCGCCGTGATGGCCGAGCCGGAGCGCCCCGCGATCAGAACCGCGGCCAGCACCGGCCCGAGTTCTCGGATCAGCGACAGCCCGAGGATGTTGACCACGAAAGCTTCGGCGCCGTATTGGCGCAGCTGCTGCGAGATCAGGTAGGCCAGCACCACGCCGATCAGCAGGCCCACCAGTGCCGTGATGTGCAGCGCAGTGGCGCCGAACTGGTACAGATGGCCTGAAAAATCGCGCCACGGCGCACGGTGCGGCGCACGGGCAAGCGTGCAGGCGTCGAGCGCAAGCTGACCGATGAGCCCCACGAAGTCGCGCACCACTTGCAGCGCGCGCGGTCCCGTGTGCGAAAAATGCCGGAGCCGCTCGGCGAGCGTGGGCGGCGGCTCTTCGGGCGTTCCGACCGTGTACTGGGCTACCTGGTCGAGCACCGCCTTGTGCTGCGGCGACATCTCGAGCGTGGCCGGCCAGTCGTGGCGCCAGTGTTCCCAAAGCAGCTGCGCGCCGATGTGGTCGAGCTGCTCGATGGGCCGCAGGTCCCAGGCGCGGTCGTCCGATGGCGGAGCGCCTGCCAGGTCTTTCTCGATGGCCTGCCACGCGGCGCGCGACGACATGGCCAGCGTCGTCCAGCGGCCACTGGCCACGGTCCATGTGCGGCCGTCCTGTTCGCGCTGCTCGAGGCGCGGCAACACGCTGTCGGCGGCGGATGCGTCGGCAGGCGAAGTTGCTATGGACATGGTGCGGCGGGGCAGGGCGAAGTAAGAAAAAAGAAGCGGTCGTAAAGGGCGCATCGTAACCGGATGAATCGGCTTTTCCCGTACGCGGCGCCGGTGCTTTGCGTAGGGCGGCACGCCGTTCGAAGACCCATCCACGCCCGCTTTTCGGTCAGTTCCATGCCCGTGCCAGCGCGTTCCAGGCGCTTGCAATCACGGGTTCGTTACGCCGCGATGCCAGCGAGACGAAGCGCAGCGCGCAGCCCAGCTGCACGCGGTCTGCCATGACAAGGCCGTGCGACTGGCTCTCGCGAATGGCGATGGAGTCGCGCAAGAGGCTGAGCCCTACGCCCGACTTCAGCAGGTCGAGCATCGAGGCCTCTTGGTCGACCAGCGCCACGCGCCGCGGCGAAAGCCCGAGCGGGCCGAACACTTTATTGAGCAGCCTGTGGTGCGCGGACTCCGGCGGCGTGGCGAGCCACGGCAACGCTGCCAGCGCTTTCCAGTCGCGGCCCAGCACCTGCGGCCCCCAGCCTGCGGGTGCAACCACGCGGTACGTGAAGCGCGTGAGCGTGCGCGCCGCCAGCGGAGCCGGTGCGGCTGCATCGTCGCCATCCTCCTCATCGGCATCGAGGTGAAAACCCACGTCGAGTTCGCCGCGCAACACCTGCGCCAGCACCGTGCCGCTCATGCCGTGGCGCAGCTCGGTCTCGATTTGCGGCGCGGACTCGACGAGTTCGCGCAGGAACATGCCAAGCCGGGTGAACTCCGGATCGAGGATGGTGCCAATGCGCAGCGCCCCTCGCACCGTGCCTTGCAGGTTGCGAGCGGCCTGCTGCAGGTCGCCAACAGCGGAAAGCACGCGTTCGGCCTGCGGCAGCAACGCGGCGCCGTCGGCAGTGAGCGCCAGCCCATGCGGCGTGCGCGTGAACAGCTGGAGCCCGGTCTCTTCGGCCAGTCGCTTCAATTGCAGGCTCACCGCCGGCTGCGTCAAGTGCAGCCGCTCGGCCGCGCGGGAAACGCTGCCTTCACGCGCCGCAAGCACAAAGGCACGCAAGATCTGGAGGTCCAATGCGGTGGCGCTCATATAAGAACGATTTATAAGCTACCTGCATCGAAATCATTGGCTTTTTCTACGGGGCTTGGGCGAAACTTGCCCAAGAGGCCCGCGCAAGGCCCATGAGCATTAAAAATATCGTTCCGGAGACAAGCAGGCGCCATGAGCGACAACACATTCGACTACATCGTCATCGGCGGCGGCACGGCCGGCGCGCTGATGTGCAACCGGCTGACCCGCAAATCGCAACAGCGCACGCTGCTGATCGAAGCCGGCCGCAAGGACGACTACCACTGGATCCACATTCCCGTGGGCTACCTGTATTGCATCGGCAATCCGCGCACCGACTGGCTCTACAGCACCGAGCCCGATGCGGGCCTCAACGGTCGCACGCTGCGCTACCCGCGCGGCAAGACGCTGGGCGGCTGCTCCAGCATCAACGGCATGATCTACATGCGCGGCCAGTCGCGCGACTATGACCAATGGGCGCAGCTCACGGGCGACGACGACTGGAAGTGGCAGAACGTGCTGCCCGACTTCAAGAAGCACGAGGACTACTACCTCGGCGCCGACGAACTGCACGGCGCTGGCGGCGAATGGCGGGTGGAGAAGCAGCGCCTGCGCTGGGACATCCTCGACGCCTTTGCCGAAGCCGCCGTGCAAGCCGGCGTGCCGCACAGCACCGACTTCAACCGCGGCAGCAACGAAGGCGTCGGCTATTTCCAGGTCAACCAGAAGAACGGCTGGCGCTGGAACACGGCGAAGGCCTTCTTGCGGCCTGTGTGCTACGGCCGGCCCAACTTCGAGATGTGGGTCAATGCGCACGTCACCAAGCTGATCATCGAAGCGCAGCCCGACGGCAGCCAGCGCTGCACCGGCGTGCAGGTGTGGGACGGCCACGAGATGATCACCGCGCATGCCACGCGCGAGGTGGTGCTGTGCGCCGGCAGCATCGGCTCGCCGCAGATCCTGCAGCTTTCGGGCATCGGCCCGGCCGATTTGCTGCGCCAGCATGGTATCGATGTGGTGGTCGATGCACCGGGCGTCGGCGCGAATCTGCAAGACCACTTGCAGATTCGCGCGGTCTACAAGATCAATGGCGCGCCCACGCTCAACGTGCTGGCGTCGTCGATGTACGGCAAGGCAAAAATCGGCCTCGAATACCTGATGAAGCGCACCGGGCCGATGAGCATGGCGCCGTCGCAACTCGGCGCATTCACGCGCAGTTCGCCCGAGCATGAGTGGCCCAATCTCGAATACCACGTGCAGCCGTTGTCGCTCGACGCATTCGGCGAGCCGCTGCACAGCTTTCCGGCCTTTACGGCGAGCGTGTGCAACCTCAACCCCACGAGCCGCGGCACGGTGCGCATCAAGAGCCCGCGCTTTGAGGAGGCGCCGGCCATTGCGCCCAACTACCTGAGCACCGATGAAGACCGCAAGGTGGCGGCCGATTCGCTGCGCGTGACACGCCGCATTGCATCGCAGCCTGCGCTTGCCAAGTACAAGCCGGAGGAATGGAAGCCGGGCGTTCAGTACCAGAGCGACGAAGACCTGGCGCGCCTCGCCGGCGACATCGCAACCACTATCTTCCATCCGGTGGGCACAACCAAGATGGGCGCCGACGGCGACCCGATGGCGGTGCTTGACTCGAAGCTGCGGGTGCGTGGCGTGCAGGGGCTGCGAGTGGTCGACGCAGGCGCGATGCCTACGATCACCAGTGGCAATACGAACAGCCCGACATTGATGATGGCCGAGAAGGCTGTGGGGTGGATTCTGGAAGCGAATCACTGAGGCGTTTGTTCGGGGCCTGTTGCTGTTTGGAGGCGCTGCTGTTCAGGGCGGCGTGCAAAGGCCACCGGGTACTCCCCTCCGCGAATGTCCCCCGCCTTCGGCTCCTCCTTTATTTCGCTGCGGGGAGCACCCGATGCCCTGTGCACCTGGGCACGCTGCTGGTGTTCCGCTGATCAACCACGGCTCTGTGCAACGCGCCCGTCGGCGGGTGCGCGCCCTGAACCTCAGGGCGCGACACGTACGCATCAATCACTTCTCGATAGTCTTGTTCCAACGCGCATTCCACGCAGGCCGGTTCGCATTGATGCTGTCCCAGTCAATGGTGACCGCAGTCTTCATCCACTTGTTGATGTCCGCCACCTGCTGCACACCGTCGCCGACAGCAGGTGCCTTGGGGTTGGTGGGAATCTGCGCGCCGTACTGCAATACGTTGGCCTGAGCCAGCGGGCTCAACAGGAACTCGGCAAGCTTTTGCGACAGCTCGGGCTCGCTGTTGTTGGCAATCACGCACTGGCCCACCATCAGCACCACCGCGCCTTCCTTCGGTGGCGCGTACTCCACCGGAATGCCCTTGGTCTTGAGCGCGGCCACGGCCGTGGGCGTCAGCGGAAAGATCGCGGCTTCGCCGGTCTGCACCATTTCCGACAACTTGGCCGAACTCGGGATGTACTCGAGCACGTTCGGGCCGATGGTGGTGGGCCAGGCCTTGAAGCCCGGCTCCACGTTCTTGTCGTTACCGCCCTGGATGCGGTTGAACATCAAGAAGCCGTGCAGACCGAAGGACGATGACGACATCGATTGGAAGACTACCTTGCCCTTGTACTTGGGGTCGGCCAGGTCCATCCACGAGGTGGGCGCCGCCCAGCCCTTGTCCTTAAACATCTTGGCGTTGTAGGCCAGGCCCGTCATGCCCAGGCTCACGCCGCTGGCCATGTCGTCCTTGAAACGCGCGGCCGGGTAGATCTCGGCCAGAGACGGATTGGGGCGCTGCTTCTGGCACAGGCCCATGCCGATGGCGCGCACCATGATGCCGTCGTCCAGGAACATCACATGCATCTGCGGGCGGTCCTTGTTGGCCTGCGCCTTGGCGAGGATGTCGGACGAAGTGCCCGGCACCACCACCACCTTGGCGCCGTAGAGCTTTTCGAACGCGGGGAACACGTACTGCGTGTATGCCTTCTCCATGGTGCCGCCGTTCATGCCGATGTAGAGCGTCTTGGTCTGCGCGCCGGCTGTGCCGCCGGCCGCGAGCGCGGCAACCGCCGCCGCACCAAGCAAGCTCCGGCGAAGGGAGAAAAAGAAGGGCTTCTTCTGAAAACGGGACATGGTGTTTTCCTTTCAGGGTGGGGTGGGGGTGGTGGTCTTGTCTGCTGTCGTTGGTGCTTCTTCGTTTGCCGCGGCCGCAAAGAAGCGTTCGATCGAGAAGCTCTCGATCGGCGTGCTGCTGCGTCCGTCGCGCACGAGTTCGGCCAGCACTTCGCCGGCTGCGGGGCCGATCTGGAAACCCGCGCCTGAAAAGCCGAAGCCGTGGAACAGCCCGGGCGTGGTGCGGCTTGGCCCGAGCACCGGCTGGTGGTCAGGCAGGTTGCCTTCGGTGCCGCTCCAGGTGCGGATGAAATGCGCATGCCGCAGCGTGGGCAGCAGTTCGACGGCTTGCGCCGCGAGCGTGGCGATGGCGTCGCGATCTGCGCGCGCGCGATCGGCATCGAGCGCAAAGCCCCTGCCACCGCCGAGCACCAGGTTGCCGCGCGCCACCTGCCGGCAGTAGATGCCGCCGCCTTCGACGCCGAGGCTCCAGTCCATGAAGTGCGGCACCGGTTCGGTCACCGCCATGACCGGGTGGCTCGAGCGCAGGGGAACGGCCTCGCCGAAATATTCGGCAATGGGGCCGGACCATGCGCCCGCGCAATTGAGCAGCGCCGGCGCATGCACTTCAAGCGCGTTGCCCGAACGCAGCAGGAAGCCCTTGCCGTCGTGCATCACTTCGTCGACCTTGTGGCGCTCGAAGATCTGCGCGCCCGCGCGCTGCGCTGCGAGCGCGAAGGCCGGCGACACCAGCCGCGGATTGGCCTGCCCGTCTTCGGCACACAGCGATCCGCCCACGGCACGTGTGCCGAGCCAGGGGCAGCGCTCGCGCAGGCGGGCCGCCGAGATCAGTTCGAGCCCCAGGTCGAAGTCGCGGCTCTTCGTGCGGTACTGTTCCAGCGATGCCATGTCGGCTTCGCTGCGCGCGATCTTGAAGTGACCCGAACGCAGGTACTCGCCGTCGGTGCCGATGGTTTCGCGCAGGTTGCCCCAGATGCGGTGTGCACGCTGCGCCAGCGGCAGCTGGCTCACCGGCCGGCCCTGGCGCCGCACGCCGCCGTAGTTCACGCCGCTGGAGCGCGAGCCGCACAAATCGCGCTCCAGCACCACCACGCCAATGCCCATCTTTCGCAAGGCCAGCGCGGCGGATGCACCCACGATGCCGCCGCCGACGATGGCGACGTCGGTGCGCAATGTCTTGCGTCCGGTCATGCGCCGGCTCCTTCGGTCGAAGGCGCCGTGGTGGCCAGGTGAATCGGAATCGGCTTGATCGGCGCCTGCCCGCGCAGCCGGCCGACCTGCTGCACCGGCTGCCCGGTGGCGTGCGCAAGAATCTCGGCCGCCGCCACGCCGCACATGCGGCCCTGGCAGCGGCCCATGCCCACGCGCGAGAGCGCCTTGAGCCGGTTCATTTCGTCGGCGCCTTGCTCGGCAACGGTTCGGCGCAGCGTCCCTGCCGTGATGTTCTCGCAGCGGCAGACCACCAGCTCGTCGGGCGCGTGCGCGGCCCAGTCGTGCGGCACCGGAAAGGCGCGCTCCAGCCCCTGGCGGAAGGCGCCGAGCTTGTGCAGCTTGCCTTCGAGCATTGCGGCGCGCGCGGTGTCTACGGCCACGCCGCTGTCGGCGAGCAGCGCAAGCGCGGCGCGTTCGCCGGCCCATTCGGCCGCATCGGCACCCATGATGCCGGCGCCATCGCCGGCAAGGTACACGCCCCTCACGCTGGAGCGGCCGGCCGCGTCGCGCACCGGCAGGTGCGCACGGTGCAGCGGGGCAAATTCGAAGCGGCAGCCCAGCAGGTCGGCCAACTGCGTTTCGGAACGCAGCGCATAGCCGAAGCCGACGGCATCGCAGGCCAGCGTGTGTTCTTCGCGTCCGTCATGCCATGCCACACCGGCCACGCGGCTTTCGGCGACATCGCCGAGCACGCGCAGCGGCCGCACGCCGCCATGCAGCGCCACGCCGTGTGCGCGCAGCCACGCGACGTAGTACACGCCTTTGGCGAACACCGCCGGTTGCCGCAGCATCGCGGGGGTGGCGGCAAGCTGGTCCGCGAACCGCGAGGTGTCGAGAACCGCAGCGACCTTCGCTCCGGCCTTTGCGTACTGATAGGCGACGAGATACAGCAGCGGACCGGTGCCCATGAACACCACGCGCTGCCCGATGGCGCAGCCCTGGAACTTGAGCGCCACCTGCGCGCCGCCGAGTGTGTAGACGCCGGGCAGCGTCCAGCCAGGGACCGGCAGCACGCGATCGGTGGCGCCCGTGGCGACGATCAATTGGCCGTAGGGCACGCTGGAGGTGCTGCGCGTGGGGCCGTGCAGCACGTCGAGCCGGCCGCCTTGCGCGTTCCACACCAGGCTGTCGGGCCGGTAGTCGATGCGTTCGCGCAAGGCGTCGAAAGCGGTGTGCACTGCATCGGCACGGCGGGCCTCGAAACCGTAGAGCACGTTCGCGCTGCGTTCCGCCAGGCTTGCAGGCGGGCGCCGGTAGATCTGGCCGCCGGCACGCGACGCCTCGTCGATCACCACGGGCCGAAGCCCATGCGCCACCAGTGCCTCCGCGGCGCGTACGCCCGCCGGCCCCGCGCCGACGATCACCGGCTGCAACGCGGAAGAAGAAGCAGCAGTCATGCGCCGCTCCTTCCCGTGACCAGCGCCATCCCCGGCGCAATGAAGGTGGAGCAGGCGCGCAGGCGCTCGCCATGCTCGGTGGCAATCCAGCAGTCCTGGCAGGCGCCCATCATGCAGAAGCCCGCACGCGGTTCGTCGCTGAACTCGTTGCGGCGCAGTTGCGCGGCTTGCGTGAGCACAGCAGTGAGCACGGTGTCGCCCGCAAGTGCGGAGGCGGGCTGGCCGTCGAGCGTGAAGTTCACTGCGGCGCGGCCGGTTTCGGCCACGCGATGCAGCAGCGGTTGAATAACGGTCGGCAAGCTCATCTATCGGCGCCCCACCAGCACGCGGTCCAGGCCGTAGACGCGGTCGAGCACCACCATCGCGACGGCCGTCACCGCCACCATCAGCGCCGACACCGCCGCCATCAGCGGATCGATCGACTCGGTGGCATACATGTACATGCGCACCGGCAGCGTGACCGTGCTGGGCGACGTGACAAAGATCGACATCGTCACTTCGTCGAAGCTGTTGATGAAGGACAGCAGCCAGCCGCCCGTCACCCCGGGCAGGATCATCGGCAGCGTGATGCGCCGGAACACCGTGGCCTGGCTCGCGCCCAGCGACAGCGCAGCTTGCTCGGCGCTTCGGTCGAAACCCACGAGCGCGGCCACCACCAGGCGCAGCGTATAGGGCGTGACGATCAGCGCATGCGCCATCACCAGCCAGCCGAAGCTGCCGGTGCCGCCCACCAGTGCGAACAGCCGCAGCAGCGCCACGCCGAGCACCAGGTGCGGAATGATCAGCGGCGAGAGAAAGAGGCCGTTGAGGAAGTCGCGCCCCGGAAACGCATAGCGCGTGATCGCCATGCCCGCCGGTACCGCGAGCAGCGTGGCAATGGTGGCCGAAGCCAGCGCAAGCCACAGGCTGTTCCAGAACGACTGCATGAAGTCCGGGTGCGCGAATACCGCCTTGAACCAGCGCAGCGAGAAGTGCGTGGTCGGAATGGTCAAGGTGTTCTCGGGCGTGAACGCGACGATGCACACCACCACCAGCGGCGCCAGCATGAATGTGATGACCAGCGCGTTGAACGCGAGGGCGAGAGGGCCGTTCTTGCTCATCGGGTCAGCCCAACGCTTTCTTGTAGCGGCCTTCTACCAGGCGGTTGTAGCTCAGCATCACGATGAGGTTGGCCGCCAGCAGAACCAGTGCAACGGCGGCGCCGAGCGGCCAGTTGAGCTCGTGCAGGTATTCGTCGTAGACGACCGTGGCAACCATCTTCAGGCGGCGACCGCCGAGCAGGCCCGGTATCGCAAACGAGCTTGCGGCCAGGCCGAACACGATCAGGCTGCCCGAGAGAATGCCCGGCATCACCTGCGGCAGCACAATGCGCCGCAGCGTGGTGAAGTGCGAGGCCCTGAGCGAAAGCGCGGCGTTCTCCACGCCCGCATCGAGCTTCTGCAGAGACGTCCACACCGGAATCACCATGAACGGCAGCATCACGTGGACCAGCGCCACGACCACCGCAACTTCTGTGTAGAGCATCTTCACCGGCCCGATGCCCACAACCCCCAGCAGCGCATTCACGGCGCCTTCGGGCCCGAGCAGCATGCTCCAGCCGAAAGCGCGCACCACCACCGAAACCAGCAGCGGCGCCAGCACCACCAGCAGCAGGATCGACCGCCACGGGTTGCGCATGCGGCTCAGCACATAGGCTTCAGGGGCGCCGATGAGCACACAGATTAGCGTGACGAGGCCCGAGATCCAGAAGGTGCGCCAGAAGATGCCGTGGTAGTACGAGTCGGTGAACACCTGCGTGTAGTGCTCGAACGTGAACTCGCCCGCCTTCGGCCCGGTGGCGGGGTCGTACACATTGAAAGACAGCACCGCCGTGAGCACGAGCGGCACCACCAGCAAGGCCGCGAAGAGCAGCAGCGCGGGTGCCGAGAGCCACCAGGGCGTGGCCTTGCGAGTGGAACCGCTCATGCCGCCACCGCCTCTTCGGCCGGCAACAGGCGCGTGCAATGCGCGGGCCAGTCGATGCCGACCGGGCTGCCTTCGTCCAGCGCTTCGCGGCCGTCGTTTGGGCTCAGCACCATCAGGTCGCCGGCGGGCGTGCCCAGGCGATAGAGCCACTGGCTGCCCAGAAAGAAGCGCTCCTGCACCGTGCCGGCGAGGCGGCCGCGGCCGGCTTCCACCAGCTGCAGTTTTTCGGGGCGCACGCTCATCAGCACTCTGTCGCCCGATTTGTAGCCGGTGTCTTCGACCTCGACGGTGAGCGAGCCGACCTCGACTTGGCAACTGCGCGCGCCGCAGGCCGTGACGCGGGCCTCCAGCAGGTTGGCCTTGCCCACGAAGGTGGAGATGAAGCGAGTGCTCGGATGCTCGTACACGCGGTGCGGATGGTCGATCTGCGTGGCGCAGCCGCCTTCCATCACCACCACGCGGTCGCTGATGGACATGGCCTCGCTCTGGTCATGCGTGACCATTACCGTGGTGGTACCCACCTTGCGCTGGATCTGGCGCAGCTCGAACTGCATTTCTTCGCGCAGCTTGGCGTCAAGGTTGGACAGAGGTTCGTCGAGCAGCAACACCGGCGGCTCGATGACCAATGCGCGCGCCAGTGCGACGCGCTGGCGCTGCCCGCCCGAGAGCTCACGCGGGTAGCGCGTGGCATGCGCTTCGAGGTGAACGAGTGCAAGCGCCTGCTTCACTCGTTCAGCGCGCTCGGTCTTCGGCATCTTGCGCATCTCGAGGCCGAAGCTCACGTTGTCGGCCACGGTCATGTGCGGAAACAGGGCGTAGGTCTGGAACACGATGCCCAGGCCCCGGGTGTTGGCCTTGGCGTGCGTGATGTCCTTGCCGGCCAGTTCGACACGCCCGCTCGACACCGCCTCGAAGCCCGCAATCATCTGCAGCGTGGTGGTCTTGCCGCAGCCCGAAGGGCCGAGCAGCGAGACGAACTCTCCCTTTTCCACCGCAAGGTTCATCGCCGACACGGCGCGCGTGGCTCCGTAGAACTTGGTCACGTCGGTGAGCCGTAGGAATGACATGGAAGAGCCTTTCTGCGCGGTGTCGTGAGCGGCGCGCCGCACCTTGGTGCGCGCCATGGACAAGAGAGAACTTTCAATTCACTCTATTGCAACGACTGCGCCAACTCGCCTCGGGTATTCCATTAATCAGAATATTTCTCTGATTTATTCCGTTGGACGGAATATGATTCAAAGAATGGACGCCAAGAATTCCACCAAAGAAGCCATCGAAAGCCCTGCAGCTGCAAGCGGCGGCATTCCGCGCGTGTTTTCAGTGCTTCGCGCGCTGGGTGCGGTGCAGGCCGAAGGCGGCCGCGTGACGCAAATTGCACGTTCGGTGGGCCTCACGCAGGCGACCACGCACCGCCTGCTGCAGTCGCTCATGGCAGAGGGCATGGTCGAGCAGGACGAGCGCAGCAAGCTCTACCGCTTGAGCATCGATTTCTTCGCGCTCGCGGCCAGTGCCGGTAACCCCGGTGACCTGCGTTCCATATGCCGTCCGGTGCTGCTGCGCCTGTGCGCGAGCCTTGGCGACAGCATCTTCTTGCTGGCGCGCAGCGGCTTCGACGCGGTGTGCCTCGACCGCAGCGAAGGGCCGTTTCCCATTCGTTCGTTCACGGGCGACATCGGCGGGCGCATTGCGCTGGGCGTGGGGCAGGGCGCGCTTGCCATCCTGGCGTTTCTGCCGGAGGCCGAGCGCGAGGAGGTGATTCGCTTCAACCTCTCGCGTGTGCGTGAGTACGGCGTGTACGACGAGGTCTATCTGCGCACCGAGATCGAGCGCGTGCGCCAAGCCGGTTATGCGGGGCGCAACACGGGCCTGCTCGAAGGCATGGCCGGCGTGGCGGTGCCCATTCTCGATCGCGAGGGCCGCGCGGTGGCCGCGCTGAGCGTGGGCACGATCGCGGACCGGCTCAACGCCGACCGCATGCCCACCGTGGTCGAACTGCTCAAGCGCGAGGCCGCGGCCATCGGGCCGAAGATCAACCCCTTCGATGCAACGCTCAGAAGGCCCGCGCAGAGCCTGGCCGGGTCGCCGGCAGGGCAGAAGATTCCCTTGCCGGACGCGCCGGAGCCACGATAGGCGCCGCGTTCATTTCAGCTTGATGTCTTCGCGCTTGGCCTCTTCCATCGCCTCGGGCTCCAGTTCTTCGGCGTAGCGGTTCAGGCGTATGAAGATGCCCCAGCCTGCCATGAGCAGGCCGACCGAGCCCAGCATTGCGGCGGCGTACAGCATCAGCTCCGGTGCTTCACGCGCCTTGAAGGTCGCGACCAGTCCTTCGACCGCAACCGCAACCACGATGACGACCATGAACCTGGACAGGAAGCGGCGCACACGCGTCGGCGCGCCGATGTGTGCGTCGCGCACCACTTCTTCTTCGAGCACGGTCTGGGAGATCTGCAGCGCCACCACGCCGGCTGCCAGCAGGCCTACCGCTTCGATGATTGCCTCGGCGGCGGGCAGGTCGAGCCCCTGCATCACTGCTCCCCAGCCAGCCCGCGCCGCGATCACGACAAGAACGAGCGACGCGGCGGCAAATGCGAGCGCCATCAGCGCATGGATCGCAGCGTACAGGGTGAGGATCGCTTTCATGGCTCGACGGAAAGTGGGATGCGCGATCTTCGGTGGCAGCAAGCGCTTCGCGCGTAGGCGCGAAGCCCGTCCCGCACCGGGCGCATGCCAGGTTCATTCGGCAAACGCATCAGGTCCTTCCTTTTTTTCACTAGGCAAGTGCGCGGGATTGGAAGATATTGCGCCGGTCCCGTCTTGCCGTTTTCTTTTCTCTCCTCCTCCTCCTCCTTTCCGGAGTGCGCCCATGTCCGAAGCCCAAGCCCCTGTTGTCTCCCTTGCCGCCGAAATCGAACAGCTGCTGCAGCGCCTGGGCGTGCCCCGCAGCGCCTACACCGGCGGCGAGCTGACGGTGCGCTCGCCGGTGACAGGCGAGGTGATTGCACAGGTGCCGCAAACCAGCCGCGCCGAAGCGACCGCCGCCATCGGCCAGGCGCATGAGGCCTTCAAGGCCTGGCGCAGCGTGCCGGCACCGCGCCGCGGCGAGCTGGTGCGCTTGCTGGGGGAAGAACTGCGCGCCGCCAAGGCCGACCTTGGTCGCCTGGTCACGCTCGAGGCCGGCAAGATTCCGACCGAAGGCGCGGGCGAAGTGCAGGAAATGATCGACATCTGCGACTTCGCGGTCGGCCTCTCGCGCCAGCTCTATGGCCTGACGCTTGCCACCGAACGCGCCGAGCACCGCATGATGGAAACCTGGCATCCGCTGGGCGTGTGCGGCGTGATCTCGGCCTTCAACTTCCCGGTGGCCGTGTGGTCGTGGAATGCGGCGCTGGCGCTGGTGTGCGGCGATCCGGTGGTGTGGAAGCCGTCCGAAAAAACCCCGCTCACCGCGCTGGCCACGCATGCCATCGCGCAGCGTGCCGTTGCGCGCTTCGGCGAAGACGCGCCCGAAGGCCTGCTCGGCCTGCTGCTGGGCCAGCGCGACATCGGCGAAGTGCTGGTGGACGATCACCGCGTGCCGATTCTCTCGGCCACCGGCTCCACCGCGATGGGCAAGCAGGTGGGACCGAAGCTGGCCGCGCGTTTTGCGCGGGCCATTCTTGAACTCGGCGGCAACAACGCCGCCATCGTCACGCCATCGGCCGACCTGGACCTTACGCTTCGCGCCATTGCGTTCTCGGCCATGGGTACGGCTGGCCAGCGCTGCACCACGCTGCGCCGGCTCTTCGTGCACGACAGCGTGTACGACGCGCTGGTGCCCAAGCTCGCCAAGGTGTACGGCAATGTGCGTGTGGGCGATCCGCGCGAGGCGGGCACGCTGGTCGGGCCGCTGATCGACCGCGCCGCATTCGACGGCATGCAGAAGGCGCTGGGAGAAAGCCGCGAGATCGGCGCCACGGTGCATGGCGGCGAGCGCGTCGACGGCATCGGCACCAAGGACGCCTACTACGTGCGCCCGGCATTGGTGGAGCTGAAGTCGCACGAAGGCCCGGTGCTGCGCGAAACCTTCGCACCCATCCTCTATGTGGTGCGCTACAGCGAGCTCGACGAGGCCATCGAATGGCACAACGCGGTGGGTGCGGGCCTCTCGTCGTCGATCTTCACGCTCAACGTGCGTGAGGCCGAGCGCTTCCTGTCGAGCGCAGGCTCCGATTGCGGCATTGCCAACGTCAACATCGGCCCGAGCGGTGCCGAGATCGGCGGTGCCTTCGGTGGCGAGAAAGAAACCGGTGGCGGTCGCGAAGCCGGCTCCGACAGCTGGAAGGCGTACATGCGCCGGGCGACGAACACCATCAACTATTCGACGGCATTGCCGCTTGCGCAGGGCGTGACCTTCGATATCGGGGATTGATCCAACCAAGGCCGCTGTTCTTGCCGCGCAGCCCCGAATAAAAATTACCAGGAGACAGAGAACATGAAGATGCGTTTCAAGACACTCACCACCGCAGCGCTGCTTGCGCTCGCATTCGGCGCTTCGGCGCAGCAGGCCCCCGCCGGCGGCACGCTCGACAAGATCAAGAGCAGCGGCAAGGCCGTGCTCGGCGTGCGCGAGGCTTCGCCGCCCATGGCCTACATGCTGGGCGCGAACGATAAATACGTGGGCTATCACGTCGAGCTCTGCGAGCGCGTGCTGAAGGACATCGCGCCCTCGGCCAAGCTCGAATACATGGCCGTAACCGCACAGAACACCATTCCGCTGGTGCAGAACGGCACGCTGGACATCGGCTGCGGCCCCACCACCAACAACACCGCGCGCCAGCAGCAGGTGGCTTTTGCGCTCACCACGTATGTGAGCGAAGTGCGCATGGCGACCAAGATCGATTCGGGCATCACGTCGCTCGAACAGCTGGCCGGCCGCACCGTGTCGGCCTCCACCGGCACCACCGCCGTGCAGTTGCTGCGCAAGCGTGAGCGCGCACAGAACATCACCGTCAACACGATGCTCGGCAAGGACCACCTCGAGAGCTTCCTGCTGATGGAGTCGGGCCGCGCCGATGCCTTCGTGCTCGACGACAACCTGCTCGCCGGGATCATCGCGAACTCGAAGAACCCCGCGGCCTATCGCATCACAGGCGAGGCGCTGGGCTCGGAGCCGATCGCGCTGTTGTTCCGCAAGGACGATGCGGCCTTCAAGGCCGCCGTGGACGATTCGCTGCGAAAGCTCATGAAGAGCGGCGAGCTCGAGAAGATCTACACCAAGTGGTTCGTCGCGCCGATTCCGCCAAAGAACACCAGCCTGAACCTCCCGATGAGCACGGCGCTGAAGCAGCTGATTGCGGAACCCAACGACAAGCCGCTGGAGGCCTACGCGAAGTGACTTCCACCGTGCTTGCCCCGCCGCTTTCTTCGTCTTCGGCGTTCGAGCCCGCGCAGCGCGTACGGGCCATCGGCGTGTCGGAAATCTTGCGCATTACCGACCACGCCAACGCGCTCAAGCGCGCGGGCCGGCCGGTGATTGTGCTGGGCGCGGGCGAGCCGGACTTCGATACGCCCGAGCACATTCGCGCCGCCGCAGCCCGCGCCATGGAGCGCGGCGACACGCGCTACACCGTGCTCGACGGCAGCCCCGCCATGAAAGCCGCGGTGCAGTTCAAGTTCAAGCGCGACAACGGACTGGACTTTGCGCTGGATGAAATCAGCGTCGGAGCGGGCGCCAAGCAGGTCATCTTCAATGCGTTGATGGCCAGCCTGAACCCGGGCGACGAGGTGGTCCTGCCCGCGCCCTACTGGACCTCTTACGCGGACATCGTGCAGATCTGCGGCGGCGTGCCGGTGAGTGTGCCGTGCGGCGAGGCCAACGGCTTCAGGCTGGATGCCGCGCAGCTCGAGGCGGCCATCACGCCGCGCACGCGCTGGCTGTTTCTGAACTCGCCGTCGAACCCGAGCGGCGCGGCCTACAGCGCGGCGCAGCTCGCGCCGCTGTGCGAGGTGCTGCTGCGGTATCCGCAGGTGTGGGTGCTGGCCGACGATATCTACGAGCACATCCTCTACGACGGCCTTGCATTTGCAACGCCGGTGGCCGTGGAGCCGCGGCTGCGCGAACGCACGCTCACCGTCAATGGCGTGTCGAAGGCCTATGCGATGACGGGCTGGCGCGTCGGCTACGGAGCGGGCCCGCGCGCGCTGATCGCGGCCATGGCGGTGGTGCAGAGCCAGTCGACATCGTGTCCCTCGTCGGTGAGCCAGGCCGCCGCCATCGAGGCGCTCACCGGGCCACAGCACATCGTGGCCGAACGGCAGCGCGACTTCCAGGCGCGGCGCGACTTCGTGGTGGCGGCATTGAACCGCGCGCCTGGCCTGCATTGCCGCGTGCCCGAAGGCGCCTTCTATACTTTTGCGAGCTGTGCCGGTGTGCTTGGCCGGCGCACGGCGAACGGCATGCTGCTGCTGACCGACAGCGACTTCTGCAGCTACTTGCTGCAGGATTTTGAAGTGGCGATGGTGCCGGGCAGCGTGTTCGGGCTGGCGCCGTACTTCCGCATTTCGTATGCCACTTCGATGGCGCAACTCGAAGAGGCGTGCACGCGCATCGTGGCGGCATGCGAAGCTCTCACATGAATTTCTCCCTTTCCTTCCGGGGGAGGGCAGGGGTGGGGCAAGCGGCGTATCAATCGCTGTCGGCTTGGCCGGCGCCGCTTGCCCCCATCCCAACCTTCCCCCGGAGGGGGAAGGAGTAGATACCAAGACCTTCATTGCATTGGACCTAGCATGACTTCTTCCCGCACCGGCGGCCAGATCCTGGTCGACCAGCTCATCACCCACGGCGTCGAGCAACTCTTCTGCGTGCCTGGCGAAAGCTTTCTGGCCGTGCTCGATGCGCTGCACGATGCATCCATCGACGTGACGGTGTGCCGCCAGGAAGGCGGCGCGGCAATGATGGCCGAGGCGCAGGGCAAGCTCACCGGCCGACCCGGCGTGTGCTTTGTCACGCGCGGGCCAGGCGCCACCAACGCGGCGGCGGGCGTGCACATTGCGCACCAGGATTCGACGCCGATGCTGCTCTTCGTTGGACAGGTGGCGCGAGAGGCGATGGGCCGCGAGGCCTTCCAGGAGCTGGACTACGGCGCGGTCTTCGGCACCATGGCCAAGTGGGTGGTGCAGATCGACGATCCGGCGCGCGTGCCCGAGCTGGTCTCGCGCGCCTTCCATGTCGCCACTTCCGGCCGGCCGGGGCCGGTGGTGATTGCGCTGCCGGAAGACATGCTGACCGAAGCCGCGGTGGTGGCCGACGCACAGCCTTATGCCGTGACCGAAACCTATCCGGGCGCGGCGCAGATCGCGCAACTGCAGCAGCGTCTCTCAGAGGCACAGCGGCCCGTGGTCATCCTCGGCGGCAGCCGCTGGTCCGAAGCCGCAACGCGGCGGTTCGCGGAATGCGCCGAGGCGTTCTCGCTGCCGGTGTATTGCTCGTTCCGCCGCCAGATGCTGCTGTCGGCCGAGCATCCCTGCTATGCGGGCGACCTGGGGCTGGGGGCGAACCCGCGCATGCTGGAGCGCATCCGCAATGCGGACCTGGTGCTGCTGGTCGGCGGCCGCCTGTCCGAGGTGCCGTCGCAGGGCTATGAGCTGCTTGCCATTCCACAGCCGAAGCAGGCGCTGGTGCATGTGCATGCCGATGCCGACGAGCTCGGCAAGCTCTACCGCCCGGCGCTGGGCATCCACGCCACGCCGCAGGCGTTTGCCGAAGCGGTGGCTGCGTTGCGTCCGGCTTCTCCGCCGGCCTGGCAGGCCGAGACGAAGACCGCGCGCGAAGACTTCTTGCGCTGGAGCGATCCAGCTCCCATCCGCATTCCGGGCCCGCTGCAGATGGGCGAGGTGATGCAGCACCTGCGCGAGGTGCTGCCGGCCGACACCATCTTCTGCAACGGCGCCGGCAACTTTGCCACCTGGGTGCATCGCTTCTGGCCGTTTCGCGCGTTTGCGAGCCAGCTGGCGCCCACCAGCGGATCGATGGGCTATGGCCTGCCGGCGGGCGTAGGCGCCAAGCGCCTGTGGCCGCAGCGCGAGGTGGTGGTGTTCGCGGGCGACGGCGATTTCATGATGCACGGCCAGGAGTTCGCAACCGCCGTGCAGTACGGCCTGCCGATCATCGTGGTGCTGCTGGACAACGCCATGTATGGCACCATTCGCATGCACCAGGAAAAGCACTATCCGGGGCGGGTGAGCGCCACGCAGTTGAAGAACCCGGACTTCCGGGGCTATGCCGAGGTGTTCGGCGGCCATGGCGAGCGCGTGACCCGCACGGAGGAGTTCGCCCCCGCACTGGCGCGCGCCCGTGCAAGCGGCAAGCCCGCGGTGCTGCATTGCCTGCTCGATCCGGAGGCCATCACGCCGGCCAGCACGCTGCAGAGCATTCGCAACGCTGCGCTCGCTGCCGGCTGAGCGCCTGGCGCCAAAGAAAGATCAGCGCAGCCCGCCCGCAAACCGCGGCCGCGGCTTTGGCGGCGTGCCATCGGGCGTGCGCGCCGCCAGCCGTGCGGCGCGCGCCAGCGGCTCCATGGCCTGTTCGAGGCGGGTGGCGAGCAGGTAGAGGTCCTCGTCCTTGGTTTCGGCGGCATGGGCGCGCGTCATGCGTACGATCTCGGCGGCGTATTCGGCATTGGTGGCCATCCATTCGGTGTCGGTCACGCGCCCGTGCTTTCGCCGCAATGCCACGTGAAGCCGCGCGGCAAGGGCGATGCGTTCACTTTCGGACATGGACATGGTTCGAGGGCTCCCATGAATGGCTCGAACCGCTTGCGTGCACAAGTCGTGCCATGTTCGAGCCGCACCATTAACGCTCCGAAACACTTTTGTTTGCCAAGAGCGTTTTGAAGGTAAGGCAAAGCGGGTAATTCCCAATGCACTGGCCCGGTGCACCGCCTAAAGTCTGCCCACTCGCGAACGGGCCAAGCTCGTGCTGCCGAGGGTCCGAGGAGACAAAATTCGGTCTACAAGAAAAATTCTTCAAGGTTTCCGTTCGAGAAACCGTGTTTGAACTTGAAAGGCGCCGCTGGTCGGCGCCTTTTTTATTGCCTGGATCTGTCTCCCGCCGGCCGCTTTCCAAGCTGCCGAAGCCGGCCTGCAAGCCCGCCCCATCTCTTTTCGCAGCTCATTTTTTTGTAGCACTGCGGGTGCGACAATCCCGGCATGGAAATGCTGGTGGTCACGGGCGCTTCGCTGCTCGCAGGTTTTGTCGATTCGATAGTGGGCGGCGGCGGCCTGATCCTTGTGCCGGCCCTCTTTGCCGTGTTTCCGGGCGCGCCGCCGGCCACGTTGCTGGGCACCAACAAAAGTGCTTCTATTTGGGGCACGGCGGCTGCGGCGGCCCAGTTCAGCCAGCGGGTGCAGATGCGTTGGGGCGCCCTGTGGCCCGCAGCCGTGCTCGGATTCGCGGGCTCCATGCTGGGCGCCTGGGGCGTCACTTTGTTTCCCGGCGACTTCCTGCGCCGGGCGCTGCCCATCGTGCTGCTCGGCGTGCTGCTCTACACGCTGGCGCGAAAAGACCTGGGCCGCCACCACGTGCCTCGCTTCAGCGGACGCGCCGAAACGCTGGCGGCTTGCGCCATCGGGCTGTCGATCGGGTTCTACGACGGCTTCTTCGGCCCCGGGGCGGGCAGCTTTCTGGTCTTTTTATTCGTGCGCTGGATGGGCTACGACTTCCTGAATGCTTCCGCGTCGGCCAAGATCATCAACACGCTCACCAACGCCGCGGCCCTGCTGCTGCTCGCGCTCAAGGGGCACGTGTGGTGGCACTATGGGCTGGTGATGGCGGTGGCCAACGTGGCGGGCAGCCTGCTGGGCACGCGTGTTGCGCTGAAGCACGGAGCGGGCTTTGTGCGGGTGGTGTTCATCGTGGTGGTGAGCGCACTCATCCTTAAGACCGCCTATGACGCATTCCTGAAATAGCACAACGAGAAAGTCTCATTCATGGCATTGCCAGAGTCCGCTGTACCCGTTGAACGCCCCGCAACCGTCAGCTTCTGGCAGGCCTTCGCCTATTGGCTCAAGCTCGGCTTCATCAGCTTTGGCGGTCCGGCGGGGCAGATTGCGCTCATGCACCAGGAGTTGGTGGAGCGCCGGCGCTGGATCTCGGAAAAGCGCTTTCTGCATGCGCTCAACTACTGCATGCTGCTGCCCGGCCCTGAAGCGCAGCAGCTCGCCACCTACATCGGATGGCTCATGCATCGCACCTGGGGCGGCCTTGCGGCGGGCGTGCTCTTCGTGCTGCCTTCGCTCTTCATCCTGATCGGGCTGTCGTGGGCGTACATGGCCTATGGGCACGTACCGGCGGTGGCGGGTTTGCTGTACGGCGTGAAGCCCGCGGTCACTGCCATCGTGCTGTTCGCCGCCTGGCGGATCGGCTCGCGGGTGCTCAAGAATGCATGGCTCTGGGCGATTGCCGTTGCCGCTTTCGTCGCGATCTTTGCGCTGCGGCTGCCTTTTCCGCTGATCGTGCTGGGGGCGGGTGCCATCGGCTACATCGGCAGCCGTTTCGCGCCGGCGTACTTCGCGCCCGGCGGCGGGCACGGTGCCGCTGGGGCCTCGGCTGGCCCGGCGCTGATCGACGACAACACGCCTACGCCGCAGCATGCACTGTTCACTAGGGGCCGCTTCGCGCGGGTGCTGGGCGTGTTCCTGCTGCTGTGGCTGGGTGCCCTGGCCACGCTCACGGCGCTGTACGGCTGGAGCGGCGCGCTCACGCAGATGGCCTGGTTCTTCACCAAGGCGGCGCTGCTGACTTTTGGCGGGGCCTACGCGGTGCTGCCCTATGTGTTCCAGGGCGCGGTCGACCACTACCACTGGCTTACGGCCACGCAGATGATCGACGGCCTCGCGCTCGGAGAAACCACGCCCGGCCCGTTGATCATGGTGGTGTCGTTCGTGGGCTTCGTCGGCGCGTGGAGCCAGGCGCTGTTCGGCCCGGATGCGCTGTTGGCTGCGGGTGTTGCAGGGGCGACGGTGGTGACCTTCTTCACCTTCCTGCCGTCGTTTCTGTTCATTCTGCTGGGCGGTCCATTCATTGAGTCGACCCACGGCAACCTGAAATTCACCGCACCGCTGACCGCCATCACCGCGGCCGTGGTCGGCGTGATCGTCAACCTGGCGGTCTTCTTCGCCTGCCACGTGCTCTGGCCGAAGGGCCTGTCGGGGTCCTTCGAGTTTCCCTCTGCCGTCATCGGCGCGCTTGCAGCCATCGCGCTCTTCCGCTTCAAGGCCGGCGTGATTCCGGTGGTGCTTGCTTCGGCAGTTGCCGGCATGGCCTGGCAACTGCTTGTGCGCTGACTGCTCGAAGGGCTTATTCCTCGACGAAGGCTTCTTCGCGTTTGGCCTTGATGGAGGGCAGCAGCACGATGCCCAGCAGCAGCGCCGCCGCGACCAGCAGGCCCGCCGACAGCGGCCGCGTGACGAACACGCTCCATGTGCCGCGCGAAAGCAGCAACGCGCGCCGCAGGTTTTCTTCCATCATCGGCCCGAGGATGAAGCCCAGCAGCAACGGCGCGGGCTCGGTCCTGAGCTTGATGAACAGGTAGCCGATGAAGCCGAAGATCGCGACCATCCAGACGTCGAAGGTGTTGTTGTTGGTCGAGTACACGCCAATCGCGCAGAACAGCACGATGGCGGGAAACAGGAACTTGTAGGGCACCGTCAAGAGCTTGATCCACATGCCGATGAGCGGCAGGTTCAGCACGATCAGCATCGCGTTGCCGATCCACATCGAGGCGATCAGGCCCCAGAACAGCTCGGGGTTGCTGGTCATCACTTGCGGGCCGGGCTGGATGTTGTGGATGGTCATCGCACCCACCATCAGCGCCATCACGGCATTCGGCGGAATGCCCAGGGTCAGCAGCGGAATGAAGGAAGTCTGCGCGCCGGCGTTGTTGGCCGACTCGGGCGATGCCACGCCGCGGATGTTGCCCTTGCCGAAGGCGACTTCGCCGGGGCTCATCTTGATCTTCTTCTCGAGCGCGTAGGCCGCGAAGGCCGCCAGCAGTGCGCCGCCGCCGGGCAGGATGCCGAGCGCCGAACCCAATGCCGTGCCGCGCAGCACCGCGGGCGTCATGCGCTTGAAGTCTTCCTTGGTGGGCCACAGGCCCTTCACCTTGTGCGTGAACACTTCGCGCTCGTCGTCGGGCTGAGAGAGGTTGCCGATGATTTCGCCATAGCCGAACACGCCCATGGCAATCACCACAAAGCCGATGCCGTCCGTGAGCTCGGGAATGTCGAAGCTGAAGCGCGCCACGCCCGAATTGACGTCGGTACCGACGATGCCCAGCAGCAGGCCCAGCACGATCATGGCGACCGCCTTGAGCAGCGAACCGGAGGCGAGCACCACGGCGCCGATCAGGCCCAGGGTCATCAGCGAGAAGTATTCAGCCGGGCCGAACTTGAAGGCCAGTTCGGTGAGCGGCGGCGCGAACGCAGCCAGGATGAGCGTGCCCACGCAGCCGGCAAAGAACGAGCCCAGGCCCGCCGCGGCAAGCGCGGGGCCTGCGCGGCCCTGCCTTGCCATCTGGTAGCCGTCGATACAGGTGACCACCGAGGACGATTCCCCGGGCAGGTTCACCAGGATTGCGGTGGTCGAGCCGCCGTATTGCGCACCGTAGTAAATGCCGGCCAGCATGATCAGTGCCGACACAGGCGGCAGTGCATACGTTGCAGGCAGCAGCATTGCGATGGTGGCAACGGGGCCAATGCCCGGCAGCACGCCGATCAGCGTGCCCAGGATGCAGCCGACCAGGCAGTACAGCAGGTTGGTAAAAGTGAAGGCGACGCCGAAGCCGGTCGCCAGGTTGTGGAACAGTTCCATGGCGGTGTGCTCCTCAACCCGAAATGAAAGTAGGCCAGACCTGGATCTGGAGCTTCAGCGCCCAGATGAAGGCCACGTAGCTGCCGGCAGCGAGGATGGTGGACAGCACCAGCACGTCGCGCAGCTTGAAATGTTCGCCGGCCATGCTCGAGATGATGGTGAGCGCGTAGATCGCAACGATCATTCCCATGGCGGGCAGTCCGATGCTGGGCAGCCCGCCCAGCAGCACACCGAATGCCAGGTTGGCACCCAGCACAAAAGCCAGCGGCTTCCACGCCCATTTGCCAATCGGGTCTCCGCTGGCGGTTTCGACCACCAGTGCCTGGAACATGATTCCGGCGCCGAGCACGGCCAGCAGAATGCCCAGCATCAGCGGGAAGTAACCGGGGCCCATGCGGGCACCGTCGCCGATGGTGTAGGTGGTGGCGCCGATGGCGAAGGCACCCCCCACGGCTGTGAACATGACTCCTGAAAAGAAGTCAGCCTGACTCTTTATACGCATTGTCTCGACCCTCTTGATTGGACCGGTGAGGGTCGTCGCCCGCGGCTGACTGTTGGCTGACCGACGCGGTAAGGACAAATGCGTACAAGGGTTCTACCGGGCCTGCGCAAAAAGGTCGGCGCAGAAACGAAAAAAGCTCCCGAAGGAGCTTTTTTATTTGAGAGCGAGGTCTCGGGGGGAGGGCTTAGTAGCCGCCGCGACCACCGCCGCCGCCGCCGTAGCCACCGCCACCACCGCTGCGGCCACCGCCGCCGCCGTAGCCGCCGCCACCACCACCGCCGTAACCACCACCGCCGCCGCCGCCGTAGCCGCCGCCACCACCGGTACGGGGGGGACGAGCTTCCATCGGACGTGCTTCGTTCACGGTCAGGGCGCGGCCCTGGAGCGAATGGCCGTTCATGGCTTCAACGGCTGCCAGCGCTTCAGCGTCGGTGCCCATTTCCACGAAACCGAAGCCCTTGGAGCGGCCGGTGTCGCGTTCCATCATGACCTTGGCGCTGACGATCGAGCCGAACTCGCCGAAAGCCTGTTCCAGGTCGTTGTCACGCACAGAGTAGGCGAGGTTGCCTACGTAGAGTTTCTTGCCCATTGAGGGACTCCTAATTCAAACCAACAAGACAAAGCGATGGAGTCCCAGAATCACAACAAACAAATGCGCTGTGGCGCGAAACTGACCGATCACCGAATTACGTGCACGGGAGACAAGCTCACAGACACGTAGGCACGATTATCAATGCGAACTGGAAAAAGGGTGACGAAATTCGCTCTTATTACGAAACATCACGCTTTGGCGGGCGGTTTCGCAACGGTTGCAGAAGGCCGGAGAGCCCGTTGTGGTCTATTTCATGCATCAAATGGAGCAGACGGCCGATTTCACCTGCGGGAAAACCCTCGCGTGCGAACCAATTCAGATAATTGCCGGGTAAATCGGCAATCAACGTACCCTTGTGTTTGCCGAAGGGCATTTCGAGCGTGACGAGCCGCTGCAGGTCTTCGGGTTTCATGAGGTTCAGCCCCCGGCGCGCTTGACGACGTGGCCTTGCTTCGCGAGGACCGCAATCACCAGTTCGCGGTGGTCGCCCTGGATTTCGATGGTGCCGTCCTTCACCGTGCCGCCCGTGCCGCAGGCTGTCTTGAGCTGCTTGCCCATGGCAGCGAGTGCCGCCGCATCGAGCGCCAGGCCCTTGATCACCGTGACGCCCTTGCCTTTGCGGCCCTTGGTCTCGTGCGATACACGCACAATGCCGTCAGTGGCCGGAACGCGCGCCTTGAGTTCCTTGCAGCGGCACTGCGCGATTGGCGCGCGGCACTCGGGGCACATGCGGCCACCGGCTTCGGTGGAATACACCAGGGCGGTGGACTGATTGCTCTTCATCGTCATTCGGTCGATCTCGTCTTCTTCAACGCTTCCGTTTTCACTGTTCCCGTTTCATCTTTCCGTGTCTTCTCACATGCCATTCGACTCACTGGGCCTGGCCCCCGCGCTCGTGCAGGCTGCCGCCGAAAGCGGCTATGCCGCGCCGACCGCCATCCAGGCCGCGGCCATTCCCGCCATTTTGCAAGGCCGCGACGTGCGGGGTTCGGCGCAGACCGGCTCGGGCAAGACCGCCGCATTTTCGCTGCCGCTGCTGCAGCGCCTGGCGGCCGAGCGCGCCACATCGCCGCGCCGCGTGCGCGCGCTGGTGCTCGTGCCCACGCGTGAACTCGCCGCACAGGTAGGCGAAATCATGCGCAGCCTGGCGCAGCACCTGCCCGAGCGGCTCAAGATTGCCATTGCCTTCGGCGGCGTGTCGATCAACCCGCAGATGATGAGCCTGCGCGGCGGCGCCGACATCGTGGTGGCCACGCCAGGGCGGCTGCTCGACCTGGTGGAGCACAACGCGCTGAAGCTCAATATGGTTTCCATGCTTGTGCTCGACGAGGCCGACCGGCTGTTCGACCTCGGCTTTGCCGAAGAGCTGGGCCGCATCCTCGCGCTGCTGCCGGCACAGCGCCAGAACCTGCTGTTCTCGGCCACCTTCCCGCCCGCCATCCAGGCACTGGCCGACAGCGCGCTGCGCGACCCGGCGGTGATCGACGTGCAGGGCGAGCCCGGCACCGAGCCCGCCATCGTGCAGCGCGTGATCGAGGTCGACGCCAACCGCCGCACGCAGCTGCTTCGCCACCTGCTGAAAGAGAACGAGTGGGACCGGGTGCTGGTCTTCGTCGCCACGCAGCATGCGGCCCAGACCGTGGCCGAGAAGCTCTACAAGAACGGTGTGTATGCCGTGCCATTCCATGGCGACATCGCACAGGGCACGCGCACCGGCATCCTCGCGCAGTTCAAGGAGAGCCGCTGGGACGTGGTGATTGCCACCGACCTGGCCGCACGCGGCATCGACATTGCGCAGCTCCCGGTGGTGATCAACTACGACCTCCCGCGCTCGCCCACCGACTACATCCATCGCATCGGACGCACGGGCCGCGCGGGTGAAAGCGGGCTCGCCATCAGCTTTGTGAGCGCGGCCACCGAGGCGCACTTTCGCCTGATCGAAAAACGCCAGGGCCTGCATTTGCCGCGCGAGCGCATCGAAGGCTTCGAGCCGACTGAAGCCCCCGTGCCGATGGTCGATGCCTCGGGCACCGGCGGCATCAAGGGCAAGCGGCCGAGCAAGAAGGACAAGCTGCGTGCCGCAAACGCACTGGCCGCGGCGCGGCAGGGTGAAAGCGAGCAGAACGACTGAAGTCCGGGGCCTAAAGCCAGCCCATCTGCCGCGCGGCCAACTCCTTCATGATCTCTTCGGCGCCGCCGCCGATCATCATCACCTTCACTTCGCGGTAGATGCGTTCACTGACGGTGCCGCGCATGAAACCCATGCCGCCCAGGATCTGCACGGCCTGGTCGGCGCAGAACTGCATGGTCTGCGTCGCGTGGTTCTTGAGCATGCAAACTTTCGCAACCCACTTGGGCGCGTTGAAGCGGCCCGCGGCCTCGTGCGCATCGCCTTCTGCCGACACAGCCTCGAGCCACGCCTCGGTGGACGCGATGCGCATCTGCATGTCGACCAGCTTGTGGCGCACCGCCTGGTGTTCGATGAGCGCGGCGCCGAAGGTCTTGCGCTCCTGCGACCACGCCAGCGCTTCGTCCAGGCAGGCTTGTGCAAACCCGAGGGCGCCCGCTGCCAGGCCGATGCGTTCGCCGTTGAAGTTGCCCATGATCATGCGAAAGCCCGCGCCTTCGCTGCCGAGCAGATAGCGTGCGGGCACGCGCACGTTGTCGAAGTGAAGCTGCGCGGTGTCCGAGCACAGCCAGCCCATCTTCGCGAGGCGAGTGCGCGTAAGTCCGGGTGAATCGCCGGGCACCAGCAGCATCGAGACGCCGCGGGCGCCGCGCTCTTCGCCGGTGCGCACCGCCACCGTGATCCAGTCGGCCCGCATGCCCGACGTGATGAAGGTCTTTTCGCCGTTCACCACGTAGTGCTCGCCGTCGCAGCGTGCCGTGGTGCGCAGCCCCGCCACGTCGGAGCCGCCGCCAGGTTCGGTGATGGCGAGCGCGGCGATTTTCTCGCCGCGAAGCACCGGCGGCACGACCTCGTCGCACACCGCATCGCTCGCATGCAGCACCACCGGCGGCAGGCCGATGTTGTGCGAGAACAGGCTTGCGAGCACGCCACCGCTCTTGCCGTGGCGCGCGAGCGCAATCCATGCCGGCAGCCTGAGCGCATAAGAAGCCGGCGTGCCGCCCAGCGCTTCCGGGTAGCCAAGGCCCAGCAAGCCCAGTTCTGCCGCGCGTGCATACAGCGCAAGGGGAAACTCGCCCGCGTCTTCCCATTCCTGGACGTTCGGCGCGATCTCGCTTTCAGCAAAGCGCCTCACCGTGTCGGCAAGGGCGGCCCGGTCGGCCTGCAGTTCGGCATCCATGTCGGTGTTCAGCCGCGCGGCGGCCGCTTGGCGATGCCCATCGTCTTCGCGAGGATGCCGAGCATCACCTCGTCCGCGCCGCCCCCGATCGAGCCCAGGCGGCCGTCACGGTAAAGGCGCGAGACCCGGTTCTCGAGCGTAAAGCCCATGCCGCCCCAGAACTGCAGGCAGGTGTCGGCCACCTGCCGCGTGAGCCGGCCGGTCTTGAGCTTGGCCATCGAGGCGAGTTCGAGCACGTCCTGGCCCTGCACATGCAGGTCGCAGGCGCGGTAGGTGAGGGCGCGCAGCGCCTCCACTTCGGTCTTGAGTTCGGCCAGCTTGAACTGCACCCATTGCTGGTCGGCCAGCGTGGCGCCGAACATCTTGCGCTCCTGCGCCCATTCGATGGTCTGCGCAATGCAGTCTTCCATCGGTTCGAGCGAGCTTGCGGCGGCCCAAAGCCGCTCTTCCTGGAACTGCTGCATCTGGTAGACGAAGCCCTGGCCTTCTTCGCCGATGCGGTAGCGCTGCGGCACGCGCACGTTGTCGAAGTAGATGAGCCCCGTGTCGCTCGAGTGCATGCCGATCTTGCGGATCTTCTTTGCCTTCTCGATGCCGGGGCTGTTCATCGGCACCATCACCAGCGACTTGTTGCGATGAGGGCTGTAGCCTGCTGCACTTTGCCCGTCGCTGGTATTGACCAGCATGCACATCCAGTCGGCCTGCAGGCTGTTGGTGATCCACATCTTCTGGCCGCTGATGAGGTAGTCGCCGCCGTCCTTGCGCGCATGGCTCTTGAGGCCCGCCACGTCGCTGCCGGCGCCGGGCTCGCTCACGCCGATGCAGCCGACCATGTCGCCCGCGATGGCGGGCGCCAGGAACTCGCGCCGCAGTTCGTCGCTGCCGAAGCGCGCGAGCGCGGGCGTGCACATGTCGGTCTGCACGCCAATCGCCATCGGCACGCCGCCGCAGTTCACGTGCCCCAGCGCCTCGGCCATGGCCATCGCATACGAATAGTCGAGCCCCGCGCCGCCGAAGGCTTCGGGCTTGTTCAGGCCCAGCATGCCGAGGTTGCCGAGCTTCTTGAAGACCTCGTGCGCGGGAAAGATCTCGGCTTCTTCCCATTCGTCGACATGCGGATTGATCTCTTCGTCGATGAAGCGGCGCAACGTCTTCTGTATTTCGAGATGCTCGTGGGTGTACTGCATGCGGTTGTCTCCAATCAGTCGTTCGGTTCGTCGGCGTTCTTGAAAACACGCGGCGTCTGCGCCCGGTGAAAACCGTCGTAGGGCCGTACCGCCACGCGTTGCTGCGCCTCTTTGTCGGGCAGCGCCATCGGCCAGCCCATGCGCACCTGCGGCCGCGCGCCGTCCACGCGCAGCACGCTGCCGCTGATGAAGCTTGCCGCCGGGCTCAGCAGGAAGGCGATGGCGGCGGAGGTCTCGGCCTCGTTGCCGAAGCGGCCCGCGGGCACCGTGCTGCGCATCGCGCGCAGCGTGTCGCCTGCCTCGGGCGGGTAGTGGTCCATGCCGCTCGATGCGATGTAGCCCGGTGCCACCGCGTTCACGCGCACGCCGTTCGAGGCCCATTCGAGCGCGGCGGTCTCGGTGAAGCTCACCATGCCGGCGCGCGCGGCGCCGCTGTGGCCCATGTTGGGCATCGAGCCCCACATGTCGGCCACGATGTTGACGATGGCGCCGCCGTGCGCCTGCATGCTCTGCAGAAAGCATTCGCGCGCCACGAGAAAGCCGCCCGTGAGGTTGGTGTGGATCACCGCCTCCCAGCCGTTGGCCGAGATGGCCGCGAGCGGCGTGATGTACTGGCCGCCCGCATTGTTGACGAGGCCGTCGATGCGCCCATGCGTGGCCACGATGGCGGCTACCGCGCTGCGCACGGCGTCTTCCTGCCGGATGTCGAACGGTTGCGTGCTGGCCTTGCCGCCGTCATCGGTGATTTCGGCCCGCACCGACTGGAGCTTCTCTGCATTGCGGCCGACCAGCACCACCTGAGCGCCGAGCGAAGCGAGTTCGTGCGCCGTGCAGCGGCCGATGCCGGAGCCGCCGCCGGTCACGACGATCACCTGGCCGGCAAAGACGCCGGGCGAAAAAACGGAGCGGTATCGGGAGAGCGAGTTCATCGGACGGCTTTCAACAAATATCTGCGCAGAACCAGCGTCGTCAGGCATCGGCGATTTCCGCCACCACCTGGCGGGCGGCCACCTGTGCGCCAACCGCCACATGCAGCGCGGCCAGGCGGCCGGCGCGCGGCGCACAGTGCACATGTTCCATCTTCATGGCCTCTAGCGTGACGATCGGCTGACCGGCCGCCACCGCATCGCCTTCCGCAGCCAGCAGCGCAATGACGCGGCCGTTCATGGAAGCGCGCAGCAACCCGTCCGCGGCAGCGGCATCTTCTCGCGCGATCGCAACGTGGGTGAGGTTGTCCAGCTGAAACGGCCGGCCGCCATAGTGAAGGAAAAGGCGGTTGTCCGATTGGCGCACCGCCACCGCCTGTTCGGCCAGGCCATTGCAGGAGAAGCGCACCTGGCCTTCGCCCGGCAGCGCAAGCAGCTCCATGCGCACGGGCGGCTGGTCGGCAATGGCAATGTCGAACCGGCCCGCGCCCAGCGGCTGCACGCGCGCTGCGCAGGTCGCCCCATCGAGCGCAAAGCGCAATGCGTTCGGTAGCCGATGGGCGAGCGGCGACGGCCAGCCGTACTCTCCGAGTTGGAGCAACAGCGCAGCGAGCAACGTGGCGCGCGCTTCGGCCGCGTCGTCGGGTGCGAGCAAGCCATCGAGCTGTTCGGCGATGAATGCGGTGGTCGCCGCACCGCTTTCGAAAACCGGATGCGCCAGTGCGCGCTGCAGCAGTTGCTGGTTCGTGGCAACGCCCAGCGCCACCGTGTCTTGCAGGCCCGCCAGCAGCCGTTGCCGGGCTTCGTCGCGCGTGCGGCCGTGTGCCACGAGCTTGGCAATCATCGAGTCGTAGAACGGCGGCACCGGTGCGCCGTCGCGCAGCGCATGTTCGGTGCGCAAAGTTGGCGAAGGCCGCCACGCGGCGAGCGTGCCGCTTTGCGGCAGAAAGCCCTGCCGCGGATCTTCGGCGCACAGGCGCACTTCGATCGCGTGGCCGCTCATGCGCACATCCTGTTGCGTCAATGGCAGCGGCTCGCCGGCCGCGATGCGCAACTGCAGCTCGACCAGGTCGAGCCCTGTCACGGCCTCGCTCACCGGATGCTCCACCTGCAGCCGCGTGTTCATTTCCATGAACCAGTAGCGCCCCTCGGCATCCAGCAAGAACTCCAGCGTGCCCGCACCTTCGTAGCCGATGGCCTTTGCGGCGGCGACGGCCGTGGTGCCCATGCGTTGGCGCAACGCTGCGGAAACGGCCGGCGAGGGCGATTCCTCGATCAGCTTCTGGTGCCGCCGTTGCACCGAGCAGTCGCGTTCGCCCAGGTGAATGGCGTTGCCGTGCCGGTCGGCGAGCACCTGGATCTCGATGTGGCGCGGCGCCAGGATGGCGCGTTCCAGGATCACGGCCGCATCGCCGAAGGCATTGAGCGCTTCCGATTGTGCGCTCTGCAGCAGTTCGGCAAAGGCTGCGGCCGTCGGCACCAGGCGCATGCCGCGTCCGCCGCCTCCGGCCGTTGCCTTGATCATCACGGGCCAGCCGATGCGCGCGGCTTCGGCGGCGAGCGTGGACTGGCTCTGGTCTTCACCCTGGTAGCCCAGAATGCACCGCACGCCGGCTGCCTGCATCAGACGCTTCGCGCCGGCCTTGTCGCCCATCGCGCGGATGGCTTCGGACGAGGGGCCGATGAAGACAAGGCCCGCATCGCGGCAGGCCTGCGCGAACCCGGCGTTCTCGGCCAGGAAGCCGTAGCCCGGATGAACCGCTTGCGCGCCGCTTGCAAGCGCGGCATCGACGATGGCAGCAATGTTCAGGTAGCTTTGCGCGGGCAGCGATTCGCCAATCCACACAGACTGGTCGGCCTGGCGCACATGCTCTGCACCGGCGTCGGCGGTCGAATACACGGCCACCGTGCGGCAGCCCATGGCGCGCGCGGTGCGCATCACGCGGGCCGCGATCTCGCCGCGGTTGGCTACCAGGATCTTGCCGAAACTCATGGCCGCGCCACCGAGAACTGCATGGGCTGCGGCATGCGGGCATCCGCATCGCGGCAGACGGAGAGCACTTCGGCCAGCACTGCCCGTGTGTCGCGCGGATCGATCACGCCGTCGTCGAGCAGCAGCGCGCTGGTGGTGAACACGCTCATCTGCCGATCGAAGCGCTCGACGATCTGCCGCTGCATCGCATCTATCTTTTCACGATCGACCGAACCCTTCCTGGCCATGCCCGCTTCCATCACGATGGCCATGGTTTGCGCCGCCTGCTCGCCGCCCATGACGGCGGTGCGCGCGTTGGGCCACGAAAAGCAGAAGCGCGGCCCAAAGCCGCGGCCGCACATGCCGTAGTTGCCCGCGCCGTAGGAGGCGCCGCAATGCAGGGTGATCTGCGGCACCGTGGCGCTGGTCACTGCCTGGATCATCTTGGCGCCGTGCTTGATGATGCCGGCCTCCTCGTGCGCGCGGCCCACCATGTAGCCGGTGATGTTCTGCAGGTAGACGATGGGCGTGCGCGACTGGCAGCAGGCCTGGATGAAATGCGTGGCCTTGTTGGCGCCGTCCGAGTCGATGGGCCCGTTGTTGGTGATAACGCCCACGGCGTGGCCTTCGAGCCGCATATGGCCGCATACGGTGGCACTGCCGTAGTGCTCGCTGAACTCCAGAAACTCCGAGCCGTCGGCAATGCGCGCAATCACCTCGCGCATGTCGACCGGCCGCCGCCCGTCGCCGGGCATGATGCCGAGCAGTTCGTCGGCCTCGTAGAGCGGCGGCGCAAATTTGCGCGGGGCTTCGTCGCGGGTCCAGTCGATGCCGCCCAGGATGGATCGCGCGATGCGAATGGCGTCGCGGTCGTCTTCCGCCAGGTAGTCGCCCAACCCCGAGATGTGCGTGTGCATCACGGCGCCGCCCAGTTCTTCTTCGGTGGCAATTTCGCCGGTAGCCGCCTTGAGCAGCGGCGGGCCGGCCAGGAACGCGCGGGTGCGGTCCCGCACCATCACGATGTAGTCGGAAAGCCCGGTCTGGTAGGCGCCGCCCGCGGTCGAGGAGCCGTGCGTCACGGTCACCACCGGAAGCCCAGCGGCCGAGAGCCGCGCCAGATTGCGGAAGATGCCGCCGCCGCGTACGAAGTCCTGCACGCGGTATTGCATGAGATTGGCGCCCGCGCTTTCCACCAACTGAACGTAGGGCAGCTTGTTTTCGAGCGCGATCTCCTGCATGCGCAGCTGCTTGTCCAGGCCCATCGGCTGCAGCGCACCGGCGTCGATGCCGGAGTCGGACGCGCTCACCATGCAGCGCACGCCGGCGACACGGCCGATTCCCGCGATCAACCCGCCGCCAGGCACGCTCTTGCCGAGGTCCTGGTTGTCGTGCCCGAGTCCGGCAAGAGATGCGAGCGGCAAGAACGGCGCGCCGGTGTCGAGCAGCAGCGCCAGGCGCTCGCGCGGCAGCAGTTGCCCGCGCCTGGCAAAGCGCTCGGCCGATGCATTCGACGCCGCCGCCGAGCGGGCCTCGTGCGACCGCACCTCGGCAAGCAGCGCGAGCATGCCGGCCCGATGGGCCTGGAAGGACTCGCTGGCCGCGTGCAGCCGGGACTCGATGACGGGCATGAGGAAAGAGTGAGTGCAGATTGCTATCGATGTGCACTCACTCTAGGACGCCCATGCGCGTCCGGCTTGCGCCAATTAGCTGGTGCGTACCCGCCGCGGAGCAACCGGGGCGTCCAGGCTGGTGCCCGTGATCACCCAGTAGATGAAGATCAGCACCGCGCCGGCGGTGCCGAACACCGTCAGCCCCATGTAGCTGCCACCAATGGCCAGGGCGTCGGTCGGGGCGGCCGCAATGCAGATCATGTTGGCGGCGCTCATGCCCACGTAGTGCATGGTGCACACCGCCACGCCCATTACCGCAGCAGCGGCAATCTTGTGGCTCAGCCGGCGCAGGTTGAAGGCCAGCCACAGGGCCGCGCCCGCGGCGGTGATGGCAATGACCACCGAGAGCCCGACGATGTTGAGATCGAAATCCATCGAAGCGCGCATGTTCATTGCAAACATGCCCATGTAGTGCATGACGCAAACGCCCAGGCCCGCCAGCAGGCTGCCGGCCAGCCAGCCGGGCTTGCTGAATTTGCTCCGCCCGCCCGCCAGGTAGAGCGCAATGCCGGAAATGAGGATGGCCGCCACCAGGGACACGACGGTCAGCGGCACGTTGTACGAAATGCCGACCGGCAGCCGGTAGGCCAGCATGCCGATGAAATGCATCGACCAGATGCCGATGCCGCCTAGCGCCACCGCAGCGCAAGCCACCACCGCCAAGTTGGGTTTGCCGTCCGCACCGACCATGCGCCCCGCGCAGATCAGCGCCACAAGGGAACCCGCGAACGAAATGAGAAACGAGAGAGCTACCAGGCCGAGCGAATACTCGGGCGACAGCAACTGGCCAACGACGAGGGGGGTCATGCGTTTGTTCTCCTGGAAAAAGAACGACTCGCCGCCGTGGATCGGATGTAGAAAGGGTTGTAACGAGTCGTTCGCCGACCAGTCTGTAATAGTTGTTTTTAAAAGTAAACAGAATTCGCTGCGGTTTTGTTTACCTTCTCACACCTCACCGCCGCGGCCGAATCCGGTAGATCGCATTGTTCAGGTCGGCCGCAACGTAGATGCTCCCGTCGCTGCCCACGGCCACGCCTGTCACCACGTAGGGTGGGGGCAAGCCGGGCCCCGGGGCCAAGCCGATCGGCAGGTTTTCCGCCACGGTGCGGCGCGAGCCGTTGGCAGGGTCGATTTCGACCAGCCGGCGCGCCGCGCTTTCGGCCACGATGAAGCTTCCCCATGGCGTTTGCGCCAAACCTTCGGGCAGTGCCAGGCCCTCCGTAATTGCACGAAGCGGCGCGCTCGCGTCGAGCGGGATGCGGGTCAGCTTGCCGGCCGCCTCCGTCACGTAAAGAGCGCCGTCCTGGCCGATGATCATTTGCACGGGGCCGCTCAGGCCGCTAGCGAGCACTTGCTTGTCTGCAAACTTGGCGCCCCGGGCGCGCGTGATGCTGCCAGTGGCAATCTCGGCATAGATCACGCTGCCGTCGGCCATGGGGAGGGCGTCGAAAGGCGCCTTCAGCCCGTGGATGGTCTCGACGGTTCGCAGGGTCTGGCGGTCGACCAGTTGCACCGTGCCGGTGAACCACGAGGTCAGCGCAAACAGGTGGCCCGAGAGCCCGACGGCGAACGGATAGTCGAGATCCGGATCGCGCTGCATGCGGAAAACGTCGCGCACTTCGCCGGTGCGCACATCCACCTGGCGAAAGCCGAACACATCGGCCACCCAGAGCGTGTGGCCCTCGATCTTGAGGCCCGCAGGCGCCGCGAGCTTGCCGCTGGTGAGTGTGCGCAGCGCACCGGTGGCCGGGTTGAAGGCCTGCACCTCGTTGTTGGCCATGTTCGAGATGTAGATGGTGCCGTCGGGCGTGTCGCGTGCAATGGCCAGGTTGTCGAGCGATGGGCGCAACTGCTTCGCAACGGTCTTGCGGCCGGTGGCCAGGTCCACGCGCACCAGCTCGCCGCTGCGCGCATCGACCACCCAGAGGTTGCCCTTGCCGTCCAGATTGGCCGCGGCGGGAATCTTGAAGCCGTCGGCAATCACGGTCATCTGGCCGTTGGCCGGATCGATCTTCACGACCTGGCCCTTGAACCACAGCGGCCCGTAGAGCATGCCGTCGGGGCCGACCTCGAAGCCGTTGAAACCGCCCATGTCCTTCTTGATGAGCCGCGGCGGCTTCTGGCCTTCGCGGTCGATCTCCCAGAGCGCATCGCCAAGGAACACCTGCGAGGCATAGAGCTTGTTGTTGCGGCGGTCGAAGTCGAGTGAGTTGAGGCCGGGCAGGTCCTTGGCGAGCACGCGCATCGGAGCGCCGTCGTTCTCGCGGTAGCGCAACATGCCCATGAGGTAGTTGGTCCACGCCAGCTCGCCCTTGGGGCCGACCGCAATGTCGTCGGCCTGGCCCTCGGGGGCTCCGATCAGCACCTTGGCCGCGCCGGTGGTGCGGTCTACCTCCCAGAGGGTGTTGCCGAGCACGGAGCCGGCAAGCAGCCGGCCCTTCTGGTCGATGGCCAGGCCGTGCACTCCCGAGAAGGAGGACGGCGGCACCAGCGCCTCGGGCGCAGCCCATGACGCGGGCCGGGTGGTGGGCGGCGGTGCGACAACGGTGCTGCAGGCGCCCAGCAGGGCGAGCGTGGCGGTCAGCGCGGCGGCAGCGCGCAACAGGCGACGGGGCATGCCTTCTCCTTCTTGTGGTTGCGCGCGCAGTCTAGAAGGACGAGGGGGATGCGGCGCAGTCTCAACTGCGACATGTGCCGCTACATGTGTCAAGACATGCGGACTTTCTTCCGCTGTGGATTACCCGCGCAGCAGCTGCGTCGCCGTGTGGATCAACAGTCCCACCAGCCCACCCACCAGCGTGCCGTTGATGCGGATGAACTGCAGGTCGCGGCCGATGTTGCGCTCGAGCTCCACGGTCATTTCGTCCGCATTCCAGTCGGCGACGCGCTCCTCGATGTAGCGGCGGATGTCCTCGCGGTAGCGTTCGATGGCCCGCGGCGCGGCGGCCTCGATCTGCTCGTTGATCCACTGGCGGATGGCGTCGTCGGCCTGCAGGCGCGCGCCCAGCGCGCCGGCCATCGAGGCGATGCGGCGGCGGATCGTCGAATCGCGCCGGCCGAGGTCGTCATGCAGCCACGCCAGCAGCTCGCCCCACAGCCCGTGCAGGTAGTCGCCGAGCGCGGGGTGGGCCATGAGCTCGGCGCGGATCTGCTCGCCGCGCTGCTGGAACTCGGGGTCGAGCTTCAGCCGCACCACGAAGTCGTCGACAAAGTGGTCGAAGCGCTTGCGCATCGGGTGGCCCGGCTCGGCCGCCAGTTCGGCAATGGTGCGCGCCACGGCCGCGACGATCTTGCGCATGGCGAGCTTGGCCGCCACCTGGTCGAGCCCCACGTAGCGCAGCGTTTTGATCTCGCGCGCAATGGCTTCGGTGATGTGCGCCTGAACCTCTTCGCCTTCGAGCAGGCCGGCCACCTGCTGCAGCACATCGTCGAGCAGGGCCTGGTGGCGCCCGCCCGCGGTGAGTGCGTCCAGCGCCTGGCCGGTCAGGCGCGAGAGGTCGATCTTCTCCAGGCCCGCGGCCGCGGCACGGCCGATGAAGGCGCGAACCCGCTCGTCGTCGAATGCCGAGAGACCGTAGCGCGCGGCGGCCACGCCCCATTCGCCCAACTTCTCGCCGCTGGCGGGGCGCGCCAGCCAGTCGGCAATGCGGCCGGCCGCGTCGAACGCCCGCAGCTTGGCGAGCACCTGCTCGGTGCCGAGAAAGTTGTTGCAGATGAAGCCGGCCAGCTTGGCGCCGATGCGGTCCTTGTTGCTGGGGATGATGGCCGTGTGCGGAATCGGCAAACCCAGCGGGTGGCGGAACAGTGCCACCACCGCGAACCAGTCGGCAATGGCGCCGACCATCGCGGCCTCTGCAAAGGCGGCCACGTAGCCCCAGGCCGCGTGCTCGTCGTGCAGCGCGCTGGCCAGCGCGTACAGCAGCGCCGCGGCGCACAGCAGGCCCAGCGCGACGCGCTTCATGCGTTGCAGCGCGCCGCTGCCGTGGTGGTCTTCAGCCAATGGTCGGCGTGGCCGCGAGGCGTTCCATGAACAGTTCGCAGCGCGCCAGCTGCTCCAGGCTCACGAACTCGTCGGGCTGGTGCGCCTGGTTGATGCTGCCGGGGCCGCACACCACGGTGGGGATGCCGGCGTTCTTGAAAAGGCCCGCTTCGGTGCCGAAGGCCACCAGCGTGGTGCGGTCTTCGCCCGCCAGGCGCTGGGCAAGCAGCGTGATGGGGTCGTCCGCCGCGCCAAGGAAACTCGGGATCTCGCAGATGGTCTCGAACTTGAAGCCTGCATCCGGCGCCACCTTCTTCATTGCGGGCTCGATGCTCGCCGCATAGGCCAGCACGTCGGCCTGCATGCGCTTGGCATCGGCCGTGGGAAGGTCGCGGAATTCATAGCGGAACTCGGCATCGCGCGGCACCACGTTGTCGGCAATGCCGCCGTGGAACTGCCCCACGCTCGCGGTGCTGAAAGGCACGTCGAAGCCTTCGTAGCGCGGCTCGCTGCGCTCGAAGCCCTCGGCCATGTCGCGCACCTTGCCGACCACGCGCGCAGCCATCTCGATGGCATTGACCGAGTGCGGCGTGAGCGACGAATGCGCCTCCTTGCCGCGCACGCAGCACTTGTAGCGGTACACGCCCTTGTGTGCGATGGCCGGCACCATGCTGGTGGGCTCGCCCACGATGCAGGCGAGCGGCTTGATGCCTGCGTCGCGCATGTCGGCAATGAGTTCCTTCACGCCGAAGCAGCCGATTTCTTCTTCATAGCTGAACGCGAAGTGCACCGCAAAGGGGGAGTCGCTTTCAAGGAAGCGCTTGGCATTGGACAGGGCGATGCCAATGAAGCTCTTCATGTCCGCCGAGCCGCGGCCGTAGAGGCGCTCGTTCTGCACCACGGCGGAGAGCGGGTCGACGCTCCATTCCTGCCCGTCCCAGGGCACGGTGTCGGTGTGGCCCGAAACGATGACGCCGGCCGGCTTGCCTTCACCGAGCGTGGCAAACAGGTTGGCCTTGGTGCGCTCGGCGTTGTAGGTGATGCGGCTTTTGACGCCCAGCGATGCCAGGTGGCTCTGGGCGAGATCGATCAGTTCGAGGTTGCTGTTTGCGCTGACGGTGTTCATGCGCACGAGCGCCTGGGCCAGGGCGAGGCTTTGAGGGGAAAGCGTATGGAGCATGCAACAGATTGTCCAAGAAGTCGGCGCCGCGCGCCGCGGTTGCCGGTGCTGTCATGCCAAGCGGTTACCCTGCGCCTCTTTTGGATGGAGAAAAAGACGATGCGCACCCTTCAGCTGGCTCTCTCTGCAACCGCAGCCCTCTGTCTTGCCGCCTGCGGTACCACCGGCCCCGCCGGCTCGTCCGGAAAGCTGCTGACGCTCGACGGCCAGCCGCCCTTGGTCATTGCGCACCGCGGCGCCTCCGGGTACCTGCCCGAGCAGACGCTCGAAGCCTATGCGCGCGCCGTCGAACTGGGCGCCGACGTGATCGAGATGGACCTGGTCTCCACCAAGGACGGCGTGCTCATCGCCCGCCACGACCCCAACCTGGCCATCAGCACCGACGTGGCCAGGCACCCGCGCTTTGCCTCTCGCAAGAAGACCATCAAGGTCGATGGCGAAACCCAGACCGGCTGGTTCAGCAACGACTTCACGCTGGCCGAAATCAAGACGCTGGGCGGCATTTCGACCGATGCCGAGCGGCTGCAGGACTTCAACGGCAAGTTCAAGATCGTCACCTTCCAGGAGATCATCGACTTTGCCAAGGCCAAGTCGAAGGAAACGGGCCGCACCATCGCGATCTACCCCGAGACCAAGAACCCGACCTACTTCCGCGACCTGGGCCTGCCGATGGAAGACAAGGTCGTTGCCGCCATCAATGCTGCCGGCTGGAACAGCAAGACCGCGCCCATCTACGTGCAGTCGTTCGAGCCCGGCAGCCTCAAGTACATGAAGAGCAAGGGCCTGAACACCCGGCTCATCCAGCTGATCGATGGCGACGGCATCGACATGAAGACCGGTGCCATGACCTACGCCGTGCCGGTCGACCGTCCCTACGAATGGACCAAGGCGGGCGACAAGCGCAACTTCGACGTGATGGTGACGCCCGCAGGCCTGGCCGAAATCAAGACCTACGCCGACGGCATCGGCCCGTGGAAGCGCTATATCGTGAGCATCAAGGGCACCATCGGCGCCGACGGCAAGCCGGTGGACGTCAACAAGGACGGCAAGATCAACGACGCCGACGCCACCTCGGTGTCCCCCACCACGCTGATCGCCGACGCTCACAAGGCCGGCCTGTTCGTGCACCCGTTCACCTTCCGCAACGAGTCGCGCCGCCTGGCTGCCGATTACGGCAACAGCGGCAAGAACGAGTACGCCATCTACTACAAGCTCGGCGTGGATGGCGTTTTCACCGACTTCACCGACACCGCGCTGGCCGCGCGCACCGAGTATCTGAAGAGCCTCGGCCGCTGAGGGTTTGCCCGGCACGGTCTTTGCGGCGCTTTGCGCAAAGTCTAGACTGTGCCCCATGAAACTCATCGATTCGCTTGTCACGCAGGCGGCCGGCATTGCCGCCGTGCGGCGTGACCTCCACGCCCATCCCGAACTCTGCTTCGAAGAAGTCCGCACCGCCGATGTGGTGGCAGGCAAGCTCACGGAATGGGGCATTCCCATTCACCGCGGCCTGGGCACCACCGGCGTGGTGGGCATTGTCAAGAACGGCACCAGCAGCCGCGCCGTCGGCCTTCGCGCCGACATGGACGCACTGCCCGTGACCGAGCTCAACACCTTCGCGCACGCCAGCAAGCACCACGGCAAGATGCACGCCTGCGGGCACGACGGCCACACCGCCATGCTGCTGGCCGCGGCGCAGCACCTGGCCAAGAACCGCAATTTCGACGGCACGGTGTACCTGATCTTCCAGCCGGCCGAAGAGGGCGGCGGCGGCGCGCGCGAAATGATCAAGGAAGGGCTCTTCGAGCAGTTCCCCATGGACGCCGTGTTCGGCATGCACAACTGGCCCGGCATGAAGGCCGGACAGTTCGCGGTGAGCCCGGGCCCGGTCATGGCGTCGGGCAACAAGTTCTATGTGAACGTGATCGGCAAGGGCGGCCATGCCGCATTGCCGCAGACCGGCATCGACCCGGTGCCGATCGCCTGCGAGATCGTGCAGGCGTTCCAGACCATTCTCACGCGCAAGATGAAGCCGACCGATTCGGCCGTGATCTCGGTCACCACCATCCACGCGGGTGAAACCAACAACGTGATTCCCGACAACTGCGAGCTCACGGGCACCGTGCGCACCTTCTCCATCGAGGTGCTCGACATGATCGAGGCGCGCATGAAGAAGATTGCCGAGAACATCTGCGCTGCGCACGACGCCACCTGCGACTTCCGCTTCGAACGCTACTACCCGCCCACGGTCAACACCGAGGCCGAGGCCGACTTTGCGCGCCGCGTGATGGGCGGCATCGTGGGTGCCGAGAACGTGCTGCGGCAAGAGCCCGCCATGACCTCGGAAGACTTCGCCTTCATGCTGCAGGCCAAGCCGGGCGCCTATGCCTTCATCGGCAACGGCGACGGTTCGCACCGCGACGTGCACCACGGCGAAGGGCCGTGCACGCTGCACAACGCGAGCTACGACTTCAACGACGACCTCATTCCCCTGGGCGCCACCTGCTGGGTGCAATTGGCCGAGCAGTTCCTGAAGCCCGAAGGAACCGCATCTTGATCGGCATCGGCGAGGCGTTTTCGCCGCGCTATGCGCAAGCGCGCCAGAAGTTCCTGCAGGCCTGCGTGAGCGCGGGCCTCACCGTCGAGCCGCATGCGCATCCCGGCAAAGGGCAGGGCGGCGAAGAGCTTTCGATGGACGTGGCGCTCGACGGCGATGCCAGCGCCGAGCGCCTGCTGATCGTTTCCAGCGCCTGCCACGGCGTGGAAGGCCATTGCGGCAGCGGCGTGCAGGTGTTTGCGCTGCACGATGCCGAGTGGCGCGAAAAGGCAAAGGCGCAGGGTGTTGCGGTGCTGTACGTGCATGCGCTCAACCCGCACGGCTTTTCATACGGCCGGCGCGTGACACAGGAAAACGTCGACCTGAACCGCAACTTTCTCGATTTCTCGAAGCCGTTGCCGGCCAACAAGGCCTACGCCGAACTGCATCCGCTGCTGTTGCCCGACGCCTGGCCGCCCACGCCCGAGAACCAGGCCGCGGTCGATCGATGGATCGAAAAGCACGGCGTGGCTGCTTTCCAGGCGGCTGTCACCGGCGGGCAATACCAGTTCGACGACGGGCTGTTTTTTGGCGGCAAGGCGCAAACCTGGAGCAACAAGGCACTGCGCAATGTGCTGCGCCGCCATGCGGCCGGCACGCGCCGGCTGGGCTGGATCGACCTTCACACCGGACTCGGGCCGAACGGCATCGGCGAACGCATCTTCGCGGGGCGGGACGACAAGGCGGCCTACGCCAGGGCCAATGCCTGGTGGGGTGCGCCAGGGGCGCCGGTGACGTCGATCTACGACGGCTCGTCCACCTCGGCGCTGCTGAGCGGCCTCGTCAGCGAAGCGGTGTACCAGGAATGTCCGCAGGCCGAGTACACCGGCATTGCGCTCGAATACGGCACGCTGCCCATGCTGGACGTTCTGGGCGCCCTGCGCGCCGATCACTGGCTGCACAAGCACCCCGAAGCGCCGGCCGACCTGGCCGACGGCATTCGTGCGCGGATGCGCGATGCCTTCTATACCGACACCGATGCCTGGCGCGGGCAGATCGTCAGCCAGGCGCGCCAGGCCATGTTCCAGGCGGTGGACGGCCTGAGCAGCTAAGGAAAAGCAGGGGCGCGCGGTGTCCCCGCGCTCAGGTCCTGATCTTGCCGTCCGCCGTGATCATCGACAGCTCGACAAATTTCGAGCCGACGTGGTTCTTGGGCGAGAACGACACCTCGAAGCCGCCGAACTGCTGGCGGTCGATGCTTTCGAGCCCTGTGATGAGACCGTCGCGCGAGGCCTTGCCCGGTGCGCGGCGCAGGCCCTCTGTGAGCACCTTGGCGGCGAGGTAGCCTTCCATGCTCGAGAAATTGGCGCTCGCCGAGGCGCCCGCCTTCTTGACCGCGTCGCTGAACTCGCGCGTGATCGCGTTGGCGGGGTTGTAGGGCGAGGGCACCACCTGCGTCACCATCACGCCCGCGCCGCCCTTGCCCAGCTCGTCGGCGAGCGCCTGCGTGCCCACGAAAGACACATTGAAGAAGGTGCCGCCGTAGCCGGCCTTGCGCGCCTCGCGGATGAAGGCCGCGCACGCCTTGTAGGCACCCACCTGAACCACCGCGTCGGGGCGTGCCGCCACGATGCTTTTCACCGCCGCAGCCACGTCGACCGAATTGCGCTCCACAGTGGCCAGCGCCACCGGCTTGAGGTCCTGCTGCGACAGCGCCAGCGTCACGCCGTCGAGGCCGGCCTTGCCGTAGGCGTCGTTCTGATAGAAGACCGCGATCTTCTTCAGGTTGAGGTGGGTGAGCTGCTTCACGATCAGCGCGGTCTCGTCGTTGTACGACGCGCGCAGGTGGAACACGTTCTTGTGGAACGGTTCGCGCAGCGACATGGCGCCGGTGAACGGCGCCACGAAAGGCACCTTGTCCTTTACCGCAAGCGGCAGCGCTGCCATGCTGGTGGGCGTGCCGATGTAGCCGAACAGGGCGAACACGTCTTCGTCGATCAGCTTCTGCGTGTTGGCAGCGCAGCGCTCGGGCTCGTAGCCGTCGTCCAGGTTCTTGATGACCACCTGGCGGCGGCCGGGCTGGGCGTTGTACTGGTCCAGGAACAGCTTGGCGCCCTGGTGGAACTGGATGCCAAGCTGCGCTGCCGGGCCGGTGAAGGGTGCCGATTGGCCCAGCACGAGCGGCGTGTCGCCCTGTGCCCTGGCCAGCTGGAAACCACCCAGCGCGGCCGCACCCGTGGCCAGTGAAAAATGTCTGCGATTCATCATGGTGAAAACCTCTTCGCGTTGCCGCGCACTATCTGGAAAACTTTAGACTTGCCGGATGGACGATGCCCCGGTCTCTGCAACTACTGTTCTCCCCACCGAAACTTCCACAGTCCTGGGCGCCTGCCCGCATGACTGTCCGGACACCTGCGCGCTGGTCACCACCGTCAAGGACGGGGTGGCCGTAAAGCTGCAGGGCAATCCGGCCCATTCGCACACGGGCGGCGTCCTTTGCACCAAGGTTTCACGCTATATCGAACGCAACAGCCATGCCGATCGCCTCGTGCAGCCCATGAAGCGCACCGGTCCGAAGGGCTCTGGCCAGTTCGAACCCGTCAGCTGGGACGCCGCTCTTGACGACATCGCCGCGCATCTTCGTGCATTGCAGACGGATCCGGAAACAATTGTGCCTTATAGTTACGCTGGCACCATGGGTCTCGTGCAGGGCGAGTCGATGGATCGGCGTTTTTTCCACAAATTGGGCGCCACGCTGCTCGACCGCACCATTTGCTCCATGGCCGGCGGCGAGGCCATGGTCTACACCTTGGGCGCCAAGATCGGCATGCGGATCGAGTTCTTTGCCGAGGCAAAGCTCATCCTGATCTGGGGCAGCAACTCCATTGCGAGCAACCTGCATTTCTGGCGCCATGCGCAGGCCGCCCGGCGCGCGGGGGCCCGGCTGGTGTGCATCGATCCCCGCAAGACGGAAACCGCCGACAAGTGCGACGAGCACGTTGCCTTGCTGCCCGGCACCGACGCGGCGCTGGCCCTGGCGCTGATGCACGAGCTCATCGTGCACGACTGGCTCGACCACGGCTACATCGAAAACCACACCCTTGGCTGGGAACAGCTGCGCGAGCGCGCCTTGCAATGGCCGCCGTCGCGTGCCGCTGCCGTGTGCGGCGTGCCCGAGGCGCAGATCGTGGCGTTGGCTGAGGCCTATGGCACCACCAAGCCCGCCGCCATTCGCCTGAACTACGGCATGCAGCGCGTGCGCGGCGGCGGCAACGCGGCGCGCGCCATTGCCTGCCTGCCGGCGTTGGTGGGCGCATGGCGCGACCGCGCGGGCGGGCTTCTGCTGAGCAGTTCGGGCCACTTTCCGGCCGATCGCGCCGCGCTGCAGCGCCCCGACCTGCTTGCGGGGCGCCAGCCGCGCACCGTCAACATGAGCACCATCGGCGATGCGCTGCTCGACCAGGCCAAGCCGGTGAAGGCCATCGTGGTCTACAACAGCAACCCGGTCGCGGTGGCGCCCGAGTCGGGCAAGGTGGTGGCGGGCTTTGCGCGCGAAGACCTGTTTACCGTGGTGCTGGAGCAGTTCCAGACCGACACCGCCGACTACGCCGACTACCTGCTGCCGGCCACCACCCAGCTCGAGCATTGGGACATCCACTGCAGCTACGGCCACACCGACGTGCTGCTGAACCGCCCCGCGGTCGCGCCGCGCGGCGAGGCGCGCAGCAACGCCTGGATCTTCCGCGAGCTGGCGCGCCGCATGGGCTTCGACGAGCCCTGCTTTTCCGAAGACGACGAGTCGCTGTGCCGCACCGCCTTTGCGCCCGGCGCCGTCGACTACGAAGAGTTGCTGTCGCAGGGCTTCACCAGCCTGCCGTTGCCCGAGGCGCCTTTTGCGGAGGGCAAGTTCCCGACGCCCTCGGGCCGCTGTGAATTCTTCAGCGCACGGCTCCAGGCGCAGGGCATGGACGGGCTGCCCGACCACGTGCCCAACTACGAACCGGCGGGCGGCTCCGCCGAATTTCCGCTCGCGATGATTTCGCCGCCTGCGCGCAACTTTCTCAATTCGACCTTCGTCAACGTCACGAGCCTGCGCGCCATCGAAGGCGAGCCGCTGCTCGAGATTCATGAGGCCGACGCCGCCGCCCGCGGCATCGAGAACGGCGCCACGGTGCGCGTGTTCAACGGCCGCGGCGAGCACTGCTGCCGCGCCGAAGTCTCGCGCCGCGCGCGGCCCGGCGTGGTGCATGGCATGGGCATCTGGTGGCGCAAGCTCGGCATGGACGGCACCAACGTCAACCAGCTCACCAGCCAGCGCCTGACTGACATCGGGCGTGCCCCGACCTTCTACGACTGTCTGGTCGAAGTGGAGCGTGTTGCTCCGTCGCCGCTCTCTTCCTCCGGGAGAGGGCTGGGGTGAGGGCTGCCCCCGCATCCGCGCTGGCCGCCGCGCTGATGTTGCTGAGCGGCTGCGCCGATCTCGGCTACTACTGGCAATCGGCCAGCGGCCACATCGGCATCATGCGGGCCGCCAAGCCGGTGCCCGAGTGGCTGGCCGATCCAAGTGTTTCGCAGCCGCTGAAAGCCAAGCTCGAACTCGCGCAGCGCATCCGCCGCTTTGCGGTGACCGAACTGTCGCTGCCGGACAACCCGAGCTACACCTCGTACGCCGACCTGCACCGGCGCGCCGCGGTATGGAACGTGGTGGCGGCCCCGCCGTATTCGCTTACCCTCAAGAACTGGTGTTTTCCGGTGGCGGGATGCGTGGGCTACCGCGGCTACTACGACGAGGCCGGGGCCAAGGCCGAAGCCGAGGCGCAAAGCGCCAAGGGCCTGGAAACCGCCGTCTACCCCGTGCCGGCGTATTCCACGCTGGGCTGGATGAACTGGGCCGGCGGCGATCCGCTGCTTTCCACCTTCATCGGCTACCCCGAAGGCGAGCTGGCGCGCATCGTGTTCCACGAGCTCGCGCACCAAGTGCTCTACGTGCCCGGAGACACGGTCTTCAACGAGTCGTACGCCACGGCGGTGGAACGCATCGGCGGTGCCGTGTGGCTGCAACGCGAAGCCAGCGAGGCCGCGCGCAGCGAATATGCGCGCTTCGATGCGCAGCGCCAGCAGTTCCGGGCGCTGGCCCTCAACACGCGCCGAGCGCTCAACCAGGTGTACGAATCCGCGCAGGCCAAGGCCGGCGACTGGGCGGCGGTCGACGCCATGAAAAAGGCGGCGATGGACGACTTTCGCGAGCGCTATGCCGGGCTGCGCGCAGAATGGCAGGGGCCGCGCCAGGGTGCGTACGACCTCTGGGTGGCCCGTGCCAACAACGCGAGCTTTGCAGCCCAGGGTGCCTACGACGACCTGGTGCCCGGCTTCGAGGCGCTGTTCGAACGCGAGGGGCGCAACTGGCCGCGCTTCTACAAGGAGGTGCGCCGCATTGCCGCGCTACCCTCCATGGAGGAGCGGCGCCACGCATTGCAGGCGGCCACCGGCGTCCTGCAGACGAACAATTCCATCCACAAGAACCAAGACGACCACGGAGATCACGGTGCCTGACATCCATATCGAACGAAACCACGCGCTGGGCATTGCCGGCGCACGCGAAATCGCACGCCAATGGATGCAGCAGGTCGAGCAGGACTACGGCCTGGAATGCACCTACACCGAAGGCGAGACCCACGACGTTGCGCAGTTCAGCCGCGCGGGCATCGACGGCACCGTGGAGGTCACGGCCAACACGCTCACGCTGGAGGCCACGCTGGGTTTTCTGTTCAGCAGCTTCAGCGACCAGATCGAGCAGAAAATTGCGAAGAACCTCGACGCGCTGCTCGATGCGCCGGGCGGCAAAAGCCGCTTTGCCTGACGGCTCTTCGACGCAGCGGCTTCAGACGATGGTGTAGCCGCCGTCCACCGGCAGCGCCGCACCGCTGATCATCGATGCGCCGTCGGAGAGCAGAAACAAGACGGGCGCCACCACTTCATCGACCTGCGCAAACCGCCCGAGCGGAATGTTCCTGAGCGCAGCCGCACTCTTTGCGGGATCGGCCCAGGCCTGCTCGGCCATGGGCGTGAGCGTGACGGTCGGGTTCACGCTGTTCACGCGAATGCCGTGCGGCCCAAGCTCAAGGCACAGCGAACGCGTGATCGCATCCATGGCGGCCTTCGACGCGCAATAGCAAAGGTGCGCATCGAGCGCGACCAGCGAAGCCTGGCTCGACACATTGACGATGCTGCCGCGCACGCCGGCCGAGACCATCGCCTTGCCGCAGCGCGAGGCCACCAGCGCCGCGGCGCGCGCGTTGACGGCCATCACGGTGTCGAAACTCTCGGGCTGGAAGTCGAACGCCGATTCGAGCAATGCGATACCGGCGCAGTTCACCACGAGATCGAAGGCTGGCAACGCTGCGAGTTCTCGTTCCAGGGCGGCCGCATCTTCGATGTCGATCACCAGTGGGGTGCAACCGGCTTCTGTGTGCAGGGCATCGAGTGCCGAGGCGTTGCGGCCCACGGCCGTGACCGATGCGCCTGATTGTGCGAGCCGTACTGCTACTGCGCGGCCGATGCCGCTGCTGGCGCCGGTGACGAGGGCGCGTTTGGCGGAGAAGTCGAAGGAGGTTTTCATGTCGGTTGTTGTTTAGTGTGGTGGCGTGGGGTGCGCTGGGATGCATTCAGGGCGTGTGCAAAGGCCACCGGGTACTCCCCTCCGCGAATGTCCCCCGGGGCTGCGCCCCTCCCTCCGCGAATGTCCCCCGGGGCTGCGCCCCTCCTCCTTTATTTCGCTGCGGGGAGTACCCGATGCCCTGTGCACCTGGACGCACTGCTGGTGTACCGCTGATCAACCACCGCTCTTTGCAACCCTCACGTCGATGGGGTGCCTTGCGCAGCGAAATAAAGGAGGAGGCCGCAGGCCGGGGGACATTCGCGGAAAGGAGGAGGCCGCAGGCCGGGGGACATTCGCGGAGAAAGGTACCCCGTCGGCGGGTGCGCACCCAGAATGCCTTCCAGCACCGCGAACCGCACGACAAGAATTCATTTCAGCCCATGCATCGCGTCACGCAATGCGGGATAAAGAGATTTGTAGATATCGAAGCGCCTGCGATAGATCGCCTGCACTTCAGGTTGCGGCCGCGCGCGTTCCACCAGCGTGACCCACCCGCGCTCTGCAACCGCGGCATCCACCAGCCCCGCACCAAGCGCGGCGAGCATTGCAGCGCCGACGGCCGCCTCGACTTCTTCCTCGATCGTGAACACCGGGTAGCCCGTGATGTCCGCGACGATCTGCATCCAGAGGTCCGAATGCGCCGCGCCGCCGACCACGATCAGGCGGTCGTCCAGCGGTTGTCCGCTTTGTCGGCCGGACTCGATGTTGTGCTGCAGGGCGAAGCTCACGCCTTCGAGCACCGCGCGGTACAGGTGCGCGCGGCTGTGCGCGAGCGAGAGGCCGATGAACGCGCCCTTGGCTTGCGCATCCCAGATGGGGCTGCGTTCGCCCATCATGTAGGGCAGGAAGACCAGGCCTTCCGCGCCGGGCGGCACGTCGACCGCCTCGCGTTCGATGACTGCATGCGCATCTTCGCCGGTACGTGCGGCCTCGGCCACTTCGGCTTGGCAGAAGGTCTCGCGAAACCAGGTGACGGCCGCACCTGCCGTGATGGCACCACCAAACACATAGCTGCGGTCTGCGCCCCGGTACACATGAGGCATGGTGATGAGCTTGTGGCGCGCATCCACCGTGGGGCTCACGAAGCCCCAGCACATGCTGGTGCCGATCATCGCGACGTGGTCGCCGCTGCCGGTCACGCCGGCACAGAACGTGGCCACGGCTGCATCCACGCCGCCGGTCATGAGCGGCATGCCTTCGGCAAGGCCCAGCTTGGCGGCCCATTCGGCGCTCAGCCCGCCGACCACGTCGCTCGATTCGACCAGGCGCGGCGGCATCATGCGCGCCGGAATGCCGAGCATGTCGAGCGCTTCTTCCGACCAGCTGCGCTGCGCCGCGTCGTACACGCCGCCGATGTTGCCGGCCGAGCTGTGGTCGACCGCGAGCTCTCCGGTGAGCCGCCAATTGACATAGCTGTTGGGCGGCAGGAAGTACCGTGTTTTCGCCCATACCTCGGGCAGGTGCTCGCGAATCCACAGCATCTTGGTGAAGCCGTAGTAGCTGTCGATGCCGTTGCCGGTAATGGCTTGCAGCCGCGCCACATCGACGGTCGCGTTCACCGCATCGACTTCTGCCGTGGCGCGGCGGTCCATCCAGATCAGGCACGGATGCAGCGGCTGCATCGCCTCGTCGACCGGGATGCCCGCGCCGCCGTAGAGGCTGCTCACGCACATGGCGGCAATCTCGGCTGGCGCGATGCCGCTCTTCGCGACGCAGGCGCGCACGCTCTCACACACTGCATCGAACCACACTTCGCAGTCTTGCTGCGCCCACAGCGGCTTCGGCGTCTCCGGCTGGTAGGCCACGCTGCTTTGCGAAAGCACCCTGCCGTCGATACCCACCAGCAGGCACTTGGTGCTCTGCGTGCCGATGTCGACACCGATCACGTACTTCATGGCGACACCGTCTTTCAGGACCTGGGCTGCGGCTTGAGCAGCACCTTGATCGAATCGAGGGAGTTGGCCAGTTTGAAGGCGCGCTCCCACTCGGTCAACGGAAAGTCGTGCGTCACGATGCCCTTCGAGGTGACGAGCCCGCGCGCCAGCAGGTCGATGGCAATCGGGTAGCAGTAGGGCCCCAGGTGCGCGCCGCGCACGTCGAGCTCCTTGCGGTCGCCGATGATCGACCAGTCGGCGCTCGTCTCCGAGCCGAACACGCTGAACTCGACAAAACGGCCGAGCTTGCGGATCATGTCCAGCCCCTGCGTCACGCCGATGGGCGCGCCCGTGGTCTCGATGTACACGTCGCAGCCGTAGCCCTCGGTCAGGCCCTTGACGATCGCATCGGCGTTCTCGGTCTTCGGGTTGATCGTCACGTCGGCGCCGAACTGCTTCGCGAGCGCGAGCCGCTCGGGCACGAGGTCGATCACGATCAGCTTCTTCGGCGTCTTGAGCGCCGCCGCCTGCACCATCATCAGCCCGAGCGGGCCGGCACCCGCGATCACCACCACGTCGTCGAGCTGGATGTCGCCGCGGTTCACCGTGTGGATCGCGCACGAGAGCGGCTCGATGATGGCTGCGTCTTCCAGCGAAATGCCGTCGGGAATCTTGTGCACGCGCGAGGTCGGCGGCAGGCGCATGTAGTCGGCCATGCCGCCGTCGGCCACGACGCGCTGGAAGCCGAAGATGTTGTGCACTTCGCACATCCAGTATTTGCCCGATGTGCAGAAGCGGCATTTGTCGCAGGGCACGATCTGCTCGGCGATCACGCGGTCGCCCTTCTCGACGCCGAAGTGCTCGGCCGCGCCTTCGCCGAGTGCCTCCACGTAGCCGAAGAATTCATGGCCCGGAACCACGGGTGCCTTGACCCACGAGGGCTGCCCATCGCCGCCCCAGAACATCTTTGCGCCCGAATGGCATTTGCAATCGGAGGCGCAGATACCGCAGGCTGCGATGGAGATCAGCAGCTCGTTCGGGCCGATGGCGGGCACCTCGACGGTTTCGAGCCGGTAGTCCTTCGGGCCGTGGCAGACGACGGCCTGCATGGCGGCGAGCTTTCCGATCGCGCCCGATGCGCCGGGCTGGAGTTTTTGGTACGACATGGGTTCCTTGTGGTCAGGGTTGTGTTGGGTTTGGTTTTTCTCCCTCCCCTTCCGGGGGATACGACATGGGTTCCTTGTGGTCAGGGTTGTGTTGGGTTTGGTTTTTCTCCCTCCCCTTCCGGGGGAGGGCAGGGGTGGGGGCAAGCAGCGTCAACAATGGGCACGCCCTGCCTGCCCCTCCCCCGGAAGGGGAAGGAGCACGAAGAAGGCGTCAGCGCTTGGCTTCCCGGCTGATGAAGATCGCGAGCAAGACAATGCCGCCCTTGATGATCAGTTGCAGGTACGGCGACACGCCGATCATGTTGAGACCGTTGTTCAGCACGCCCAGCAAGAGCGCACCGACCAGCGTGCCCACGATGGCGCCGCGCCCGCCGGCAATGGAAGTGCCGCCCATCACCACCGCCGCAATGGCGTCGAGCTCGAAGCCCACGCCCACGCCGGGCTGCCCGCTCGTGACGCGCGCCGCCTGCACGATGCCGGCCACGGCTGCGGTGAAACCGCTCAGCGCATACACCAGCAGCTTGTAGCGCGACACGCGCACGCCCGAGAGCCGCGTCGCTTCCTCATTGCCGCCGATGGCATACACATAGCGGCCGAACGGCGCCATGTTGAGCAGCACATAGGCAACCAGGTAGGTGGCCAGCATGATGAGGATCGGCACCTTGATGCCCGCCAGCACGCCGCCGCCCAGAAAGGCGAACGACTCCGGCAATCCGTCGATCGGATAGCCGCCGGTGTAGATCAGCGCAATGCCTCGCGCAATGCCCATCGTGGCCAACGTCACGATGATCGGCGGCATGCGAAGGTAAGCCACGCAGTAGCCGTTGAAGAGGCCGATCACCGCGCCCACGGCCAGCCCGAGCGGCACCGCAAGCATCGGCGGCAGCCCGAACTGCACCATCATTCCCGAGGCCAGCGTGCCTGAGAGCGCCACCACCGCACCCACCGAGAGATCGATGCCGCCGGTGAGGATGGCGGCGGTCATGCCCACCGCGATGATCGCGTTGATCGACGATTGCAGCGCGATGTTCTGCAGGTTGCCCCACGAGAGAAAGTTGTCGGTCGCAACGATCATGAAGACCGAGATCGCGACCAGGCCGACCAGTGGAAGAAAAGCGGTCGAGCGGCGCAGCTGCGTGAACAATCCGCCGTCGGGCGTGGGCGGTGTAGGGTGGATGGCGGTTGCATTCATTGCAGGCCTCCTGTCGTTGCGTGGCGCATGATGTCGCCGGAGTTGATGGAGTCGCCCTCGAGCGTGGCCACGATGGACCCGCCTGAAAAAACAGCGACGCGGTCGCACATGCCCACGATCTCGGGCAGCTCGCTCGAAATCATGATGATGGCCTTGCCCTGCTGCGTAAGGTCGCGCATCAGGCTGTAGATCTCCGCCTTGGCGCCCACGTCGATGCCGCGCGTGGGCTCGTCGAAGATCAGCACTTCGCAGTCGTGGTCGAGCCAGCGCGCAATCACCACCTTCTGCTGATTGCCGCCCGAGAGCGTCGCCACGCGCGTCTCGACGCTAGGAGCCTTCACACCCACACGCTTCGAGAGCTCGGCGGCCGACTGCTTCTCCGACTTCTGGCTCACGAGCCCGGCGCTCTTGTGCTTGCCCAGGTTGTTCATCGAAATGTTGAAGCGAATCGTGAAGTCGGTGATCAGCCCCTCGACTTTTCGGCTCTCGGGCAGCAGGCCGATGCCGTTCTCCAACGCCTGCGTCGGATCGTTCAGGTGCACCGGCTTGCCGTTGCGCAGCACCGTCTTGCGGTGCACGCGGTCAGCGCCCATCATTCCCAGCGCCAGTTCGGTGCGGCCCGAGCCTACGAGCCCTGCAAAGCCAAGAATTTCGCCTTCGTGCAAATCGAAGCTGTTCACCGGCCCGCCCTTGGCAAGCTGGATCTCCGGCACTTCGAGCACCTTGCGCCTGCGCGGCGCGGGCTGTGGCTTGGGCGGAAAGTTGTGCTCGATCTTGCGGCCGACCATCATCTCGACCAGCGCGTTCACGTCGGTCGCGCCCACGTCCGCGTGCCCGGCATTCGCGCCGTCGCGCAGCACGCTGATGCGGTCGCACACCTCGAAGATTTCGTCCAGATGGTGCGAGATGAAGATCATCGCCACGCCCTTGGCGCGCAGCTCCCGCATGATCTTGAATAGGTGGCCGGCCTCGTTGGGTGTGAGCGTGGCGGTGGGTTCGTCGAGCACCAGCAGCCGCGCCTTCAGCGACAGCGCCTTGCCGATTTCCACGAACTGCTGCTGCGCCACCGAGAGCCGGCAGATCGGCACGTCGAGGTCGATCTGCACGCCCAGCTCCTCGAAGATCGACTGTGCGGAGCGCTTCATGGCGGCCCTGTCGAGCAGCCCGAACCGATTCTTCAGATAGCGGCCGAGAAAAATGTTCTCCACCGCGTTCAGGTACGGAATGAGGCTGAACTCCTGGAAGATGATGCCCACGCCCGCCGCGATCGCATCGCCGTAGCCCGCGAACTGCCGCTCGCGGCCGTCGATGAAGATGCGGCCCTCGTCGGCCTGGTAGATGCCGCCGAGAATCTTCATCAGCGTCGACTTGCCCGCACCGTTCTCGCCGAGCAGCGCGTGCACCTCGCCCTTGCGGATCGACAGGTCGATGCCCGAGAGCGCCTTCACGCCCGGAAAGCGCTTGGACACGCCTTCCAGCCGGAGCATCTCTTCTGCGGAGGAGGTCATGGCCAATGCGGGTTACCAGCTGAAGGTCTTCGCGCCTTCGGCGTCGATCAGCTTCACGTCCACCGGCACCGCGGCCGGCACGTTCGCGCCCCACTTCTTGGCCAGCGCAATGCCGACGGCCAGGCGAATCTGGTCGCGCGGGTATTGCGCAGTGGTGGCAATGAACTTCGAGTTGGGCTTCTGCATGGCCTTGATGGCTTCGGGTGCTCCGTCCACGCTCGCGAGCTTCACGTCCTTGCCGCTGGCTTCGATGGCGGCGAGCGCGCCCATCGAGCCGCCGTCGTTCACGCTGAAGATGCCCTTCAGGTCCTTGTTGGCCTGCAGGATGTTCTCGGTCACGGTGAGCGCGGTGGCGCGCTCCTGCTTGCCGTTCTGCGTGCTCACCACCTTGATGCCGGGGTACTTGGCGAGCGCTTCGCGGCAGCCCTTCACGCGCTCCAGGATCGGCACGACCGGAATGCCGTCGAGAATGGCCACGTCGCCTTTCTCGCCGATGTTCTTCGCCAGGTATTCGCAGGCCAGGCGGCCGGCATCGAGGTTCTTCGAACCCACGAACGAATCGACCGGCCCCTGCGCATTGGCATCCACCGCCACCACGATCACGCCTGCCTTCTTGGCCGAGCGCACCGCCGACTGCACGCCGGTGGAGTCGGTCGGGTTCAGCAGCAGGATGTCGATCTTCTTCTGGATCATGTCTTCCACGTCGCCGATCTGCTTGGATACGTCATGCCGCGCGTCGGTGGTGACCACGGTGGCGCCGATGCTGGCCGCGGCTTCTTCGAGCGCCTGCTTCATCGTCACGAAGTAGGGGTTGTTCAGCTCCTGGAAAGTCATGCCGATGCGCAGCGGCTGCTTTGGCGTTTGCGCCTGCACGGCAGAGGCGCCGCAGACCAGCGCGGCAAGGACGGCGGTGGCTTTGAGAAAGTTCTTCATGGTGCTGTGTCTCCTGGTTTGTGATGGCTGTCGAAAAACTCGGGGCAAAGGCGCCCCCGCGCGGCGCTCGAAGCGCCGCGCCGATGAGGGCACGGAAACAGGGAAGAAAGCCGGCTACGGCGGATTTGCGGCACGCGAGGCCGCGGCCTGCATGCGATGGAAACTGCGGAACTTCGTCGGCGGCATGCGCTTGTGCAGCAGGAACTGGCGGTTGAAGTTCGACACGTTGTTGAAGCCCACGTCCATGCAGACGTCGAGCACCGGTTTTTCGCTGCTGGTGAGCAGCTCGCAGGCGCGGCTGATGCGCAGGCGGTTCACATAGCGCACGAATGACTGGCCCGTGTGCTTGCGGAACGAGCGCGAGAAGGCGCTCGGGCTCTGGCCCACCAGCTCGGCCAGCATCGGCTCGCGCAGGTCGTCGCCCAGGTTGGCCGCAATATGCGCCAGCACGTTGTTGATGGCGTGCGACATGAAGGCCTTGGGGTCGGGCTTGAACGCCGGGCTCGCGAGCCGCTGGCGGTCGTTGCTGCCCTCCAGCAGTTCGAGCAACGACAGCAGCAGGATCACCCGGCGCAGTCCGCGTGCTTCGAGCAGCGCTTCCATGATCGGCTTGGCCGTGACGGCTGTTTCCGCCGAGAAGAGAAGGCCCGAGCCGGCCTCGGCCAGCAGCGGGCCGATGCGGGCGAACTCCGGAAAGGTGGCCGCCATCCGGTCGACCAGCCCGGCCGGAAACTGGATCACGATGCCGCGCCGCTCGACGCTCTGGCCCGCGGGCACGTCGCTGATCCAGTTGTGCGGCAGGTCGGGGCCCATCAGCACCAGGTTGCCCGGCTCGAAGTGGCCGACGTGGTCGCCCACGAAGTACACGCCGCGCGTTTCCACGATCAGCTGGATTTCGTACTCGGGATGGAAATGCCAGCGCACCGTGCGATACGGATAGCCGTGGGCCCAGGCGGTGAACGATTCATCTCCGCGGACTTCGACGATTTCCAGATCGGGTTGCATGGCGTTTTCTCGTCTCCTTGTTGTGGCTTGCAGCGTATGGCAGTGGGCGGACTGTACGAACCGCCCCGGACGCCCACAACCAGAGTTGGAGGTCGAAACTGATACTTTTTTGACGCTCGGGTGAGTTGCAGCACCCAGGCATTGCGGTGCAGCAAGCGGCTTTCTCCTCGGGGGAAGGCCCTTCTGCCAATGCGATTGCTGCACTGCGGAAAACACGGGAGAGGCCGTGTCAAGAATTCATAGGTGTTTTCCCGCCCCGAGGGCGCTGCCCGGCGCTACGGCACACTCGGGCTTCATGACCCACACGTCTTCTTCGCCCGCCGAGTCAGCAGTTGCCGGTCCCCTGGCCGGCCTCAAGGTCGTCGAACTCGGGCAACTCATCGCCGGGCCTTTCGCGGCACGCACATTGGCCGACTTCGGGGCCGAGGTCATCAAGATCGAACCACCCGGCGCGGGCGATCCGCTGCGCACGTGGCGGCTGTTGAAAGACGGCACCTCGGTCTGGTGGCAGGTGCAGTCGCGCAACAAGCGCTCGCTCGCGCTCGACTTGCGCCAGGCCGAGGCACAGGCCATCGTGCGGCAGCTGGCCGCCGAGGCCGACGTGCTGATCGAGAACTTCCGCCCCGGCGCAATGGAAGGCTGGGGCCTGGGGCCCGACGAGCTCCTGGCCGCGAACCCTGCGCTCGTGATGCTGCGCATCAGCGGCTACGGCCAGACCGGCCCCTACCGCGACCGCCCCGGTTTCGGCGTGGTGGCCGAGGCCATGGGCGGGCTGCGCCACCTCACGGGCGAACCGGGGCGCGTGCCGGTGCGGGTGGGCGTTTCAATCGGCGACACGCTGGCTTCATTGCACGGCGTGATCGGCGTGCTCATGGCCATGCAGCACCGCCACGCCACGGTGAGCGCCGAATATCCCAAAGGCAGGGGGCAAGTGGTGGACGTGGCGCTGTATGAGGCCGTCTTCAACTGCATGGAAAGCCTGCTGCCCGAATACAGCGCGTTCGGTGCGGTGCGCGAGGCGGCCGGCAGCGCGCTGCCCGGCATTGCGCCCACCAACGCCTACCGCTGCGCCGACGGCGGCTATGCCATCGTGGCGGGCAACGGCGACGGCATCTTCCGCCGGCTGATGGAATGCATCGGCCGGCCCGACCTTGCCGCCGATCCGGCGCTGGCCGGCAACGCCGGCAGGGTGGCGCAGGTGGAAATGCTCGATGCCGCCATCGGCGACTGGGCCGCGCAGCGCACGGTGGACGAGGTGCTTGCCGCCCTCGATGCGGCGCACGTGCCTGCGGGCCGCATCTACACCGTTGCCGACATTGCGGCCGACCCGCACTACGCCGCGCGCGGCATGCTGCAGCAGGTGCGCATGGCGGACGGCAGCACGCTCGCCGTGCCGGGCTTCGTGCCCAAGCTCTCGCTCACGCCGGCCGGCCACCGGCACAACGCGCCTGCGCTCGGCGCGGACACCGATGCCGTGCTGAAGGAGATCGGGCTTACCGCAGAGCAGATCGCCGCGCTCCACGAACGCGGCATCGTCGGCTGAAGGGTGGAGGTCAGCCGCGCAGCGACTCGATCAGATCGATGTACTTCTGCTTGGCCTCATCGGCGCTCAAGCCCTTTTGCGCGGTCCACGCATCCCACTTGGCGCGGGCCACGATGTCGCTGAAGCTCGGCTTCTTGGCGGTGTTGTCGCCTTCGGTGGCCTGCTTGAAAAGGCCGTAGATCTTGAGCAGCGTCGGGTTGTCGGGGCGCTCGGCCAGCAGCTTGGAGTTGGCCTGGGCGGCTTCGAATTGGGCGTTGAGGTCGGACATGGGGGCGAGGGCAATAAAGGCTCGATCTTATGGCCGATGACCGGGAGTCGTCGCCAGGAAGGCGGGCCGCCGATCCGATGTAGGTACGATACCCGGCCCCTTTCTACCGGCCGCGCCCCATGGATCCATCGTCTCGACATCTTGCCTTTCACGGCGCCATCGTTCTGCTTTTCGGCCTGCTCCTTGGCGCGCCCTATGCCCGAGCCATCAAGCGCGGGGATGCCGCGCATATCGTCAACTCGTGGCGTGTGGCGCATCTGAGCCTGCCGATCGGCGCGGTGTTGATGCTTGCCGTTGCGGCGTTGCTTCCTGCGTTGGTTGTTTCCGTGCCTGTGCAGTGGATCATTGCGGTTGCGCTGATCGTCTCTGCTTACGGGTTTTGCCTTTCCACGCCATTGGCTGCGATCACAGGTCAGCGCGGGCTGGAGGCCGGCGGCTCGGGTCCAGCACGGTGGGTTTACATCGGCAACATGGTCGGAGCCGGGGCTTCCATCGTTGCTGCAGTTGCGCTCCTGTACGCCACTTTCAGGGCGCTCTGACAACACGTTTCAGTCCGACAACCCGGCCCGCGCCAGCTCCACGTCCAGCCGTTCCTTTGCGTCCACCGGCTCCAGCGCCGCAGCCTTTTCGTACAGCTGCGTGGCCTCGCCCATGCGCGCGTCGCCGTGCAGCATGAGCAGCGCGCGGCCGTATTCCATCAGCGCGCTGGCCGAATGGGGGTTCAGCGCGAGGCCGCGCTCGAACAGCTCGACCGAAACGTCGGCCCGCACGCCGTAGGTCATGCGCCCGACCAGCGCGCCCACCTTGTCGATCACCTCGGCATGGAAGGCGGCCAGTGCGATGTGCGCGTCGGCATGGTCCGGCTGCAGCTCTATCACCCGTTCGAGCGCGCCCTTGAGCTTGCTGCCAAGGCCTTGCGCCAGCGCGCGCGCCACGCTGATGCCCTGGCTGTAGCGGCCCAGGGCGTAGGCCTGCCAGTAGAGCGCCTGGCAGTTGTCGGGTTCTGCCGTGGCCTGCGCACCGGCGCGTTCGATGACCTGGCGGAACATCGAAAGCCGCACCGATTCGCGGGGCTCGAGATAGTTGGCGTAGATGGCGGTGGCCTGGTTGGCCAGCACCAGCCCCTCGGGTCCGTGCAGCAAGCCGAGCGCGGCGGCACGCTCGAACTCCCCGCTGTGGTACAGCGCCCAGCCGTCCGCCAGCGGATGCTCGCTCTCCGGTGGCGGCAAGGGGTGGCCGGCATGCAGGCGCGGCCACTGCAAAAGCGCGGTCCGCGCGTCGTAGCGCGGCACGTCCGCATACGGCAGCGGCGTCCAGGGTTCCGCGGGTGCCGCCGCGGCAACGGGGCCGGCGGACATCAGCGAGAGCGGTTTGAAGTCTTGATGGGGCATGGTCATCTAGGCCGCCAGATCGATGGGGGCAACCGACGGCGCGTCGCTTGCCGGATCTTCGCCGCTGTAGGCGTTGCTGAGTGTCAGCAAATGCCTCCGCTGGTCGCGTCCGAGGTAGGGTGCGAGCAGGTGCAGCGTGTGCTGCCCGCCACGCATCAGCGCACCCTGCGCATGCGCGGGTTCGAGCGCCTCGCGCGGGTTGCGCACGTATTCGTAGCTCAGCCAGTAGGTCAGCACCACCACCATGCTCTGCGCCAGCGTGTCGACCTCGTGGGCGTCGATGTCGAGGTGCCCGGCCCGGCTCAGCCCCGCGATGAGCACGCGGATGGCGCGCGCCTTGTTTTTCAGCACCAGCTGGAATTGCGTTTCGAGATGCCGGTTCTTGCTGAGCAGGTCGTTCAGGTCGCGGTACAGGAAGCGGTAGCGCCAGATCAGCTCGAACAGGCTGTGCATGAAGAACCATGCGTCTTCCACATCGTGCACGCCTTCGCTGGCATGCAGGAGCTCGTTGAGCTCGGCCTCGTAGCTTTCGTAGAGCTTGTTGATCAGCTCTTCCTTGGCGGGGTAGTGGTAGTAGAGATTGCCGGGACTGATGTTGAGCTCGCCCGCCACCAGCGTGGTGGAGACGTTCGGCTCCCCGAAGCGGTTGAACAGCTCCAGTGCGGCTTCGAGGATGCGTTGCGCTGTGCGGCGTGGCGCCTTCTTGGCCATGTCAGTCCCCGTTTTTGTCTTGTGGGGACACTCTAGCGTATGTGCCCCGCACCTTGAACGGGCAGGGCAATGTTTTGCGGCAGCGTGCGTTTGTGCAGTGCCGCAAACGGAAGGGGTGGCTACCCCTTGTGGCCGGAGTTGGCTTGCCTAGCCGGCCTTGGTGCTGCGCCGCACGGTCTTCTTTGTGGCGGCTGCGGGCGCCGCACTGCGGCCGGCCGTCTTGCGGCTCGCCCGTGCGGGGGCAGCGGCGGGTGCCGGCTTGTTCCCGCCGCGTTGCAGTTCGGCTTCGAGTGCCGCCACGCGGGCTTGCAGCGCAGCGTAATCGGCGGCCGAAGGCAAGCCGAGCTTTTCGAGGGCGCGCGCCACGCGCTCTTCAAAGATGTTTTCGAGCTTGCCCCACTGCCCCGCGGCCTTGGTGCCGAATTCGCTCGCAAAGCCGGCCATGCGCGTCTGCGCCTGAGCAAGCGTTTCCTCGGCGGCGGCCTGGGTTTTCTTCTGCATGCCGGCACCGTCTTTCACCAGCGCCTCGAAAGCCTTGCTGCCTTCCTGCTGCATCTTGGCAAAGGCGCCGAGCCCCGCCAGCCAGATCTGCTGGGCGGAATCCTTGATGCGGTCGGAGCCCTTGTTGTTGCCGGTTTCGTCGTCCTGGGTAGCCATGCGGAATGTTCCTGTGAAAACAATCGGGCTACTCTAGCCGCAAGCTGCCTCTCTCATTAGAGCTTCATGCCTATCAGCGCGGCCCCGGCCGGGGCCAGCGGTCAGGCCTTGCCTGCAGCCCGGCTGGCGTCCAGGTGGGCCTTGGCTCGCTCGGCCAGCGCCATTTCACCCGGGGTGCCGGGCACATAGGGCTGCACCGGCAGCGGCCGGCCGTGCGAGTCGACCGAGACGAAGACGATCAGGCACTCGGTGGTCTTGTCCATGGTGCCGCCCTTCATGTCGCCGCTGCGCACCTCCACCGAGATGTTCATGCTGGTGGTGCCGGTATAGGCCAGGCGGGCTTCCACCTCGACCAGGTCGCCGATCATGATCGGGTGGTGAAAGCGGATGCTGCCGATGAACGCCGTCACGCAGTAGCGCTTGGCCCAGCTGGTGGCACAGGCGTAGCCGGCTTCGTCGATCCACTTCATGACGGTGCCGCCATGAACCTTGCCGCCGAAGTTGACGGTGCTGGGCTCGGCCAGAAATCGAAGGGTAATGGAGGACATGCGCCGCCTTTTTGTGGGCTGTGTTGGTCGGAGCCCCGATTATGCGAGCGCGCGGCGCTGCCAATGCGCGCCGCCGGTCGGCGCGGCGCGCACGCTCAGCCGCCGCCGAACAGCTCCGCGAGCGTGCGCCGGAGCCATGCGTTGCCCGCGTCCGCATGGAACCGCTCGTGCCAGTGCTGCTTCACCGCGTAGGCGGGCAGCTCGAAGGGCGGCTCCAGCAGCTTCACCGGCTCCTGCGTGGCCAGCACCTTTCCGAGGATGCTGGGCACGATCACGATGAGTTCGGTGTGCGCCACGATGCGCGCCACGCTCAGGAAGCTCGAAAGGCTGGTCACCACATCGCGCCTGAGGCCCAGCCGCGCGATGGTCTTGTCGACAATGGCGTGGCCGGTGCCCGAGGAAGCCACCACCGCATGCGCCTCGGTCTCGAAGCGCTTGCGCGTGAGCCGCTCGCCGATGCGCGGATGGTTGCGCGCTGCCAGGCAGACGAAGTTCTGCATGAAGAGCGTCTGCTGGTAGAAGCCCGCGTCGAGCTGCGGCATGAAACCCACCGCCAGGTCGACCGCGCCGTCCTCCAGCCGCCGGCCGCTGTCGGTCGAGATGATCTCGGTTTCGATGCGCACCCCCGGTGCCGCATGCCGCAGGTGATCGAGCAGGCCCGGCAGCAGCACCACCTCGCTGATGTCGGTCATGCAGATGCGAAAGCTGCGCGCCGCGGTGGCCGGGTCGAAGCTGGCGCGGCCGCCCTTGGCCCGGTTCAGGCGGTCGAGGATGTCCAGCACCAGCGGCTGGATCTGCCGCGCATAGGGCGTGGGCTCCATGCCGCGCGAGGTGCGCACGAACAGCTTGTCGCCGAAATGCGTTCGCAGCCGGGCCAGCGCCGTGCTGGCCGCCGACTGGGAAATGCCCAGCCGCCCGGCCGCGCTCGACACGTTCGCCGTCTTGTAGACCTCGTCGAAAACCAGCAGCCATTCGAGATCGAGCTGGGCCATGAAGCATCTCCTCGGCGGCCAAATGAGGCCACTATCGAAAAACAGGATCGCAGCTATTGCCCCGGCTGCATTGCGCCAATAGTAGTACCGGCGGAAGATAGCCGCTCTCGGAGACAAAGGCCACGCGAACGGCCCAACCGCCATGAATCCACCAGCCCAGAAACCAGCCGCCCCGGCCCCCGCCAATGCCGCGGAGCGCCGCGACTACTACGACCGCATCCGCCCGCTGAACCTCACGCCGCTGTGGGAGTCGCTGCACGCCCTGGTGCCGCGCGAGCCCACCACGCCTTGCGTGCCGGCGCTGTGGCGCTACGACGAGATCCGCCCGCTGCTGATGGAGTCGGCCGACCTCATCACGGCCGAGGAAGCGGTGCGCCGCGTGCTCGTGCTCGAAAACCCCGCGCTGCCCGGCAACTCGTCGATCACGCAGTCGATCTACGCCGGCCTGCAGCTCATCATGCCGGGCGAGGTGGCGCCTTCGCACCGCCATGTGCAGTCGGCGCTGCGCTTCATCGTCGACGGCAAGGGCGCCTACACCACGGTGGGCGGCGAGCGCACCACCATGTACCCGGGCGACTTCATCATCACGCCCTCGTGGGCCTGGCACGACCACGGCAACGAGGGCGTCGGCGGCACGGTGGAGCCGGTGGTGTGGCTCGACGGGCTGGACATTCCGATGCTGCGCTTCTTCGACGCCGGCTTTGCCGAGAACGACGACGCCAAGGTGCAGCACGTGGCCCGCCCCGAGGGCAACAGCCTCGCGCGCTTCGGCCACAACATGGTGCCGGTGCGCCACGACCACGTCTCGCCCACCTCGCCGATCTTCAACTACCCCTATGTCCGCAGCCGCGAGGCGCTGGCCCTGCTGCAGAAGCAGGAGGCGCCCGATGCCTGGCTCGGCCACAAGCTGCGCTACGTCAACCCGCTGACCGGCGGTGCGCCGATGCCCACCATCGGCACCCACCTGCAACTGCTGCCCAAGGGCTTTGCCGGCAAGACGCACCGCGCCACCGACGGCGCCGTCTACAGCGTGGTCGAAGGCCGCGGTGTTGCCGACATTGCGGGCCAGCTCTTCGAGTTCGGCCCGCGCGACACCTTCGTCGTGCCTTCGTGGGCACCGCTGCGCCTCTCGGCCGCCGGCGAAGACGTGGTGCTCTTCAGCTTCTCCGACCGTCCCGTGCAGCAGGCCATGGGCGTGCTGCGCGAAGCCTTTCTCGAAGACGCCTGAAAGCCGGCCTCACTTCTCTCCTTTTCTTCTTTTCTTGTCTTGACCACGTGCCGCCCCGCGCGGCAGGAGCCCTCATGTCCTTCGCCTTCACGCCTCCTTCCATCGTCGGCCTGCCCATCGTGGGTTCGAGCGATCTGTTTCCGGTGCGCCGCGTCTACTGCGTGGGCCGCAACTACGCGGCGCATGCGCGCGAGATGGGCTTCGACCCCGACCGTGAGCCGCCGTTCTTCTTCTGCAAGCCCAACGACGACGCTTCGGTGGTGCCTGTGGCCGAAGGCGAAACCGGCGCCATTCCGTATCCGCCGCTCACCAGCAACTACCACTACGAAGCCGAGCTCGTCGTGGCCATCGGCAAGGGCGGCAAGAACATTGCGGTGGAACAGGCGGCCAGCCACATCCACAGCTACGCCGTGGGCCTGGACATGACCCGCCGCGACCTGCAGATGAAGATGCGCGAAGCCGGCCGGCCGTGGGAAATCGGCAAGGCCTTCGACTTCTCTGCGCCCATTGCGCCGCTGCGCACGATGGCCAACGTGGGCGAGATCAATGCCGGCGCCATCACGCTCGAGGTCGACGGCCAGGTGCGGCAGAACAGCGACATCACGCACCTGATCTGGTCGGTGAACGAGGTGATCGCCAATCTGTCGACGCTCTTCGCGCTGCAGCCCGGCGACCTGATCTTCACGGGCACGCCCGAAGGCGTGGGCGCGGTCAAGCCGGGCCAGACCCTCAAGGTGAGCATCGACAAGCTCCCCTCGCTCACCGTGCGCATCGATTGACGGAACGCCGCGCAGAAGAGGCCTCGCAATGAGCACATCTCCCACGAAGAACCCGCCCCGCGTGCTGCTCGTCGGCGGCGGCATCGGCGGCATGGCGGCCGCGCTGGCGCTGGCGCGGCTCGGTGTTTCCATCGACCTGCTCGAGCAGAGCGCCACCATCGGCGAAATCGGCGCCGGCCTGCAGCTCGGCCCCAATGCTTTTGCGGCGCTCGATGCACTGGGCGTGGGCGAAGCGGTGCGCCGCAACTCGGTGTTCACCGACCGGCTGGTGATGATGGATGCCGTCGATTGCGGCGAGGTCGCCTCGGTGCCCGTGGGCGAGGCCTTCCGCGCGCGCTTCAAAAATCCGTATGCGGTGAGCCACCGCGCCGACCTGCACGGCGCCATCCACGAGGCGGTGAAGCAGCATCCGCTCATCCGCTTTCACACGTCGGCGCAGGTCGAGTCGATCGACATCGGCGGCGGCAACACGCAGGGCGTCGTCGCCGTCACGCGCGACGGCCGGCGCTTCACGGCCGACGCCGTCGTAGGCTGCGACGGTGTCAAGTCCGTGGTGCGTGCCCAACTCGTGGGCGACGAGCCGCGCGTTTCGGGCCATGTGGTGTACCGCGCGGTGGTGCCGGTGGCCGACATGCCGGCCGACCTGCGCTGGAACGCACCCGTGGTCTGGGCCGGGCCCAATTGCCACCTGGTGCACTATCCGCTGCGCCATGGCGAGCAATACAACCTGGTCGTCACCTTTCACAGCCGCGAGCAGGAAGAGTGGGGCGTTTCGGACGGAAGCAAGGAAGAGGTGCTGTCGTATTTCGAAGGCGTGCATGCGCGCCCGCGCCAGCTGCTCGACCGGCCGACCTCGTGGCGCCGCTGGAGCACGGCCGACCGCGACCCCGTGGAGCGCTGGAGCGAGGGCCCGGCCACCCTGCTCGGCGATGCCGCGCACCCGATGATGCAGTACCTTGCGCAGGGCGCCTGCATGGCGATCGAAGACGCGGTCACGCTTGGCGCCGCGGTGCAGGCCTGCAATTTCGACATGCCCGCCGCCTTCAAGCTCTACGAGGCCGCGCGCATTCCGCGCACCGCGCGCGTGGTGCTCTCGGTGCGCGAGATGGGGCGCCTGTACCACGCCAAGGGTGTGGAGCGGCTGGTGCGCAACAGCCTGTGGGTAGGCCGCACGCCCGAACGCTTCTACGATGCGGTCGAATGGCTCTACGCCTGGCGGCCCGAGCACTGCCTGGACGACGCGCCGGAGCGGCTGCGACCGGTGGCGGTGGCTGGCGCCGGCGCCGCGGCCATGCTTTCGCCGCACTGACCGACACCGACGACCAACCGATTTTTTCCGCGTCATCACTATTCGAGGCCACAGGCCCAGGAGACAACCAACCATGAACTTTTCTTCACGCGCATTGCTGGCAGGCGTGCTTGCCGCGGCCACCGCCGTCCTCGGCACCAACGCACTGGCGCAGGCGAGCGACTATCCGAGTAAGCCGGTGACGCTGGTCACGCCCTTTGCCGCCGGCAGCGGGCCCGATGCGGTGCTGCGCCTCATCTCCGACAAGCTCTCGCGTCTGTGGAACCAGCGCGTGGTGGTCGACAACAGGCCGGGCGGCGGCGGCTTCATCGCCATCGACCAGGCGCGGCGCGCCGCGCCCGACGGCTACACGCTGCTGCAGCTCGACAGCGAGCACGTCGCCGCGCTGCCGCACCTGTACAAGTCGCGCAACTTCGTCACGCTGCAGCATTTCGACCCCGTGGCCTCGCTGTTTCGCACGCCGTTTTTCGTGGCGGTTTCGAGCGAATCGAAGCTGAAGAACATGGCCGACCTGATCGCCGAAGCCAAGACCAACCCCGAGGCGATGGTCTATGGATCGTGGGGCGTGGGCAGCCCGGGCCACCTGGGCGCGCAGCAACTCGAGGCGCTCACGGGCATCCGCATGCGGCATGCGCCGTACCGCGAGGTGTCGCAGCTGTATTCGAACGTCGGCACCGGCGAAGTGCCGTGGGCCTTTGCAAGCATTCCGTCGAGCCAAGGCATCTACAAGGCCGGCAAGCTGCGCTACATCGCCGTGGCGGCGCCCAAGCGCATTCCCCAGATGCCCGACGTGCCCACCATGGCCGAGGCGGGCGGGCCGGCGTCGCTCGAGGTGAACTCATTCGTCTCGCTGCTCGCGCCCAAGGGCGTGCCGGCGGCAGTCAAGGCCAAAATCAATGCCGACGTGGCCAAGGTGATTGCAGACCCCGAGATCCGCGCCCGCTTCGACACCTTTGCCTTCGAGCGACTGGCCTGGTCGCCGGAAGAAATCGAGCGCAATGCCGAGGCCAAGTCCAAGGTTTACGGCGAACTGGTCCGCAGGGGCAACATCAGCCTTGAGTAGCTGTCATCATTACGTTTTTTCACAGTTCTTCTTTTCCTGAACCTTTCATGCAAGCAACCAAGAGAGCCCTCCTGATCGCCTGCGGCCTGGCTGCCGCCGCCGCGCTGCCGCTGGCGGCCAATGCACAGAACAATGCCTGGCCGACCAAGCCGATTCGCCTGCTCGTGGGTTTTCCGGGCGGCTCCACGCCCGACATTGCCGCCCGCACCATTGCCGAACCGCTGGCCAAGGCGCTCGGCCAGCCCGTGGTGGTGGACAACAAGCCCGGCGCCTCGGGCAACATCGCGGCAGACATCGTGGCCAAGGCCAATGACGACCACACGCTGGGCATCGTCATCAACGGCAATCTCACCTCGTCGAAGATGCTGTATCCGCGGCTGCCCTACGACCCGGCCAAAGACTTCACCTACCTGTCGCTGATTGCCACGGCGCCGCTGGTGCTGGTGGCGCAGAACAGCCTGCCTTCGGGCACCGCCTTCTTCGATGCGGCCCGCAAGGGCGGCGACAAGTGGAACTACGGCTCCGTGGGTGTCGGCTCGGTCGGCCACCTGGGCATGGAACTGCTCAAGAGCCGCGTGCCCGGCTTCAACGCCGAGCACGTGCCCTACCAGGGCAACCCGCAGGTCGTGACCGCCATGCTGGGCGACCAGGTGCAGATGGCCCTCATCCCCCCGGGCGTGGCCATGCCGCAGGTGCGCGCCGGCAAGCTCAAGGCCATCGGCCTCACGGGCGGCCGCAGCACGCTGGTGCCCGAGCTGCCACCGCTGGCCGACGCCGGCGTGCGCGACTTTTCGCTCGAAGTGTGGGTGGCGCTGCTCGGCCCCGCCAACCTTTCCAAGACGGCGCAGGCCCGCCTCAGCCGCGAGGTCGAAACCATCATGAAGCAGCCCGAAGTGCGCCAGAAGCTCTTCGAGCAGGGCTGGCAGGCGGTCGGCACCTCGCCGGACGGCATGCGCCTGCGTGTGAAGGAAGAAGCAGCGATCATGACCAAGATCATCTCGGCCCGCGGCATCAAGATCCAGTGATGACAGCAGCCAAGCAGAACACCCTCACCGAACCGGCGCGCGAACTGCCGGTCTTCGGGGAATACGACGTGGTGGTGGTCGGCGGCGGCCCCGCGGGCATTGCCGCCGCCGTGAGCGCCGCGCGCCATGGTGCCAACACGCTGCTGGTGGAACGCTACGGCTTTCTGGGCGGCATGGGCACCGCAGGCGGTGTGACCAACTTTGCCGGCCTGTACGGCAAGCGCAACGGCGAAATGACCCTGCTGGTGCGCGGCGTGGTCGACGACCTCCTCGCGCGCATCGACGCGCTGGGCGGCCTCAACAAGCCGCAGGACGGCATGCAGGGCCGCATCCGCGTGCGCTCCTACGACACCTCGGCCTACAAGATCGCGGCCGACCAGTTGCTGGCAGCTGCCGGCGTGAACCTGCTGTTTCACGCATGGGCCGCCGCGGTGGTGCGCGACGGCAACCGCATCGCGGCGCTGGTGGTCGAAACCAAGTCGGGCCGGCAGGCCATCCGCGCCAATGCATTCATCGACGCGAGCGGCGACGCCGATGTGGCCGCCTTTGCAGGCGTGCCCTTCGAAGTGGGCGACGGCCACGGCAGCGGGCTGTTCCCGACCACGATGTTCCGCGTCGGCCAGGTCGATGCCGAGCCGGCCCTTGCGGCCGTCGGCGAGTTCAAGGCCATCAACGACCTGATGGCCGCGGTGCAGCAGCAGAAGCCCGGCAAGTACAAGTTTCCGCGCGAAGGCGCGATCCTGCGGCCCAACATCGATCCGCGCGAATGGCGCGCCAACGTCACGCAGATCCGCAATGCCGCAGGCCGCGCGATGAACGGAGTGGATGCGCGCGAGCTCACCGAGGGCGAGCTCGAAGGGCGACGCCAGATTGCCGAATACTTCAAGTTCATGAAGGCCGAGGTGCCGGGCTTCGCAAAGTCGGCCATCGTCGAAATTGCGCCGCAGGTCGGCATCCGCGAAACGCGCCGCATCGAAGGCCTCTATGCGCTCACCGGCGAGGACATTCTCTCTTCGGCCGCATTCGACGACGCCATCGGCATCAATGCCTGGCCGATGGAAATGCATGCCGACGGCCGCATTGAATGGGCCTTTCCGCGCGACGAAAACCGCACCTACAACCAGCTGCCCTGGCGCATGCTCGTGCCGCGCACTGTCGATAACCTGCTGGTGGCCGGCCGCTGCGCCGCCATGACGCACGAGGGCCAGTCGGCCGCGCGTGCAAGCGGCGGTTGCTTTGTGATGGGGCAGGCCGCGGGTACGGCGGCGGCTTCGCTGGGCAGCGGCGCCCGGTTTGCGGACGTCGACGTGCCGGCGCTGCAAGAGAAGCTGGCGGCAGACGGCGTCGATCTCGACCGCTGAGCCCCGCAAGGCTGGTGTGGTGCTGACCGGCCCGCGACAGCCCGCGGGCCCGGGCTTTGCTATGGTTGCGGGTTGATTCTTTTTGCTGACGCCTGCAGCCTTTTCTTCCGATGACCACCGACCCCGCCACCGCCGCCCGCCTTGTCGACGAACTCGTCGCACTCATGCAGCTCGAGCCGCTGGGGGGCGACAAATTCCTGGCCCAGAGCGAAGACATCGGCACACCCGCCGTGTTCGGCGGCCAGGTGCTCGGCCAGTCGCTCGCGGCCGCAAGTCTCACGGTCGGTGCCGACCGGCCCGTACATTCCATGCACGCCTACTTCCTGCTGCCGGGCGAGCATGCGCCCATCGAATACAGCGTCGACCGCGTGCGCGACGGCCGCAGCTTCACCACGCGGCATGTGGTGGCGCGCCAGCAGGAACGCATCATCTTCGAGATGTCGGCGTCCTTCCAGACGGTGGACGACGGCGTCGAACACCAGTTCACCATGCCAACGGTGCAAGGCCCCGAAGGCCTGGTGAGCGAGCTCGACCAGCGCATCGCGCTCGGCGACCGGCTGCCCGAGCGCTGGCGCATCAAGGGCCTGGAGCCGCACGGCATCGAATACCGCCGCGTGGAGGCCGACGACCTGTTGACGCCGGAAGTGCGCCCCTCCGAAAGCGCCATCTGGATGCGTGCGATTGCACCGTTGCCCAACGATCCGGTCGTGCACCGCGCGTTGCTCGCCTACGCCTCCGACCATGGCCTGCTGCGCGCCGCCATGCTGCCGCACGGCCTGAGTTTCATGAGCGGCCAGGTGCGCCCCGCGAGTCTCGACCACGCGATGTGGTTCCACCGCGATTTCCGCATGGACGACTGGCTACTCTACGTGCTCGACTCGCCGAGCGCGAGCGGGGCGCGCGGCTTGTGTCGTGGCAGCCTGTACTCGCGCGATGGGCGGCTTGTGGCTTCTACGGCGCAAGAGGGGATGCTGCGGGTCAAGCGCTGAGGCGCTGTCTGATGGTGCTGCTGTTCAGGGCGGCGCACCCGCCGACGGGGTACCTTTCTCCGCGAATGTCCCCCGGCCTGCGGCCTAAATAAAGGAGGAGGGGCGCAGCCCCGGGGGACATTCGCGGAGGGGAGTACCCGGTGGCCTTTGCACGCGCCCTGAACAGCGGTGCCTCGGACAACAACGCCGCCAAGCACCCCCTCAAACCGTAGCCGCCTCCAAAGGCGCACGCACCGGCCCACCACTGGCCATCCGCACGCACAAGTCGAAGGCCTGCTGCAGCCCTTCGATCTGCGCAACGCCCTTGCCCGCAATGTCGAAAGCGCTGCCGCTCGCAGAGGTGGCCACCGGCACGGGCAAGCCACCGTGCAGCGTCACACCTTGCTCGAAGCCCATAAGCTTCATCGCGATCTGCCCCTGGTCGTGATACATCGACACCACCGCATCCACATCGCCCCGGCGTGCACCGATGAACACCGTGTCGGGAGAGAACGGACCGCGGGCGTCGAAGCCCTCGGCGCGCAGTTGTTCGATGGCCGGCGCGATGATCTCGATTTCTTCCATGCCGATGGAGCCGCCGTCCCCCGCGTGGGGGTTGAGCCCCGTCACTGCAATACGAGGTTGCGCCACGCCCGCGCGGCGCAGGGCCGATGCAATGATCTTCACCGCGTCGCTCACGCCCTCCATCGTGATGTGGCTTGCCACATCCTTCAGCGGAATGTGCGACGTTACGCGCGAGGTCCATAGCGAGCCCGTCAGGTTGAACTCGCAGACGAAGCCCTTCACGGCAAAGCGCTCCTGCATGTAGCGCAGCTCGTCTTCATGCACCAGGCCGCCCAGGCGAAGCGAGTGCTTGTTGAGCGGCGCAAAGAGAATGCCGTCGGCCTGCCCGCGCCGCACCGCCGCGGTGGCGAGTTCCAGTGCCTCGAAGGATGCGCGGCCCGAGGCCTCGTTCGATTCGCCGAGCACCGGCTCCCGGCCCTCCATCCAGTCGCGCAGCAGCAGCGTGGGGCGGCCGTCCTCGAAGCGCAGGTCGTCGAACCGGTCGATCTGAAGCGGGTCGAGCTTCACGCCCGCCACGCGCTCGCCTGCAGCCAGCACCATCGGGTCGGCAATCAGCAGCACACGCGCGGCGTCCAGGTTGCGCTGGCGCGCGAGCAGCTTCACAGCCATCTCGGGGCCGATGCCGCTCGGGTCGCCGAGCAGCACGACGATGCGGGGCTTGGCGGAGATCACGCTCGGGGTCTTCGATGGGGTGGACATGTCGTCAGGATTGAAGTGGAGGGAAGGGAAGGACGGAAAGAAAAAGCCCAAAGCCTCATTCGGCCTTGATGTTGGCGTCGCGCACGAGCTGCCCGTAGTGGTCGAACTCCTGCTTGTTCATGGCCGCAAAAGCTTCGCCGGTGATCACGCCGGGCTCCCCGCCAAGACCTTTGATGCGCCCCTGCACATCGGGCAGCTTGAGCGTGCGGGTGAGCTCCGTACCGAGCCGCTCCACCACGGGCCGCGGCGTGCCAGCCGTCACGTAGAGCCCGTACCAGGTGGACACGTCGGCGCCCTTGATGCCCTGCTCGGCGAGCGTGGGCACGTCGGGCAGTTCGGGCGAACGTTGCGGAGCGCTCACGGCCAGCGCGCGGAACTTGCCGGCCTTGATCTGGCCCATGGCGGAAGAGGTGCTGTCGAACATCATGTCGACCTCGCCGCCGATGATGTCGATGTGCGCCTGCGAGCTGCCCTTGTAGGGCACATGGATCGACTTCATGCCCGTTGCGAGGTTGAAGGCCTCGCCGCCCACGTGCTGCGTGCTGCCGATGCCGGACGATGCGTACTTCAAGCCGCCCGGCTTGGCCGTCATGGCCGCCACCAGGTCTTTCACCGACTTGTAGGGCGAGCTGGCCGAAACCACCAGCACGTTGGGCATGACGGCCACCAGGCCGATCGGCTGCAGGTCTTTCAGCGGGTCGTACTTGAGCCTGAGGATGTGCGGCGCCACCGCCTGCGCGGTGTTGGTGGCCAGCAGCAGGGTGGTGCCGTCGGCCGCGGCGCGCGCCGTGAGTTCGCCGGCAATGGTGTTGGAGGCGCCGGGGCGGTTCTCCACCGTCACGGGCTGCTTGAGCACCGGCGCGAACTTGTCGGCCAGCACGCGCGCGAGGATGTCGGTGCCACCGCCGGGCGAGGCGCCGACCATGATGCGCACCGGCTTGTCGGGGTAGGCGGGCTGCGCACCGGCCATGGCGGTTGCCAGTGCCAGCGTTGCCGCGCTGGCCGTGCGGGCAAGAAAAGAAAACTTCATCGGGTGTGTCTCCTGCTTGTTTGGTGCCAGCTTAGGGAGCTTCGCGCCGCCAATCCAATCGAAAAAGCCCGAAGCTCCATATACTTTTGTGCATGACTTCCGGTTCAGGCCTGACCGACGCATCGCTGATGCTCCATGTGCGGCCGCGCCAGCTGCTCCTGTTGGCACGGCTCGATGCCCACCGCCATCTGGGCCGTGCGGCCGAGGCCATGAACATCAGCCAGCCGGCGGCCACCAAGCTGCTGCAGCAACTGGAAGATTCGCTGGGCGAAAAGCTCTTCGAGCGCCTCGCGCGCGGCATGGAGCCCACGCCTTACGGCGAAATCCTGATCCGTTACGCCCGCCGCGTGCTCAGCGACTTCGGCAGCGCCCGCGAGGAAATGCTCGCGCTGCGCTCGGGCCTCAGCGGTTCGCTGCGCGTGGGCAGCGTGCCGGGCGCGGTGCCCGAGCTACTGGCGCCGGCGCTGGTCGAGTACCACCGCCGTCATCCGCAGGTGGCCGTGTCGGTGGTGGTCGAGACCAGCGATGTGATGCAGGCGCAGCTGGAGCAGGGCGACGTTGACCTGGTGCTGGGCCGGCTCACGGACAGCCACGACGAGGCCAGGTACGCGAGCGTGCCGCTGCTGGGCGAGTCGCAGGTGGTCGTGGTGCGCGCCGCTCACCCGGTGTTCGAGCGGCCCACCGTCACGCTGGCCGAAATGGCGAACTGGTCATGGGTGCTGCAGCCGCCCGGCTCGCCGCAGCGCGGGCGCTTCGAGGCGGCCATGCGGGAGGCGGGCATCCAGGCGCGCCTCGACATCATCGAAACGGCATCGCCCATTGCCATTACCGCCTTGCTCGAGAACTCCGACATGGCGGCCGTGATGCCGGCTTCGCAGGCCGGCCACTACGCGCGGCTGGGCGTGCTGCGCACCGTGCCGGTGGAGCTGCCGGTGCGCGTGCCGCCAATCTGCCTCATCACCCGGCAGGACCGCGCGCTGTCACCGGCCGCGGCGCAGTTCCGGCGCCAGCTCTTGGGCGGTGCCTGAAGTCTTTGGATTGAGATTTTCCATGCTGTATTGCGTTAACTAGGGAATCTCCTAGCCAATTGGTGCATGAAAGTACCATGACAGGCGGATGAAGTACCAAACCCGCAAGCGCGTTTCTCCAGAATCCCGCCACGGCGACCCGAACACAGGGCGTCGCTCACCTCTAGGAGACAACATGAAGCGTTTTCTGAAAGCGGGCCTCGTCCTCGCACTCGCCGGCACGGGGCTCGCCTCCCAAGCCGCCACCGAACTCGTGATTGCCACCGTCAACAACGGCCACATGATCGAGATGCAGAAGCTGACGCCCTTCTTCGAAAAAGCCAATCCTGACATCAAGCTCAAGTGGGTGACGCTCGAGGAAGGCACGCTGCGCCAGCGCGTGACGACCGACATCGCTACCAAGGGCGGCCAGTTCGACGTGATGACCATCGGCCTGTACGAAGCACCGATCTGGTCGAAGAAGGGCTGGCTCCAGCCCATTGCCACCGACGCCGCCTATGACGCCGACGACCTGCTGCCCGCCATTCGCGCCGGCCTGTCGTACGAAGGCAAGCTCTACGCTGCGCCGTTCTACGGCGAGAGCTCGATGCTCATGTACCGCAAGGACCTGGCCGACAAGGTCGGCTTCCAGATGCCCGAGCAGCCTACCTGGGCGCAGGTGAAAGAGCTGGCCGGCAAGATCCACGACCCCAAGGCCGGCGTGTACGGCATGTGCCTGCGCGGCAAGCCGGGCTGGGGCGACAACATGGCCTTTTTGACGACGCTGGTCAACACCAACGGCGGCCAGTGGTTCGACATGCAGTGGAAGCCGCAGATCGACACCAAGCCCTGGAAGGACGCGATCAACTTCTACGTCGACATGATGAAGTCGTATGGCCCGCCCGGCGCATCGGCCAACAGCTTCAACGAGAACCTTGCGCTCTTCAACGAAGGCAAGTGCGGCATGTGGGTGGACGCAACCATTGCAGCCTCGTTCATCAGCGACCCCAAGCAGTCGAAGGTGGCCGACAAGGTGGCCTTCGCACAGGCACCGGTGGCCGTGACGCCCAAGGGCGCCAACTGGCTGTGGACCTGGAACCTGGCCATTCCCGCAAGCTCGACCAAGGGCGCCGCCGCGCAGACCTTCGTGAAATGGGCGACCTCCAAGGAGTACGTGAACCTGGTGGCCAAGGAGCACGGCTGGGGCACGGTGCCCACCGGCACGCGCAAGTCGACTTACGCGAACCCCGAGTTCCAGAAGGTTGCCAAGTTTGCAGCGGCCGAGAAGAAGGCCATCGATACGGCAAACCTCAGCGACAGCACCCTGCCCAAATCCCCATACGTGGGCGTGCAGTACGCGGCCATTCCCGAGTTCCAGGCCATTGGCGTGGCGGTAGGCCAGCAGATGAGCGCGGCGCTGTCGGGCAAGGTCACGGTGGACCAGGCGCTGAAGACTTCGCAGACGGCGGCCGAGCGCGAGATGAAGAAAGCCGGCTACTACAAGTAAGCCAGCTTTCATTCTTGCTCCCTCCCCTTCCGGGGGAGGGCAGGGGTGGGGGCACGCGGCGTACCAATCGCCGCGGCGCTCGATCCGGGAGCCCCCATCCCAGCCTTCCCCCAGCGGGGAAGGAGCCAGAGACAACGAGAAGGAACCTCCTCATGAAACGACTCCTGCCCCGGGCCCTCATGGCGCCCGCCGTGCTCACGCTCCTCCTGTGGATGATCGTGCCGCTGGTGATGACGTTGTACTTCTCGTTCGTGAACTACAACCTCATGCAGCCCGGCGAACGCACCTTCGCGGGCATCGAGAACTTTCACTACTTCGTTACCGACCCCGACTTCTGGCCCGCAACGTGGAACACGCTGATGCTGATCGGCAGCGTGATCGTCATCACGGTGGTGCTCGGCGTGCTGCTCGCACTTTTGGTGAACGAGCCCTTCCCGGGCCGCGGCATCGTGCGGGTGCTGCTCATCTCTCCGTTTTTCGTCATGCCCGCGGTCAACGCGCTGCTGTGGAAGCACATGATGATGAACCCCATCTACGGCATCCTGGCCGACGTGTGGCGCTTCTTCGGCGCGCAGCCGGTCGACTGGCTCACCGACGTGCCGCTGTTCTCGGTGATCGTCATGGTGGCCTGGCAGTGGCTGCCGTTCGCCTGCCTGATCTTCATCACCTCGCTGCAGTCGCTCGACCGCGAGCAGATGGAGGCCGCGCGCATGGACGGCGCAAGCGCGTTCCAGCGCTTCTTCTACCTGACCATTCCGCACCTCGGCCGGCCGATGGCGGTGGTGATCATGATCGAGATGATCTTTCTGCTCAGCGTGTTCGCCGAGATCGCCATCACCACCAATGGCGGCCCGGGCAACGAGAGCACCAACATGACCTACCTGATCTTCAAGCAGTCGCTGATGAACTTCGACGTGGGCGTGGCATCGGCCGGTGCGCTGTTCGCCGTGGTGCTGGCCAACATCGTGGCCGTGTTCCTCATTCGGATCATCGGCAAGAACCTCGACTGAAGGAACGACCATGCAACCCAGCAACTTCCTTCCGCAACTGCTGCGCACCGTGGGTGCGTGGGCCGTGGCGCTGCTCCTGTTCTTTCCGCTCGGCTGGCTGTTTCTCACGGCCTTCAAGACGGAGCTGCAGGCCATTCACGTGCCGCCGCTTTTCATCTTCGAGCCCACGCTCGACAACTTCGGCGAAGTGCAGCGCCGCAGCGATTACCTGCTGTACGCGCGCAACTCGCTCATCACCAGCCTGGGCTCGACCATCATCGGCCTGTTGATCGCGGCGCCTGCGGCGTACTCGATGGCCTTCTTCCGCACGAAGAAGACGCGCGACATCCTGATGTGGATGCTCTCCACCAAGATGATGCCGGCCGTGGGGGCGCTGGTGCCGATCTACGTGCTTGCGCAAACCGCGGGCCTGCTCGACTCGCTCACCGCGCTCACAGTCGTGTTCACGCTGTCGAACCTGCCGATCATGGTGTGGATGCTCTACAGCGCCTACAAGGACATTCCGAACGAAATTCTCGAAGCCGCGCGCATGGACGGCGCCAGCCTGTGGACCGAGTTCCGCCACGTGGTGCTGCCGCTGTCGGTGGGCGGCCTTGCCTCGACCGGCCTCCTGTGCCTGGTGCTGAGCTGGAACGAGGCCTTCTGGGCGCTCAACCTCAGCTCGGCCAAGGCCGGCACGCTGGCCACGCTCATCGCCTCTTACTCCAGCCCCGAGGGTCTGTTCTGGGCCAAGCTGTCCGCCGCTTCGCTGATGGCCATTGCGCCCATAGTCGTGTTCGGCTGGTTCAGCCAGAAGCAACTGGTGCAAGGCCTGACCTTCGGCGCCGTCAAGTAAAGAAAGGGAGACACCTCATGGCCTACCTGCAACTCAAAGACATCAAGAAGAGCTTTGGCGACGCCGACATCATCAAGGGCGTCGATCTTGAAATCCAGAAGGGCGAGTTCATCGTCTTCGTCGGGCCTTCGGGCTGCGGCAAGTCGACGCTGCTGCGCCTCATTGCGGGGCTCGAGCCCATCACCAGCGGCAACCTGCTGCTCGACGGCAAGGACATCACCTGGGCGCCTTCGGGCAAGCGCGACCTGGCCATGGTGTTCCAGAGCTACGCGCTCTACCCGCACATGAGCGTGTACGACAACATGTCGTTCGCGCTCAAGCTGGCGGGTGTTTCAAAGAGCGAGATCAAGACCAAGGTCGAGTACGCGGCCAAGACGCTCAACCTCACGCAGTACCTCGACCGCACGCCCAAGGACTTGTCCGGCGGGCAACGCCAACGGGTGGCCATTGGCCGCGCCATCGTGCGCGCGCCAAAGGTGTTCCTGTTCGACGAGCCGCTGTCCAACCTCGATGCGGCCCTGCGCGGCAACACCCGCGTCGAAATCCACAAGCTGCACCGTTCGCTCGGTGCCACCACCATCTACGTGACGCACGACCAGGTCGAGGCCATGACGCTGGCCGACCGCGTGGTGGTGCTCAAGGACGGGCTCATCGAGCAGGTGGGCACGCCGCTCGAGCTCTATGACCGGCCGGCCAATCAGTTCGTTGCCCAGTTCATCGGCATGCCGTCGATGAACATGGTGGCGGCGAGTGCGATTCCGAGTTTCTCGGCAGCCACCGGCGGGCGCCTTCCGAGCGACGGCTTCCTGGGCGTGCGGCCTGAAGGCCTGCGCGTGCATCCGAAGCAGGCCGCTGCTGCGGGCGTGCCGGGGCGTGTGGAGCTGATCGAAGCACTGGGCGCCGACACGCTGATCCACGTCGACGTGGGCGGCGTGCCACTCATCTCGCGCCAGAACGAGCGCACGCCGCTGCATGCGGGCGACGATGTGGCGGTAGAGCTCGATCCCAGCGTGCTGCATCTCTTCAATCGCGAAGGCCGCGCGGTCTCCGCCTGATTCTTCATTTTTCATCCGGATATTTCCCGTGACCCTTGCAGCAGCGCCTCTTGCACAAACACCACCGGCTCTTTCGGAGTTCACGGTGCTTCACCTTGGGCTCGGCTCGTTCCACCGGGCCCACCAGGCGGTCTATCTCCAGCGGTTGATCGATGCGGGCGACACCCGCTGGTCGCTCTCGGGCGCCAACATCCGGCCCGACATGGCCGATGTGGTAGCCGCACTGCAGGCGCAGGGCGGGCGCTACACGCTGGAGACGGTTTCACCGGCCGGCGAGTACCGCTACGAGCAAATCGAAGCCATTCGAGAGGTTCTGCCTTACGAGCCCTCGCTGGCTAGGGTCGTCGCGCGCGGCGCGGCACCGTCCACGCGCATCGTGTCATTCACGGTGACCGAGGCGGGCTACTACCTCGATACGAAGGGCAAGCTGGACCTCTCGTTCGGCGACCTTGCGGCAGACATCGAGCGAGCCCGCCGCGGCCAGGCGTGGAGTGGAGGCGGCGAAGGCGTGACCATCTACGGCGCCGTCTGCGCGATCTTGCGCGCGCGCAAGGCTGCGCAGGCCGGTCCGGTCACGCTGCTCAACTGCGACAACCTGCGCCACAACGGCGACCGTTTCCGTGCCGGGCTGCTCGAGTTCATCGAGCGCGCGGGCGATTCCGAGTTGCTCGCCTGGGTGCAGTCGAACACCGCCTGCCCGAACGCGATGGTCGACCGCATCACGCCGCGCCCGCCGCCCGAACTGCGTGCACGCGTGAAGGCCGCCACGGGCCGCGACGATGCCGCCGCGATCACCGGCGAGAGCTTTATCCAGTGGGTGATCGAAGACAACTTCGTGGCCGGGCGACCCGACTGGGGCCGCGTGGGCGTGGAGCTGGTCGATTCGGTGCAGCCGTACGAAGAGGCCAAGATCCGCATCCTCAACGCCACGCACAGCTGCATTGCGTGGGCCGGCACGCTGATCGGGTTGGGCTTCATCCATGAAGGTACGCACCACCCGGCCGTGCGCAAGATGGCGTTCGACTACGTGACCGACGACGTGATTCCGTGCCTGAGCCCGAGCCCGATCGACCTTGCGGCGTATCGCGACGTGGTGCTCGACCGCTTCGGCAACCCCGCGATCCGCGACACCAACCAGCGCGTGGCGGCGGATGGCTTCTCGAAGATCCCGGGCTTCATTGCACCCACCGTGCGCGAGCGGCGTGCCGCCGGGCAGCCGATCGACAGCGTGGCGATGCTGCCCGCGCTCTTCCTTGCCTTCTTGCAACGCTGGCATCGCGGGGCATTGCCATACGCCTATCAAGATCAGGGCATGGACGAAGCCGCGGCGCACGCCATCTGCGATGCCGTCGATCCGGTGCTGGCACTCTGCTCGGACGCGGGACTCTGGGGCGCCACCGCAGGCGATGAGCGGCTGGTAGAGGCCGTGCGTGGCGCGAGCGAACGCGTGGCAAGTTTCATGAATGCAGGAGCAACGAGATGAGCGAACGGCTGAAGAACCGCCACGTGCTGCTGACCGGTGCTGGCGGAGGCATCGGGCTTGCAGTCGCCGAGGCATGCATTGCCGAGGGCGCGCGCTGCAGCGTCGTCGACCGCATGGCTGCTGCGCCGGAAGCAGTGCGGGCGCTGTTGCAGAAGCATCCCGACCGCCTCGCCTACATCGCGGCCGACGTGACCGACACGAAAGGAATCGCGCACCTCCTTGCAGAGGCGCAGGTCGCCTTCGGCCCCATTCACACCCTGTTCAACAATGCCGCGGTGTTCGACCTTGCGCCGCTGCTCGACAGCGACGAGGCGTCCTTCGACAAGCTGTTCGCGGTCAACGTGAAAGGCATGTTCTTCGTCATGCAAGCGGTGCTGCGCCACATGGTCGAAGCCGGCACGCAGGGCGCATCGGTCATCAACATGGCCTCGCAAGCGGGGCGTCGCGGCGAAGCGCTGGTGTCGCACTACTGCGCAACGAAGGCCGCCGTCATCAGCTACACCCAGAGCGCCGCGCTGGCCATGGCGCCGCACGGCATTCGCGTCAACGGCATTGCGCCGGGTGTGGTCGATACGCCCATGTGGGACCATGTAGACAGCCTGTTTGCCAAGGCCGAAGGGCTGCCACTCGGCGAGAAGAAGCGGCGGGTGGGCCTGGAGGTGCCGCTCGGCCGCATGGGCATGCCGAGCGACATTGCCGGCGCGGCGGTATTTCTTGCCAGCGACGAGGCGCGCTACATCACGGCGCAGACCTTGAATGTCGATGGCGGGAATGTGATGAGCTGAGATGAAGTTCGCTGTGCGTGAGGTGCCGGGTTCGGGGCGCGCACCCGCCGACGGGTACCTTTCTCCGCGAAGCCCGGGGGACATTCGCGGAGGGGAGTACCCGGTGGCCTTTGCACACGCCACGAACTCTCCGTATTCTGTGCACCAAGCAAGCCCATGAACCAAGACTTCCACCTGTACCTAGACAGCGCCGACTTGACCGAGCTGAAGGCATGCCTGCCGCACCCAGTCGTTCACGGTGTAACAACCAACCCGACGCTGCTTCAACGCGCAGGCGTAGGCCGCGACGAGGTACCGGGTCTGCTGAAGCGCTGCATCGATCTGGGCGCGCGGCAAGTACAGGCACAGGTGTATTCGAGCGACGTCGACGGCATGCTCGAAGACGCTGAAAACCTGCTCGCGCACTTCGACCGAGGACAACTCGTGGTGAAGATTCCCGCCACGCGCCAAGGCCTCGATGCCGGCGCACGGCTCATCGCGCAAGACGTGCCGGTGACGTGGACGGCTGTGTACGCGCCCGAACAGGCGCACTTTGCCGCGCAACTGGGCGCGGCGTACGCGGCGCCTTACCTGGGGCGGCTCGAAGACGCCGGTATCGACGGGCTGGCGCTGATTGCGCAAATGCAGGCCTTGGTGGCACAGCGGCCCTCGTCCGGCACGCGGCTCCTGGTGGCGAGCATCCGCTCGCGCGAGGCGTATCTTTCGCTGCTGGGGCTCGGCGTGGGTGCCATCACCATTCCGCCGCGCCTTTTTGCCGAACTGCTCGATCATCCCGCCACGCTGGCTGCCGAGACCGGCTTCCTGGCCGACGCGCGCGCCTTGGGCTGAGAGAAGACGAAGAGAATCCAACCACCATGCGCATTGCACTCACGGGCGAAGCCCTGATCGATTTCACCGCCAGCGAAGCAGGCACCCTCGGGTTCTTGGGGCACGAGGGCGGCTCGCCGCTCAACACCGCGGTCGCCTGCGCGCGCCTCGGCGAGCCGACGGGCTTTCTCACCCAGTTGTCGACCGACCTCTTCGGCGAGCGGCTGATGGGCTTTCTCGAGCACAACGGCGTGGACACCAGCTTCATTCTGCGCAGCAGTGCGCCGTCGACCGTGGCTTTTGTCGAGCGTACGCCGCAGACCAACCGCTATGCGTTCTATACCCGCGGCAGCGCCGACGCGACCTGGGCGCCTGAGCCGCTGCCGCAGCTGCCGGCGGACTGCCGCTTTCTGCACTTTGGTTCGATCTCGCTGCTGCAGGAGCCGGCGGCCACGCGCATCGCCGAACTGGTCACGGCCAACGCAGGACGCCGCGTGATCGTGTTCGACCCCAATGTGCGGCCGAGCCTGATTCCCGACATGCCGGCGTATCGCGCGCGCGTCATGGAGTGGCTTGCAATGGCTGACATGGTCAAGCTCAGCGACGAGGACGCCGAACTGCTCGCCCCTGGCCGGCCGGTGGATGCGCTGGCCGCGGAGTGCCTGCAGGCCGGTGTGCATGCGATCATCGTCACGCGCGGCAGCGCCGGCGCCACGCTCTGGCGCACCGGGCGCGAACCGCTGGCCGTCGCGGCGCCTCGGGTGGAGGTGGTCGACACCATCGGCGCGGGTGACACTTTCACGGCCGGCCTCTCCGTGTCGCTGCTTGCGCACGGCGTGGGGCACCCGGCCCAGCTTGGCGAACTGAGCGACGAGGCCTGGCGCGAGGTAATGCGCTTTGCCGCCACGGCCGCTGCGCTGAACTGCACCCGCGAAGGCGCCGATCCACCCACGCTCCAAGCGGTTGAGGCCGCGCTCGCGCAGCAGGACAATGTGCCTGCCGCGTCCCGGTCTTGACCTTCGTGCTGCCATGACAACGTCCACCCGCAAACGCGCGATTCCCCGTCAGCGCCACCCCGAACTTGAGCGCGACATTGCGCGCTCCCCGTCGCTGGGCTACGAGGCCCCCGAAACCGGCCTGGTGCGCTGTCTTGCGCACGGCTTTCCGAGCCCGCTGGTGCGCTGGCATTTTCATGAAGACTACGAGCTGCACCTGATCACGGAGACATCCGGCAAGGCTTTCGTCGGCGACTGGATCGGGCCGTTCCAACCGGGGCACCTGGTGCTCTGCGGGCCGAGGCTGCCGCACAACTGGATCTCGCTCGATGTGCCCGAAGGCGGTGCCGAGGGGCGCGACCGGGTGATCCAGTTCCGCCACGAACCCATCGAGAGCGCCGCGGCCGGAATTCCGGAACTGCGCGAGGTGATGCAACTGCTCGAGCGGGCCCGCCACGGCATCGAGTTCTTCGGCATGTCGCAGCAGGCGCAAACGCATTGGGACAACATCAAGGCGGCGCGCGGCGTGCGCCGGCTCGGGCTGTTCTTCGAGTTCATGGCCGATCTTGCGCAGTGCACCGACTATCGGCTGCTCTCGAGCGTTCAGATGCAGGGTGCCCAAGGCATCGAGGGCGATGCGCAGGTCGACCAGATCAACGACATCGTCAACCGCATCACCGCCAACCTGGCGGAGCCCATTTCCATGTCGGACGTGGCGGCCGAGCTCGGCATGAGCGAGAGCCGCTTCAGCCGCTTCTTCCGGCGTTCCACAGGCAACAGCTTTACCGACTTCGTCAACCGCGTGCGCATCAACAGCGCCTGCCATCTGCTGATGCAGACCGACCACTACGTGACCGACATCTGCTACCAGGTGGGCTTCAACAACGTGGCCAATTTCAACCGGCGCTTTCTCGAAATCAAAGGCATGACGCCGAGCGAATTCAGGCGGCAGGCCGACACGCGGTTCGGCTGAGTTCAAGGCAACAGCCGGCATTCAAGGCGCAATCAGGGAGCACTATCTTGTATCTGGGACTCGACCTCGGCACGTCCGAGCTCAAGGCGCTGCTGCTTGCCGACGATCACCGCATCGTCGGCGTGGCACGCGCAGCACTCACGGTCGAACGGCCGCAGCCGCTCTGGTCGGAGCAGGCGCCAAGCCAATGGTGGCAGGCGCTGGAGCAAGTGATGGCCGAGCTGCGAGAAGCGCACCCCGAGGCGCTGAGCGCCGTGCGCGGCATCGGCCTGTCGGGCCAGATGCACGGCGCCACGCTGCTCGACGCGGCGGGCGAGGTGCTGCGTCCCGCCATTCTCTGGAACGACGGCCGCAGCGGCGCGCAGTGCGAAGCGCTCACGCGCGCCGTGCCGCGGCTGGGCGAGATCGCGGGCAACCTGGCGATGCCCGGCTTTACCGCGCCCAAGCTGCTGTGGGTTCGAGAGCACGAGCCTGAAATCTTCGCTCGCGTGGCGCGGGTGCTGCTGCCGAAAGACTGGCTGCGCTTCATGCTCAGCGGTGAGACAGTCAGCGAAATGTCCGATGCGGCCGGCACGCTGTGGTTGGACGTGGGTGCGCGCGACTGGTCCGACGAACTGCTCGGGGCTACGGGGCTCACGCGAGAGCACATGCCCCGGTTGGTCGAAGGCAGCGAAGTGTCGGCGCAGCTCAAACCCGAGCTGGCGGCACGCTGGAACGTGGGCAGCGGCCCAGTACTCATTGCCGGCGGTGCCGGCGACAACGCCGCGAGCGCGGTCGGCATGGGGCTGGTGGAGCCGGGACAGGGCTTTGTTTCGCTCGGCACATCGGGCGTGGTGTTCGTCTCGACCGACCGCTTTCTGCCCAACCCCGCACAGGCGATGCATGCGTTCTGCCATGCGCTGCCCAAGCGCTGGCACCAAATGTCGGTGATGCTTTCGGCCGCGAGCGCGGTGAGCTGGGCTGCCAAGGCATTCAAGTTTGCCGACGAGGCGGCATTGCTCGAAGCGGCAGCTTCGGTCGCACCGGCACAGCGCGAGCGTTGCCCGCTGTTCCTGCCGTACCTTTCGGGCGAGCGCTCCCCGCACAACAACCCCAATGCGCAGGGCGCGCTGTTCGGCCTGACGCATGCGCACGGTCCGGCGGAAATCGCCTATGCCGTGGTCGAGGGCGTGAGCTTCGGGCTGCGCGACGGCTTCGACACCTTGCGCCTGCCGCCCGACATGCCGCTGCGCGAAGTGGCGCTGGTCGGCGGAGGTGCGCGCAGCGTGTGGTGGGGCCAACTGCTGGCCGACATCTTCCAGGTGCCGCTCACGCTCTATGCGGGCAGCGAGACGGGCGGCGCGCTGGGTGCGGCGCGGCTTGCGTGGTTGGCTGACGGTGGCGCTGTGGCCGAGGTGTGCACGCTGCCGCCTGTGAAGCAGCAACTGGTGCCTTCGGTCGAAGGGAACGGCTCGCACAAGACGCGGCATGCGCGCTTCCAGGTGCTCTACATGGCACTGCGCGACCAGTTTCGATAAACGTACCGCGCAATAAAAAAGGGCCGCTTGCGCGGCCCTTTTTGTTTTGGTGAGCAGTAGAGCTCAGCCGGGCATTACATGCCCATGCCGCCCATGCCACCCATGCCGCCCATGTCGGGCATGCCGCCGCCGGCACCGGCTTCTTCCTTCGGTGCGTCGGCGACCATGGCTTCGGTCGTCAGCAGCAGCGAAGCAACCGATGCTGCGTTCTGCAGCGCGGTGCGGGTCACCTTGGTCGGGTCCAGAATGCCCAGCTCGAGCATGTCGCCGTAGCTGTCGTTCGCAGCGTTGAAGCCGTAGTTGCCCTTGCCGGCCAACACAGCGTTCACCACCACCGAGGCTTCGCCGCCGGCGTTGTTCACGATTTCGCGCAGGGGCGCTTCGATCGCCTTGAGCACCAGCTTGATGCCGGCGTCCTGGTCGGCGTTGTCGCCCTTCACGCGGTCGCCCACGGCTTGCTTGGCACGCAGCAGAGCCACGCCGCCGCCAGCCACAACGCCTTCTTCCACTGCAGCGCGGGTGGCGTGCAGGGCGTCTTCGACGCGAGCCTTCTTTTCCTTCATTTCGACTTCGGTGGCGGCGCCAACCTTGATCACTGCAACACCGCCGGCCAGCTTGGCCACGCGCTCTTGCAGCTTTTCACGGTCGTAGTCGCTCGTGGCTTCTTCGATTTGCACGCGCACTTGCTTCACGCGGGCTTCGATGTCGGCAGCAGCGCCGGCGCCGTCGATGATGATGGTGTTTTCCTTGCCCACTTCGATGCGCTTGGCTTGGCCCAGGTCGGCCAGCGTCACCTTTTCGAGCGTGAGGCCCACTTCTTCAGCGATGACCTTGCCGCCCGTCAGGATGGCGATGTCTTCCAGCATGGCCTTGCGGCGGTCGCCGAAGCCAGGAGCCTTGACAGCCACGACCTTCAGGATACCGCGGATCGTGTTCACGACCAAGGTAGCCAGGGCTTCGCCTTCGACTTCTTCGGCAATGATCAGCAGGGGACGGCCAGCCTTGGCAACTTGTTCCAGCGTGGGGAGCAGGTCGCGGATGTTGCTGATCTTCTTGTCGAACAGCAGCACGAACGGGTTGTCGAGCAGCGCCGATTGCTTTTCGGGGTTGTTGATGAAGTAGGGCGACAGGTAGCCGCGGTCGAACTGCATGCCTTCGACGACGTCGAGTTCGCTTTCGAGCGACTTGCCGTCTTCGACAGTGATCACGCCTTCCTTGCCGACCTTGTCCATCGCGTCAGCGATGAGCTTGCCGATGGTTTCGTCGCTGTTGGCCGAGATCGAGCCGACTTGTGCGATTTCCTTCGACGTGGTGGTGGGCTTCGAAGCCTTCTTCAGCTCTTCGACCAGGGCCGTGACAGCCTTGTCGATGCCGCGCTTCAGGTCCATCGGGTTGATGCCGGCGGCCACGTACTTGAAACCTTCGCGAACGATGGCTTGTGCCAGAACCGTGGCGGTGGTGGTGCCGTCACCAGCGTTGTCGCTGGTCTTCGAAGCCACTTCCTTCACGAGCTGGGCGCCCATGTTCTGGAGCTTGTCCTTGAGTTCGATTTCCTTGGCGACCGATACACCGTCCTTGGTGACGGTGGGGGCGCCGAACGAGCGCTCGAGCACCACGTTGCGGCCCTTGGGGCCCAGGGTCACCTTGACTGCGTTGGCGAGGATGTTGACACCCTCGACCATGCGTGCGCGGGCTTCACCGCCGAAGACTACGTCTTTTGCTGCCATGTTTTATTTCTCCGAAAGGGGATGGATGGATTACTTATCGACGACTGCGAACAGGTCGTCTTCCTTCATGACGAGCAATTCGTCACCGCCGACCTTGACGGTCTGGCCGCTGTACTTGCCGAACAGGACGCGGTCGCCGACCTTGACGGTCAGTGCGGTCAGTTCGCCCTTGTCGTTGCGCTTGCCCGGGCCCACGGCCAGGACTTCACCCTGATCGGGCTTTTCGGCGGCTGCGTCGGGAATGACGATGCCGGAGGCGGTCTTGGTTTCGCTGTCAACACGCTTGACGATCACGCGATCGGCCAAAGGACGAAGTTTCATTGCATCTCCTGGATAAGAAACGGGGTTGTGGTCGGGCGCCGGGCGGGGGAGACCGGCGGCCCATCGACTGGAATCGAGGCTTGTTAGCACTCGTCAGCAGCGAGTGCTAATCATAAGGGCAATCGGGGGAGTTTCAAGGGCGGGAGGCGGTTTTGCCCCGCTGCGGCCAGAGTGCCAAGCGCCCGGCTGGCCAGACGGCCCTGTTTCAGAGCCTTAAAAGCTTGACTTGCGCTCCGGCAGCATCAGCGCGAACAATTCACTGCGAAAGTGAATGCCGAGCCGGTTGAACGCCCGGTTCCGGTATGTCTTGACAGTCGGCAGCGCCAGGCCCATGTCCGACGCAATGCCCTCCTGGGTCATGCCACGGAGCAACCGAAGGCATACGTTGAGTTCCTGCGCCGTCAGCGCCGGGCAACGGGTGAGCAGCCTCGCGCCGAGTTCGTTGGCCGCGTCCGCGCGCGTCAGGGCAATGTGCTTGCGCGCGAGCGCCATCAGCAGTCGCCCTGCAACGCCGAAGTCTGCCAATTGCGCATCGCTGAGCGGCCGCTGATGCGTATGCCGATAGAAATTGACCGCGAACAGCGCGTCGCCCTCGCATGCCGCAGGTTCTTCCTCGACCACCGACACGCGCTCCATTACCCCGTGGGCGTCGTATACCTTGGCCCGGTGCTCCGTGGGCACCTCCGGCGCGGTGATGTGGCACACGCGCAGTTGTGGAGCGCTCGCTTCACGCAATGTGCGGTCGCTTCGGATCGGACCTGACAGGTAGGCGCGCCAGCAGTCGCGCGTGGTGTCGGGCATGCCCCGGCTGCCACTCAGAAAGATCGCCGGCCGCGCCCCTGTGCGGTACACCGAAAACGAGCCCACCGGCAGGGCGCGCGCCATGGCGTCGAGAAGGCGGTCGCCAAATCCCGGCTCTCCCAGCGCTGGCACCACCATCGGCAGGTGCTGCGCCAATGACGATCCGGCGGACTCGGCGGGCAGGTCAGGAATCCAGGTGCGCATGGGGCAATACGGGGAATCCCGTCATCTTCCGGGATGACAGCGTTGTCCGGCCACCGGACTTACGCTAGGGCATGACTTCTTCGCCTCCTCAAGAGAACGATCCGCTTGCCGCACCGTGCCTGGCCTGGTTTGCCGATGTCACCGTGGAGGTGGGTGAGCCGATGGTGCTGGGCGAGGGCGCCCAGGGGCTGCGCCGCGTGGTGCCCATTGTGGGCGGCCACGCCAGGGGCGATGGCTGGTCGGGGCGGGTGCTGCCGGGCGGTGCCGACTTCCAGCGCATCGCAAGCGACACGGCATCGGAGCTCGACGCCCGCTACGGCCTGGAGACGGATGCCGGCGACCGCATTTACGTGCGCAACCGTGCCATACGCACCGCGCCCGCCGAGGTGATGGCGCAACTGCTGCGCGGTGAGCCGGTGGACCCGGCGCAGGTCTATTTTCGCTGTGCGCCCTCGTTCGAGACGCGCAGCCAGTCGTTGCGCTGGATCACCGAGCGGCTGTTCGTCGGAGTCGGCGTGCGCCACCCCGCCCAGGTGGTGATGCGCTTCTTCGCGCTGCAGTGATCCGCGCCGCCGGCTCCGCGCTTCAATTTCAACACCGACAGGAGACTCGAATGACAACCGCCCCTCTTACGGGCGCGCGCCGCCGCGCGCTCATCGCCGCCATCACCGCGCTGGCCGGACTCGGGAGCATGGCCTGGGCGCCCCAGGCGCTCGCCCAGGCGGGCACCGCCTATCCCAACCGGCCGGTGCGCCTGGTGGTTGGCTTTCCGGCCGGCAGCGGGCCGGACATCGTGGCTCGCCTGCTGGCCCAGAAGCTGTCCGAAGGGTGGGGAAACCTTGGCGTCATCGTCGACAACAAGCCGGGCGCCGGCGGGTTGATCGCCGCCTCCGAAGTGGCCCGAGCGCAGCCTGACGGCTACACGCTAATGCTCGGCGAAACCGGCCAGTTGGCCATTGCGCCGAGCAGCTACAGCAAGCTCTCCTACGACCCGAAGAAGGACTTCGTGCCCGTGAGCCAGGTGGTCACCTCGAACTTCATGCTGGTGGTCAACCCGGCCAAGATACCGGCGCGCGACGTGAAGCAGTTCGTGGAATGGAGCCGCGCGCAGAAGGGGCTGTTCATGGGCACTTTCGGTGCCGGCACACCGGGCCACTTCGGCGCTTTTCTCTTCGGCGATGCGATCGGCATCAAGCCGGAGCCGGTGCACTACAAGACCACGGGCGATGCGCTGGGCGGTTTGTTCAGTGGCGACGTAGCGGGTGCATTCGCAAGCGTCGGTCTCTCGGCGGCCAACGTGAAGGCGGGCAAGTTGCTGGCTCTGGCCTCCAGCGGCGATACGCGCAGCGCCAGCCTGCCCGACGTTCCGACCTTCCGCGAGCAGGGCTTCCCCCAGCTGGTCTTCAACTCATGGTTCGGCGTGGTTGCCCCGGCCAGGACGCCGCCCGAGATCATCGCGCGGCTCGAAAGCGATGTCCGCAAGGCCGTGCAGTCGGCCGAAGGCAAGGCGAAGCTGGAGGATGCGGGCTTCGGTGTCACGGGCACGACGTCGCAGGAATTCGGCCGCGTGATCGCTGCCGACACGGCAAGCTGGGGCAAGGTGGTCGCCGCCACGGGTTTCAAGGCGGATTGAGCCGAGGGCTCGCGGGGCGTGCCGTCTGGACCGGCGGCTATAGCTGGTCGGTCGGCACGAACCAGGAGAACAGCAGCAGCTGCAGGCGCGTGAGCAGGCTGGAGTCGGGTTCACTGTCGAGCACCTCGTTGTCCACGTCTCCGGTGCCAATCCATTGCACGTTCTTGCCGTCGGGCATGAGCACCACGCGGTAAACACCCTCGATGTCGTCGAGCTGATATGCATACAGCAGTGCCTGGCTCAATTCGAAACTGCGCACCCGAACGCCGAACTCGGTGTTCAGCCGCGCCGAGCGGGGATCGAGATTCATCGACCCCAGCAGCACCCACTCCCGGTCGACAATGGCGAGCTTGGCGTGCAGGCGCCCGCGCGCCTTCTTGAGCAGGGTGCGGAACTGGCGGTTGCGCTTGAGTTGCTCGGTGCTGACCTCGTACAGGTTCACGCCCAGCTTCAGCATGTCGACGCGGTAGCGGTTGTAGTTGATGTTGACCAACGGCTCGTCGCTGTCGGCCAGCGAATTGGTAACGACGCTGATGCGCACGCCGCGCGCCCGGCCTTCGCGGATGCGCGCCATGCCCTCGTCGCCCGGAATGAAGTAGGGCGAGATCACGATCACGTCGGAGCGCGCGCTTGCCGTCATTTCATGGAACCGCGCTGCGAGCGACTCGCTTGCGGGGGTGAGGGCGCCCAGTGCCTTGTGGGGGCTGTCGGCCGCGGCGTGGGCGTCGGCGCGCATCCACTTGACGCGGCCGACATCGGCAAGCTGCGCACCCAGCGGCGCATCGCCCATGAGGTCGGTGCCTGAAAGAGGAGCGGGCGGGGGCGCGTGAATCGGCGCGGTTGCGGCTTCGAACCCGGCCTTCAGCGCCTCCGGGGCATCGCTGGTGCCGGCAATCCGCTGAATCGGGTACACCACGTCGCTGTTCCAGTAGGTGTCGAAGATGCGCGCGGCTTCCGGAACGACCGGTCCGGCCATGACCAGCTCGAAATCGATGAAGTTGGCGCCTTCGCTTCGCAGGAAGTATTCGTCGGCCAGGTTGCGCCCGCCTGCAATGGCCAGGGCGCCGTCGGCCACGAAAAGCTTGTTGTGCATGCGGTGGTTCAGGCGCCTGAAATCGCCGAAGAACTCCAGCCACCGCGTGGCCGAGTGGTCGCGGGCATTCACAAAGGGGTTGAACAGGCGAACCTCGGCGTTGGGTTCCGCGGCCAGGCCGAGCAGCAGGCTGTCCATGCCGGCGGTATAGAAGTCGTCGAGCAGCAGCCGCACCCGCACACCGCGCCGTGCGGCATCGCGCAGTTCGCGCAACAGCAACAGGCCGGTCTTGTCTTTGCCAAGCTGATAGGTCTGCACGTCCAGCGAGGCCTGGGCGCGTCGCATCAGCTCGAACCGGGCGTCGAGCGCAAAAGACGCCTCGACCAGCGGGCGGACGCTTGAAAGCCCGTCCTGCGCCGCGTTGTTCAGGCTTGCCGCCGCGCGGCCGAGCGTGGTGGCGGGCGAAGCCGCAATCGACAGCGTCGGCGGCTCGGGTGCACGAGGGGGAAGGCCGGCGCAGCCCGCCAGGATGAGCGCGAATCCGGCGGCAGCCAGCCGAAGGGCCGGCCGGCGCAGCGCAGAAAACGAGGGTGCAATGAGCTTGAGCATGAGACCGGCCATCGCACGGGACGTGCGGGCCGGATCGTAGCCGCTTTGGCTTGCGCCACGCGCGCGGTGCGCGGGAGAACGCCCCTGCCGATCTCGGGAAATTGAAACAGATGAGAATTTATAACTATTAGAATGCGAATCGTTCTTAATAATGTTTCGGAGTGGAGCAGGAATGTCGAGGAAGATGGCGGGGCGCAAGGTCGTATCGGTGCTGGCAGGATGCATGGCAATTTACGTGCATCAACAGGTTTTGGCCCAAACCGCAACGCCAGGCGCCTTGCCGGAAATCAGGGTCGATGCAAGTGCAGAGGCCGAAACCGCCACCTCGCCCGTCATCGGCTATCGCGCCAGGAACGCTGCAACCGCGACCAAGACCGACACGCCGCTTTCAGAAACCCCGCAGTCGGTGACCGTGGTCACGCGCGACCAGATGGTCGACCAGGGCGCGGGCAATCTCCAGGACGCGCTCAACTACGCAGCCGGCGTGCGCTCGGATGCCTATGGACTCGACTCGCGGACCGACTCGGTGCGCATCCGGGGCGCCACTCCCGACATTTACCTGGACGGCCTGCGCCAAGCCTACGGCTACTACACCAGCACCACGCGCACCGAGCCCTACACGCTGGAGCGGCTCGAAGTGCTGCGCGGCCCGTCGGGCATGCTGTTCGGCGCGGGTACGGCCGCCGGCGTGGTCAACATGGTGAGCAAGCGGCCCCTGCAAGAGGCGCAGCGCGAAGTGGGCGTGCAGTTCGGCAGCTTCGGCCGCAAGCAGATCCAGGCCGACCTGACCGGCCCGCTGAATGCCGACGGCTCGCTGTCTTACCGCTTGATTGCCTTGCAGCGCAAGTCGGACACGCAGGTCGACTACGTGCCCGACGACCGCAGCGTCATTGCGCCATCGTTGACCTGGCGGCCGAGCGCGGCAACCTCGCTCACGCTGCAAGGCCTGTACCAAAAGGACAAGAGCGGCAGCAGCTCGCAATTCTTCCCGTGGGCGGGCACGTTGCTGCCGAACCCGAACGGACGCATTCCCACTAGCCGCTTCATCGGCGAGCCGGGCTTCGACTACTACGACAGCGAGCGCAAGACCTTCGGCTGGCAGTTCGAACACAAGTTCAACGAGAACTGGACCCTGCGGCAGAACTTCCGCTATGCGCAAAACGAAAACGACAACCGCTACCACTATGGCGCGGCATTCAGCGGCGCCGAAAGCTGGGACGCAACGGACCCGATCTTCAAGCGCACGTTGGGCCGCTACTACGACAGCTACCTGACGCGCAACCGCACGCAGACGCTCGACAACCACGTCGAAGGGCACTTCCAGACCGGTGCGCTCAAGCACACGCTGCTCGTGGGTGCCGACTTTGCGCGCCAACGCGAAAACGTCTGGGGCGGCACCACGTTCGACACCATCGATGCCTACGCGCCCATCTATGGCCACGTCGACATGCCCATACGCGATGCGATGCCGCGCACCCGCCAGCGCCAGAACGGCTTTTACCTGCAGGACCAGATCAAGCTCGACAACTGGATCTTCGTGGCCGGCCTTCGGCACGACAAGGCCGTTTCGAGCGCAGAGGGGAGTGACGCCGAGAAGAGCAGCGCAACCACCAAGCGTTTCGGTGTGATGTACGCCATGCCGTCGGGCTGGTCGCCGTACCTGAGCTACAGCGAATCGTTCACGCCGCAGTCGCCGCGCAATGGGCAGATCTTCACGCCGTTGCGGGGCGAGCAGTGGGAAGCCGGCATCAAGTACGAACCGAAGGACCGCGCACTGGCGTTCAGCGCGGCAGTCTACGACCTGCGCGAGAAGAACCAGATCACTTCGCCGTCGATGAATGTGTACACGCAGGTCGGCAAGACCAAGACCCAGGGCCTCGAGCTCGAGGCCAAGGGCTCGATCGGCTCGAACCTCGATCTGATTGCGCACTACAACTACACCGACGCGGACGAGCTGATCGAAGGCCTGCCGAAGCACCAGGCGAGCGTGTGGGCCAAGTACCGCTTCTCGATCGGCGGCTTGAGCGGGTTCTCGGCCGGCGCAGGCGTGCGCATGATGAGCTCGTTCCGCGACCTGCAATCGGGCGTGGGCCCGCGCGTGCCGGGCGTGACATTGCTCGATGCGGTCTTTGCCTACGAAAATGCCAGCTGGCGCTATGCGCTCAACATCAACAACCTGACTGACAAGACTTACTTCAGTACCTGTCTTTCACGTGGCGACTGCTGGTACGGCTCGCGCCGAAGCGTCGTGGCAAGCGCAACCTACCGTTTTTGATATTCCTCTTTCGACGGGAGCAGTGACGAGATGATGAACAGCCGAAAGATCAAGACCTGGGCCTGGGTGCACAAGTGGAGCAGCCTTGTCTGCACCGTGTTCATGCTGCTGCTGTGCATCACGGGCCTGCCGCTGATCTTCCATCACGAGATCGGGCACTTGCTGGGCACCGAGGTCGAAGCGCCGAAGATGCCGGCGGACACGCCCCGCGTGAGCCTGGACCGCGTGCTCGAAACGGCGCGCTCCAAGCACCCCGACCGCGTGGTGCAGTTCGTCTCGCAGCCCGAGGACGACGACGGCCTCTGGCTGGTCACGCTCACGCCCACGCCTGAGCCTACGGAAGACTTCAAGTCGGTCGCCATCGATGCGCGCACTGGCGCCGTGCTTGCCCAGCCGAAGTTCGACGAAGGCTTCATGTACGTGATGTTCAAGCTGCACGTCGACCTGTTCGCGGGGCTTGCGGGCAAGCTGTTCCTGGGTTTCATGGGCTTGCTGCTGCTCGTGGCCATCGTCTCCGGCGTGGTGCTCTATTCGCCGTTCATGCGCAAGCTCGACTTCGGTACGGTGCGGCGCGAGAAACGGCCACGCCTCAAGTGGCTCGACCTGCACAACCTGCTGGGCATCGTCACGCTCGTGTGGCTGTTCGTGGTGGGCTCCACCGGCATGATCAACACGTGGGCCGACCTGATCATCAAGTACTGGCAGTACGACCAGCTCAGCACGCTCCTTGCGCCTTACAAGAACGAGCCGACCGTGCCCGCCGCCGAGCGCGGGTCGGTGCAGCGGTCCATGGAAGTCGCGCTCAAGCAGGCGCCCGACATGAAGCTGTCGTTCATCGCGTTTCCGGGCACTTCATTCTCGAGCCCGCATCACACCACCTTCTTCCTGCGCGGCAACGAGCCCTTCACGTCCAAGCTGCTGAAACCGGTGCTGGTCGATGCCAAGACGACGCAGGTGACAGCCTCGCCCGAGATGCCCTGGTACCTGACGGCGCTGCTCGTGTCGCAGCCGCTGCACTTCGGCGACTACGCCGGCATGCCGATGCAGATCATCTGGGCGCTGCTCGACATTGCGACCATCATCGTGCTGGGCAGCGGACTCTACCTGTGGCTGAAGCGCGGCAACACCGTACCGGCGCCCGCGGCGCCGCTGCCCGCCGGCGGTGCGGGACGCGGACCGCAGCCTGGCGGAAAACAGCCTGACCCGGCTCCTGCCATGAAGGTGCAGGCATGAAGCCCCGGCACGCCTTCAGGCGCATGTGGGGCTGGCCGATCGCGCTCGGCGTGCTGACCACGTTCGGCCTGATTTCGGCGCTCTTCAGCGACGGTGGTGTGGGAGACATGCTGGCCTGGTTCGCACTTGGCATTCCCGTTGCCGTGTGCGCCTGGTACGGCTGGCGCAGAACCTGATTTTTTCAGCCCGCCCGGGTTGTTGCTAGTACGGGCAGCGCCGCACGCCGAAGCAGAATCGGTGCGATGAAGCCTGCACTCGTCACCGCTGCTGCCCAGTTGTTACTGCTGGGTATTCCGTTCGCTGTGCAGGCACAAGAGGCACAACAGGAGCCGCCGGCCGAAACCGGCCGTGGCCGCTTGCCCGAAGTGACGGTGTCCACCCCCCGCGGTGAAGTTGCACCGTTCGCCGTGCCGGGATCGGTCGACCGCGTCGACGGCGCGGAGATGCGCGACAACCGGCTGCAGGTCAACTTGTCGGAAAGCCTGGGCAGCGTTCCGGGCCTGCAGGTGCAGAACCGCATGAACTATGCGCAAGACCTGCAGCTGTCGATCCGCGGCTTCGGCGCGCGGTCTACCTTCGGGGTGCGCGGTGTGCGGCTGTACGTCGACGGCATTCCCGCCACGCTGCCCGACGGCCAGGGGCAGACTTCCAATATCGACATCGGTTCGCTGGATCGCGTCGAAATCCTGCGCGGGCCGTTCTCGGCGCTGTACGGCAACTCTTCGGGCGGGGTGCTGCAGGCCTTCACCGCATCGGGCGAGGGCGCGCCGCGGCTTTCGTACTCGGCGGCCGGCGGAAGCTTTGGCAGTTGGCGGCAATCGATTCAGGCCAGCGGATCGCGGGGCGCAGTCGACTACCTGCTGAACGCCAGCCGCTTCCAGACGGACGGCTGGCGCGAGCACAGCGCGGCCCGGCGCGACATTGCCAATGGCAAGCTCGGCATAGCGCTCGACAACGGCGACAAGCTCACTCTGGTGCTCAACAGCGTTCGTATCAGCGCGCAAGATCCGCTGGGGCTCACGGCCGACCAGTACGCGCTGGCGCCGCGCAGCGCGGCGTTGGCCACGCAGTTCGACACGCGCAAGACGGTCGAGCAGACGCAGGCTGGCCTGCTCTACGAACGGCGCGTAGGTGCCTCGCAGTCGCTGCGGCTCATGGTGTACGGCGGCGAGCGCAAGACGGTGCAATACCAGTCGATTCCGCCGTCGGCGCAGCAGAATCCGCTGCATGCAGGCGGCGTGATCGATCTCTCACGCCAGTATGGCGGTGTCGATCTGCGCTGGACCGCCGGCTTGCAAATGGCCGACCGGCCGCTCGACCTTGTCGTGGGGCTGGGCTACGACAACTTGCGCGAACAGCGCCTCGGCTACGAGAACTACCTCGGCCGCGTGGCTGCGCCAGTGCTCGGCGTGCAAGGGCGGTTGCGGCGCAGCGAGCGCAACGAGGTCTGGAATCTCGATCCCTACGCGCAGGCCACCTGGCGCTTGTCGGAGCGCTGGACGCTCGAGGCCGGTGTGCGCCGAAGCAGCGTTCACTTCGATTCGCAAGACCGCTACATCGTGGGTGCCAACCGCGACGACAGCGGCAGCGCGCGCTACAGCAAGACCTTGCCGGTGGCTTCGCTGCGCTACCAGGCAACGCCGGACCTGGCGCTTTATGGCTCGGTCGGCCGTGGCTTCGAGACGCCGACGCTGAACGAGCTCTCCTACCGCGCAGGCGGCGCGAGCGGGCTCAACTTTGCCTTGCGGCCCTCGGTCAACGACAGCGTCGAAGTCGGCGCCAAGGCAAGGCTGGGCGGAGGCCTGCTGACGGCCGCGCTGTTCCAGACCCGCACCCGCGACGAGATCGTGACCGACACCAACAGCGGCGGCCGCGCCACCTTCCAGAATGCGGGCCGCACCCGGCGCAACGGCTTCGAACTGGCCTGGCAGCATGAAACGGCCAACCACTGGCGCACGCAGCTTGCCTATACGTGGCTGGACGCACGCTACCGCGATGCCTTCTGCTCGCCGTCGCCCTGCGCGGCATCCAACACCGTGGCGGCGGGCAACCGTATTCCGGGCATCGCGCGGCAATCGCTCTTCGCGTCGCTCGGGTGGGTGCCGCCCGAAGGCTGGCGGGCTGGCGCCGAGATGCGCGCGCTCGGGCGCATGCAGGCCAACGACCTCAACACCGCCGGTGCGCCGGGCTATGCCGTCGCGGCGCTGTATGCCGGCTATCTGAAGAAGTGGGAGCGCTGGGAGTTCAACGCCTTTGCCCGCATCGACAACCTGTTCGACCGCCGCTATGTGGGATCGGTCATCGTCAACGAAGGCAATGCGCGCTATTACGAGCCCGCGCCGGGCCGCAACTGGGCGGTGGGCCTGAGCGGCGCTTACCGCTTCTGACCCACCGCCGGTGGCTTTTTACTTGAGGCCGGCCGCAGCGCGCAGCGCAGCCGCCTGCGTCGTCGCTTCCCAGGTGAACTCGGGCTCTTCGCGGCCGAAGTGGCCGTAGGCCGCGGTCTTCTGGTAGATCGGGCGCAGCAGGTCGAGCATCTGGATGATGCCCTTCGGACGCAAGTCGAAGAACTCGCGCACGAGTTCGGCGATCTTGTCGTCGGGGATCACGCCGGTGCCTTCGGTGTAGACGGTGATGTTCATCGGCTGCGCCACGCCAATGGCGTAGGCCACCTGGATCTGGCACTGGCGCGCCAGGCCCGCGGCCACGATGTTCTTGGCCACGTAGCGCGCGGCGTAGGCGGCCGAGCGGTCGACCTTCGACGGGTCCTTGCCCGAGAACGCGCCGCCGCCGTGCGGGCAGGCGCCGCCGTAGGTGTCGACGATGATCTTGCGGCCGGTCAGGCCGCAGTCGCCCTGCGGGCCCCCGATGACGAAGCGGCCGGTCGGGTTGATCAGGTAGCGCGTGTTCTGCAGCCATTCCTTTGGCAGCACGGGCTTGATGATCTCTTCGATGATGGCTTCGTTGAACGAGGCCTTCATCTTGGTGGGCGTTTCGCTCTGGTCGGGGCTGTGCTGGGTGGAGAGCACCACGGTGTCGATGCTGTGCGGCTTGCCGTCCACGTAGCGCATCGTGACCTGGCTCTTGGCATCGGGGCGCAGGAAGGGCAGGCGGCCGTCCTTGCGCAGCTGGGCTTGGCGCTCCACCAGGCGGTGCGCATAGTAGATGGGCGCGGGCATCAGCTCGGGCGTTTCGTCGCAGGCGTAGCCGAACATCAGGCCCTGGTCGCCGGCGCCGGTGTTCAGGTGGTCGTCCGATGCGTGGTCGACGCCCTGGGCGATGTCGTTGGACTGCTTGTCGTAGCAGACCATCACCGCGCAGCCCTTGTAGTCGATGCCGTAGTCGGTGTTGTCGTAGCCGATGCGCTTGATGGTGTCGCGCGCCACCTGGATGTAGTCGACGTGCGCGTTGGTGGTGATTTCGCCCGCGAGCACCACCAGGCCGGTGTTGGTCAGCGTTTCGGCGGCCACGCGGCTGCGCGGGTCCTGCTCGAAGATCGCGTCCAGGATGGCGTCCGAGATCTGGTCGGCGACCTTGTCGGGGTGGCCTTCGGAAACGGATTCGGAAGTGAAGAGGAAGTCGTTCGCCATTTTGTTCAAAGCTCCTTGAAGTGATTTGGCGCGTTGCCAACTCTGCGGAGCCCTGGCGAACGCTTTAGCAGATGCCGACGAATCGGCGGGGCACAATCGCTCTTGCGCTTGTGTTTGTCGCCCTGCAAGTTGTTCCGTAACTCGGCGACAATTTGCATTCTATTCGAGCCGCGCCAAATCGTGCGCGCGCGTCCTGGTATTCACTCCCTGTTGTCAGCCCATGGTCACCCTGTTCCGCCTGCTTGCCCGCATACCGATGCCGCTGATGCATCGGCTGGGGGCGTTGCTTGGCTGGATGGTCTGGTGGTGTGCCCCCGATTACCGCCGCCGTTTCAAGGCCAATGCCGAAAACGCGGGTTTCACGCCCGACCAGTACCGCCCCGCCATCGCGGCCGCCGGCCAGATGGCCGCCGAGCTGCCCTGGCTCTGGCTGCGCCCGCAGGGCGAAAGCGTGCTCCGGCGCGTGGTGCGTTGGGAAGGCGTCGAGGCTTTCGAAGCCGCCATGCAGGCAAAAAAGGGCGTGATCCTCGTGGCGCCGCACCTGGGCAGCTGGGAGATGTGCGGCCAGGCCATCGGCGAGCGTTTTCTCCAGGCCTTCGGGCCTATCACGGCGCTGTTCCGCCCCGCCCGCAAGAAATGGATGGCCGAGCTGATTGCCGCGGGCTCGCGCGACCGCCCTGGCCTGCAGACCCTGCCGACCAACAACACCGGCGTGCGCGGCCTCATCCGCACGCTGCGCAGCGGCGGCTACACCGGCATCCTGCCGGACCAGGTGCCGCCGCTGGGGCAGGGCGTGTGGGCGCCTTTTCTTGGCCGCCCGGCCTACACCATGACACTGCTGCCGCGCCTCGCGCAGCAGACCGGCGCCGCCTGTTTCCTGAGCGTGTGCGAAAGGCTGCCGCGCGGTGCGGGCTACGTGATCCGCTTCGAACCCATCGTGGGCACTGCGCTCACCGATCCCAAGGCGTCCATCGAAGATGCCGCAGCTGCAATGAACGACGCCATCGGCCGCCTGATCCACAGCCTGCCCGGCCAGTACGTCTGGGATTACGCACGCTACAAGGAGCCGCGCGGCGAGACCGTCGTGGCGGCCGCCGCCAACGGGGAGCAGGCGCAATGAGTCTCGGCTCCCGTCTCGGCATCGGCTTCATGCGCGCGATTGCGCCGCTGCCCTTGCCGCTGGTTCGCGGCTTTGGCGCGTTGCTGGGCCGCGTCCTCCACACCGTTGCCGTACCGCGCCGGCGCGTGGTCGATACCAACCTGGCGGTGTGCTTTCCGGGTAAATCCGAAGCCGAACGCCGCCGCATTGCGCGCGAGACCTTCGTCTATGTGGCGCAGTCGTGGCTCGACCGCAGCTGGTTGTGGCATGCGCCTGAAAAAGTGGTGGCGAGCCGGCTCAAGGTGGTGGGCGCCGCGCGGGAGATCGACGAAATCGCCAACGGCGACGAGCCGATGATCCTGTTTGCGCCGCATTTCTACGGCCTCGATGCCGCGGCCACGGCATTGACCATGCACACGCCGCGGCCCTCTGCCACCATCTACACGACCCAGCGCGATCCGATGGTCGACGAATGGATCCGCGAAGGCCGCACGCGCTTCGGCAACGTGGCGGCGCTCAATCGGGTGGACGGCATCAAGCCGGTGCTCGGCGGCTTGCGCAAGGGCGGGCTCCTGTACCTGCTGCCCGACATGGACTTTGGCCGGGACCAGACGATCTTCGTGCCGTTCTACGGCGTACAGGCCGCCACCGTGCCCTCGCTCTCGCGCTTCGCCCGGCTGGGCAAGGCCAAGGTGGTGCCGATCGTCTCCAGGCTCACGCCGGAAGGCTATGAGATTCAGGTGCTGCCGGCGTGGCAGAACTTTCCGACGGACGATGTCGAGGCCGACACGGCGCTCATGAACGAGCGGCTGCAGGGCTACATCGACAAGATGCCGTCCCAGTACTACTGGGTGCATCGCCGCTTCAAGACGCGGCCCGAGGGCGCGCCGTCGATCTATTGAAGAAGCAAAGCGGCTCCTTCAGTTCCGCTTCAGGAAGGCCTCGATTTCGCTCGCCACCAGCTGCGGCTGCTCGTGAATGATCCAGTGGGTGGCGTTCGGTACCTTCTTGATCTCCAGCTTGGGCACGTATTCCTCCAGGCCTTCGAGCAGGCCCGGCAACAGCGCGGCGTCGTCGAGCGCCCAGAAGACGAAGGTGGGCACGTTCACCGTGAGCCGTTCGCGCGGCAGCACCGGGATGCCGTCGATGCTCTGGCCCGGCAGCGGCGGCTTCATCGGCGTGACGCGGTAGAGATTGCAGGCGCCGGTGAGGCCGGCGTTCCACACCTCGCGGTACTGCTGCTTTACCTCTTCAGTCAGCCAGCCGAAGCCGTCGGGGCCGGCCTTCATCAGCGTGAAGAAGGGCCACATGCGCTTGAAGTCGTCGGCCGAGAGCAGGGCCTCCGCGTCTGGCCTGGCCAGAAAGTTCATGTAGGCGCTGGCTTGCTGCTGCGCCGGGTTGTTGCGTAGTTCGCGCGTGAAGGTGCCGGGGTGCGGTGAGTTGATGATGACCAGCCGGCCGACCTGCTCCGGAAAAGCGTTGGCATAGCCCCAGCCGAAAGCGCCGCCCCAATCGTGCGCCACCAGCGCGGCCATGGTGCCGTCGGCGCTCTCGGTGGCTACCAGTTGCTGGATGTCCTGGATCAGCAGGTGGGCCTTGTAGGCGGGAACCTCGGCCGGGGCGCTCGACTTTTCGAAGCCGCGCAAATTGGGTGCAAGACAGCGGTAGCCGCCATGTTCAGGCTGGGCGAAATACGCGAGCAGCTCGTCCCAGATGAAAGCGGCCTCCGGAAAGCCATGGAGGAACACCATCAGCGGGCGTCCGGGCGTTCCGGTTGCCCGGCAGCTCAGCGTGGTTCCGTTGGGCAGGCTGCGCTGGAAGGTCTCGATCATGCTTTGTCTCCTTCAACTTCCGTTGCTATTGTTTTCATAGTGGATCACGCAGATGGGACAGCAGCGAGCCGGGTTTCCCTAGGTGTCTTCCGGGGCCCCGGGCTGCTCGGCTTCCGCTGGTGCTTCCCCGGGGGGATGAGCCCAGCGCCACAGCAGTTCGGCGGCTTCTCCCACGCCCTGTTTCTTGAGGGCGGAAAACAGTTTGACCTCGCCGCCGCCGGCCTGCAGTCGCGTAATGGACAGCACCTTGGCGCCTTCGCTGCGGGTGAGCTTGTCGGACTTGGTCAAGAGAACGAGGAACTTGAGACCTTGCTCGACGCGCGGGCGGATCACGTCGAGCAGGATTTCGTCGAGCTCGGTGAGGCCCTGGCGCGGGTCGCACATCAGCACCACGCCGCGCAGGTTTTCGCGCGTCATCAGGTAGTTGCCCATGACGCGCTGCCAGCGCAGCTTGGCTTCCTTGGGAACCGCTGCGTAGCCGTAGCCCGGCAGGTCGGCCAGCACGGCGTCGTCGGCTTTCTGCTTGCCGACGCCGAACAGGTTGATGTGCTGCGTGCGGCCCGGCGTCTTGGATGCGAAGGCCAGCCGCGTTTGCTGGGTGAGCGTGTTGATCGCGGTCGACTTGCCCGCATTCGAACGGCCGACGAAGGCGATTTCGGGCAGGTCCAGCGGAGGCAAATGCTCGAGCTGCGGGGCGCTGGTCAGGAAGTGGGCGGTGTGCAGCCAGCCGAGCGCAGTGCGCTCGCGCTCGGCGACGATGGGGTCCACGGCAGGGGTCGCGCGGGAAGGGGGAGCAGCGTGCTTGCGCGACGGGGTAGTCATCAATGAGCTTTCGGAACGGGCCGCCATTGTAGAATCGCGGGGTTTTGCGCCAATAAATCGAGCCCCCGATATGAAGTTGTTTGCCAATTTTCTGCTTGCAGCCCTCATGGGCGTCGCAGCCAGCGCGAGCCTTGCGGCTGACGAACATGCAGCCGCACCGGCTGCACCCGCCGCGGCCAAGCCGGCCAAGCCCGATCCCGCCAAGGGCGACGCGGTGTTCAATTCCGCCGCCCAGGCCTGTGCCTCGTGCCACAACGCAGACGGCAACTCGGCCGTTGCGGCAAACCCCAAGCTGGCGCAGCAGCACCCCGAGTACATCCTCAAGCAGTTGCAGGACTTCAAGTCCGGCAAGCGCAAGAGCCCCATCATGCAACCCATGGCCGCCAAGCTGTCCGACGAGGACATGCGCAACATCGCCTGGTTCGTGGGCTCCAAGAAAATCAAGACCGGCTTCTCCAAGGAGAAGGACACCGTGGCGCTCGGCGAAAAAATCTACCGCGGCGGCATTTCCGACCGCCAGATTCCGGCCTGCGCCGGCTGCCACAGCCCCAACGGCGCCGGCATGCCCGCGCAGTACCCGCGCCTGGGCGGCCAGCACGCCGACTACACGGTGGCACAGCTTGTTGCCTTCCGGGACAACGTGCGCCAGAACAGCGCGCCCATGACGGGCGTGGCTGCAAAGCTCAATGACCGGGAAATCAAGGCCGTTGCCGACTACATTGCCGGCCTGCGCTGACGCCACGCGCTTCAGCGTGAACTAACCGCCGATAAAAAACCCAAACAAAGGGCGGGCCGATCCAGTTGGATGGCCCGCCCTTTGCTTTTTCTTTATTCCTTTCTGCCCCCACCGATGTCTGTCTCCACCCATGGCCTTCGCGTCCATCGCGGCCCGCAAGTGCTTCGCGCTGCGGTGGAGCTGTTTTCGTCGATGCGGTTCGCAATTGCGCTGCTTACCGTCATCTGCATTGCGTCGATCATCGGCACCGTGCTCAAGCAGCACGAATCGATCAACAACTACATCAACCAGTTCGGGCCGTTCTGGGCCGAACTGTTTCGCACGGCCAAGCTCGATTCGGTCTACAGCGCCTGGTGGTTCCTGCTGATCCTGCTGTTCCTGGTGATCAGCACGTCGCTGTGCATCGCGCGCAACACGCCGCGCATTTTTGTGGACCTGAAGACCTTCAAGGAAAACATCCGCGCGCAGAGCCTCAAGGCCTTTGGCCAGCGCGCTGAAAACCAGCTTGCCGAGGAGCCGGCAGTGGCGGCCAATCGCATCGGCCAGTTGCTGGTGAGCGGCGGCTGGAAGGTCAAGCTGCAGCAGCGCGAAGCCACAGACGGCCAGACCGGTGCCGGCTGGATGGTTGCCGCCCGTGCCGGCGGCGCCCACAAGCTTGGCTACATTGCCGCCCACAGCGCCATCGTGCTGGTGTGCATTGGCGGCCTGCTCGACGGCGACCTGGTGGTGCGCGCCCAGACGTGGTTCAACGGCAAGAGCGTGTTCACCGGCGGCGGCATGATTGCCGACGTGCCGCCCCAGCACCGGCTGTCGCCGCGCAACCCGACCTTCCGCGGCAACATCCTGGTGCCTGAAGGCGGGCAGGGCAGCGTGGCCATCCTGCAGCAATCGGACGGCGTGCTGCTGCAGGAGCTGCCGTTCTCGATCGAGCTCAAGAAGTTCATCGTCGACTATTACTCGACCGGCATGCCCAAGCTGTTTGCAAGCGAGGTGGTGCTGCACGATCGCGAGACCGGTGCGCAGGTGCCCGCGCGCATCGAAGTCAATCATCCGGCCAGCTACAAGGGTGTGGAAATCTACCAGTCGAGCTTCGACGACGGCGGCTCCAAGGTGAAGCTCAAGGCGGTGCCCATGGCGGCCGCCGCCAAGCCATTCGAGGTCGATGGCGTCATTGGCGGGCCGAGCACCGAAATTACCAACGGCAAGGAAAAGCTCACGCTCGAATATGCTGCGCTGCGCGTGATCAACGTCGAGAATTTTGCCGACGGCGGCGCCATGGGCAGCGGTGCCGATGTGCGCAAGGTCGACCTGCGCCACGACATCGAGTCGCGCCTGGGCGCGGCCAACAAGACCACCAAGCCGAAGGTGCTGCGCAATATCGGCCCGAGCATCGGCTACAAGCTGCGCGACGCCGCGGGCCAGGCGCGCGAATACCAGAACTACATGGTGCCGGTCGACACCGGCGACGGCCAGCCGGTGTTCCTGCTCGGCATGCGCGAAAAGCCTGAAGAGCCGTTCCGCTACCTTCGCGTGCCCGCCGACGAACAGGGCAGCATGGACGGCTTCGTGCGCATGCGCGCCTCGCTCGCCGATGCCGATACCCGCACGCGTGCGGTCGAGCGCTACATTGCCAAGGCCGTGGATCCGAAGCGGCCCGAAATGGCCGAGCAGTTGCGCGTTTCGGCGGCGCGCGCCCTGGCATTGTTTGCGGGCAGCGAGCGTGCCAAGGCCGATGCCACCACGATGGGCGGTTGGCAGGCCATTGCGGAATTCATGGAAGCCAACGTGCCCGAGCCCGAGCGCGAGCGCGCCGGTGCGGTGCTGGTGCGCATCCTGAACGACGTGCTGTTCGAGATGCTCAACCTGAGCCGCGAGGGTGCGGGGCTCGCAGCCTTGCCGAGCGACGAGAAGTCGCAGGCGTTTCTTACGCAGGCGGTGCTGGCCATCAGCGATGCGCATTTCTATCCGGCACCGGTCGCCATGATGATGACCGACTTCACCCAGGTGCAGGCCAGCGTTTTCCAGGTGGCGCGTGCGCCCGGCAAGAACGTGGTCTATCTGGGCTGCCTGTTGCTGATCGTCGGGATTTTTGCCATGCTGTACGTGCGCGAGCGCCGGCTCTGGGTATGGCTGACGCCCGGCAGCGCAAGCCACGGAGACAACACCACAACGGATGCCACGATGGCTTTCTCCGTCAATCGCAAGACGATCGACAGCGATCGCGAGTTCGAGCACCTCAAGCACAGGCTGCTTGCCTTGAAAAAAGAAGGATCGGCGTCGCCATGAACACCACCACCCTCACGCTCCACGAAAGCTGGTTTTCGCGCCGCAACCTGTTCGATTGGGTGTTCGCCGCACTGGTGCTTGCCGGCGGCCTCTTTGCCTTTGCGCGATATGCGGGCTCAATGGATTCGTACGAGAAGCCCATCCTCGTTGCCGCAATGGTCTCCGTGATTGCCGTCGGCTGGTTCTGGCGTCCGCTGCGTGTACTCGCCATTGTCGTGGCCGCGGCATCCCTGCTGGCGATCAGTTCCTACCAGGGCGACCTGGCGCGCGCAGACACGGTGTTCTGGCTCAAGTATTTCCTGTCGAGCCAATCGGCCATTCTCTGGATGAGCGTGCTGTTCTTCATGAGCACGCTGTTCTACTGGCTCGGTTTCTTCGGCGGCAAGCAGGGCGATACCTTCGACCTGATCGGCTCCCGCCTTACCTGGGCCGCCATTGCCATGGCGCTCATCGGCACCATGGTGCGCTGGTACGAGAGCCACCTGCTCGGGCCGGACATCGGGCACATCCCGGTCAGCAACCTGTACGAAGTGTTCGTGCTGTTCTGCTGGCTCACCGCGGCCTTCTACCTGTACTTCGAATCGCGCTACGGCACACGAGCACTCGGTGCATTCGTCATGCTGGTGGTGAGCGCGGCAGTCGGCTTCCTTCTCTGGTACACGCTGGTGCGCAACGCACACGAGATCCAGCCGCTGGTGCCTGCGCTGCAGAGTTGGTGGATGAAGCTGCACGTGCCGGCCAACTTCATCGGCTATGGCACTTTTGCGCTCGCGGCCATGGTGGCCTTTGCCTACCTCATCAAGGAGCAGGCGGGCGAGACGCGCTGGTACAAGCTCACGCCGATCTGGCTCTTGGGCGTGGCGCTGTGCTTCGTGCCGGTGGCGTTTCGCCAGCGCGTGCAGGAGGCCGGGGGCAGCTACTGGGTGATTTATGCAGGCATCTCGGCGCTGATTGCCGCGGGCATTCTGGTCGGCCGCAAGCGCATAGCCGCACGGTTGCCGGCCAACGAGGTGCTCGACGACGTGATGTACAAGTCGATCACCGTCGGTTTTGCATTCTTCACCATTGCAACCGTGCTCGGCGCCTTGTGGGCGGCCGACGCCTGGGGCGGCTACTGGAGCTGGGACCCGAAGGAAACCTGGGCCCTGATCGTCTGGCTCAACTATGCGGCCTGGCTGCACATGCGGCTGGTCAAGGGTTTGCGCGGCACCGTGGCGGCCTGGTGGGCGCTGGCGGGGCTGGCGGTCACCACCTTTGCCTTCCTTGGCGTGAACATGTTCCTGAGCGGACTGCACAGTTACGGCACCTTGTAGCCCCGGGCCGCTGGTTTTTCGCGAAGAATCGAATCCACGCGCAGCGATTGTGCGTAACCGGATCAGGGAATTGCTCGAACTACCCTGAGCACAACGATTCACGCGAAAGGCCATCACCATGTCGTTCCACTCCCGCCCGCAGGGTCGCAACAGCGGTTTCATCCATCCGCTCTCGAGCGAGATCACGCCGCGCGCCATCTACGAAAGCCGGCGCGACCTGCTGAAGCTGATGGCGGGCGGGGCCGCCGGTGCCGCGCTGGCGAGCTTTGCCGGACGCGAGGCCTTCGCCCAAGCCACCGGTCCGCACAAGCTGGCGCTGCTTCCTGGCGCCAAGTCCGCCGTGCCGGGCGCGCAAACGATGGAAAAGCTCACCGACTACAAGGACGCGACGAGCTACAACAACTTCTATGAGTTCGGCACCGACAAGGGCGATCCGGTCAAGAACGCGGGCACGCTGAAGACCCGTCCGTGGACGGTGGAAGTCGAGGGGCTGGTCAAGAAGCCCGGGAAGTACGGCATCGAAGACCTGCTGAAGCTCAGCGCGCAGGAAGAGCGCATCTACCGTCTGCGCTGCGTCGAGGGCTGGTCGATGGTCATTCCGTGGGTGGGCTACTCGCTGGCCGAACTCATCAAGAAGGTCGAGCCGCAGGGCAACGCCAAGTACGTCGAGTTCGTGACCCTGGCCGACCCCAAGACCATGCCTTTCGTCGGCTCGCGCGTGCTCGAATGGCCGTACACCGAGGGCCTGCGGATGGACGAGGCCATGCATCCGCTCACGCTGCTGGCTTTCGGCATGTACGGCGAAGTGCTGCCCAACCAGAACGGCGCGCCGGTGCGCATCGTGGTGCCGTGGAAGTACGGGTTCAAATCGGCCAAGTCGATCGTGAAGATCCGCTTCGTCGAGAAAGAGCCGAGCACGGCCTGGAACAAGGCCGCAGCCCAGGAATACGGCTTCTACTCGAACGTGAACCCGAACGTCGACCATCCGCGCTGGAGCCAGGCCACCGAGCGGCGCATCGGAGACGGCGGCGGGCTCTTTGCCAAGCGCAACAAGACGCTGATGTTCAACGGCTACGAAGCCCAGGTCGGCCAGCTCTATGCCGGCATGGACCTGAAGAAGAACTATTGAGCCCGAGCCTGCCTCGCCATCCAGCCTTTGCACCATGAACAAGCTGCTCATGCATCCGGCGGCCAAACCGGTGGTCTTTCTGCTGTGCCTGCTGCCGTTCGCGTGGCTGACCTACGGCGCATTCACCGACGGACTTGGCGCCAACCCGGCCGAGTTCCTGATTCGTGCAACGGGCGACTGGACCTTGCGCTTCATCTGCATCGTGCTGGCCGTGACGCCGCTGCGCGTGATCACCAAAACGAATGCGCTTGCACGTTTTCGCCGCATGCTGGGGCTCTTTGCGTACTTCTACGTGGTGGTGCACCTGCTGTGCTACAGCTGGTTCGACATGGGCTTCGAGTGGGCGGACATTGCCAAGGACATCGCCAAGCGGCCGTTCATCCTGGTGGGGTTTTCGGCCTTTGTGCTGCTGACGCCGCTGGCCGCTACCTCGTTCAACCGCGCCATCAAGGCGCTGGGCGCAAAGCGCTGGCAAATGCTGCACAAGCTGGTCTACCTGATCGCCGGCCTCGGCCTGCTGCACTTCTTCTGGATGCGCGCGGGCAAGAACAACTTTGCCGAAGTGTTCGTCTACGCAGCGATTGTTGCGGTGCTGCTTGGGTGGCGCGTGTGGAACTACGCGAGCAAGCGCAAGCCGAAGCCCTCGGCAGGCACCCGCGGCAGCGGCGAGAAGTCGCTGCGCAGCAGCAGCGCCGGCTGAGGCCGCGCTGCCTGCCGACGCGGATCAGCCCTCGATCTGCTCGCTGCGCAGTTGGTCTTCCATCGTCTCGCGGCGGCGGATCAGCGTGGCGCTCTGGCCGCTCACCAGCACTTCGGCGGCCCGGCCGCGCGTGTTGTAGTTGCTGGCCATGCTCATGCAATAAGCGCCGGCCGACAGCACGGCCAGCAGATCGCCGGCCACCACATTGAGCGCCCGGTCGCGCCCGATCCAGTCGCCGCTTTCGCACACCGGGCCGACAACGTCGTAGACCGGCGCGCTTCCGGCTCGGATTCGTAGCGGCACGATCTTCTGGAACGCCTGATACATCGCGGGCCGCGGCAGGTCGTTCATTGCCGCATCGACGATGCAGAAGTTCTTGTCTTCGCCGGGCTTGGTGTAGAGCACCTCGGTCACGCACACGCCCGCGTTGCCGACCAGCGAACGGCCGGGTTCGATGACCAGCTTGCGGCGCCCGAAGCCGCGGGCGTCAAGCCGCGCGAGCAGTTGCTGCCAGAGGGCATCCGCCTTGGGTGGCACCTCGCCGTTATAGTCGATGCCCAGGCCGCCGCCAAAATCCAGGTGATGGATCGGCACCCCGGCCGCCTCGATGGCCTCGACCAGGTCGAGCACGCGGTCGCATGCGTCCAGGTACGGCGAAGCTTCGGTGATCTGCGAGCCGATGTGACAGTCGATGCCCACCACCTCGAGCCCCGGCAACCTGGCTGCGTGGCGATAGGCCTCGACTGCGCGGTCGTGGGCGATGCCGAACTTGTTGCCCTTCAGGCCGGTGGAAATGTAGGGATGCGTCTTCGGGTCGACGTTCGGATTGATGCGGATGCTGATGGGCGCGCGGCGGCCTTCGGCCAGTGCCACTTCGTTGAGCACGTCGAGCTCGGCCTCGCTCTCGACATTGAAGCAGGCAATGCGGGCGGCGAGCGCCTGCCGCATTTCGGCGCGGGTCTTTCCAACGCCCGAGAAGATGATTTTTGCCGGATCGGCGCCAACGGCCAGCACGCGCGCCAGTTCGCCGCCCGAAACAATGTCGAAGCCGCAGCCCGCATCGGCGAACACGCGCAGCACGCCAAGCGACGAATTCGCCTTCATCGCATAGCAGATCAGGGCTTCGCGGCCCTCGAAGCCGCGCTGGTAGGCCGCCAGCGCGTCCAGCATCCATTGCTTCGAATAGACGAACAGGGGGGTGCCGTGTTCGCGGGCGAGCGCATCCAGGCTCAAGCCCTCGACGTGGAGCGCGTCGCCGCGATGGGCAATGTGCGGGTGGCCGGGAAGGAGGGGGGCGTTCGTCACTTCGGCACTCCGGGACTGGTGGCATTGCCGGTTGCTGGAGCAGGCGCACTGGCGGCTGCAGCGGGCGCTGGGGCCGCTTCGGCATCGGCAGCACGCGAACCGCCAGGCGTAAGCAACTGAGGCAGTGTTGCGCGCTGGGCAGCCGCCGGATCGGTCGGTAGATAGAGCGGCCCACGCTGACCGCAAGCGGCCAAACCGCCCGCCGTCGCGGCAAGGCAGACCATGAGCGCAGCGCGGCTGGAGGCGCTCACTAGAATTTGACGAACATTCAACATAACGAAATTGTAATGACCGACTCCGAATACATGGACCGAGCCGAAGCCGCGCTTGCCGCCATCGAGCAAGGCTGCGACCGCATCAACGATGCAACCGATGCCGACATCGACAACCAGCGGGTGGGCGGGATGATCACGATTTCTTTCAGGAACGGAAGCCAGTTGATCGTGAACCTGCAAAAGCCGCTGCAGGAAATCTGGCTGGCCGCGCGCTCCGGCGGCTATCACTACCGCTTCGACGGCAAGACCTGGGTCGACACCAAGACGGGCGAGGAATTCTTCGGCAACCTGTCGCGCGAGGCAAGCCTGCAAGCCGGGCAGCCGCTGGAGTTTGCGGCCACCTGACTCTCAATGCCGTCAGTTCCTGAAGAGATCGAGAATGCGATTGCGTTCTTCAGGCGGCGGAGGCGGGCTCACCGGCACGCCGCTCAGTGACTCCGCAGGCGGTGTGGCAGGGGTGTCCACACCGAGGCTGGAAACCCCGCGGCCCGGCGCGTAGTCGTCGTAGTACCACTCGCCGCCAACGCTCACCACGCCAGACGGAGGCGTGGTGGAGAGATCGGTCACGGGCACGCCCTTGATGGCGGTTTCCATGTAGTTGATCCAGATCGGCAGGCTCAAGCCGCCACCGGTTTCGCGGTCGCCCAGGTTGCGCGGCGTGTCGTAGCCGATCCAGGAGATGGCGGTCATCGTCGGCTGGAAGCCGGCAAACCAGGCGTCGAGCGAGTCATTGGTGGTGCCGGTCTTGCCGTAAAGGTCGGGCCGCTTCAGCATGGCCTGCGCCTTGGCTGCCGTGCCGGCGCGCGTGATGGATTGCAGCAGCGAATCCATGATGAAGGCGTTGCGCTGGGGAATGGCGCGGATCGTCTCGTTGAGCAGCGGCGGCTGCTTGTCGACCAGCACCTTGTCCTTGTGGTCGGTGATGCGGGTCACAAGGTACGGATTGACGCGGTAGCCGCCGTTGGCAAACACCGAGTAGCCCACGGCCATCTGCATCGGCGTGACCGCACCCGCCCCCAGCGCCATCGGGAGATAGGCGGGATGCTTGTCCTTGTCGAAGCCGAAATTGGTGATCCATTCCTGGGCGTAGCGGGTGCCGATGGATTGCAGGATGCGAATCGACACCAGGTTTTTGGACTTCATCAGCGCGGTGCGCATCGACATGGGGCCGTCGTAGCCGCCGCCGTAGTTCTTGGGTTCCCACGGCTGGCCACCCGTGGTGCCGGCGTCGAAGAAGAGCGGGCCGTCGTTGATCACCGTGGAAGGCGTGAAGCCCTTTTCGAGCGCCGCTGAATAGATGAAGGGCTTGAAGCTCGAGCCCGGCTGGCGCCAGGCCTGGGTGACGTGGTTGAACTTGTTCTTGCCGAAGTCGAAGCCGCCCACCAGTGCCTTGATGGCGCCGTCGCGCGGATCCATGGCGACGAAAGCGCCTTCCACTTCGGGCAGCTGCGTGATTTCCCAGGTGTTCTTCGGCGTCTTCACCACGCGGATCACTGCGCCACGGCGAATCTTGATGTTGGGCGGCGCCTTGTCGGAAAGGCCGGATTGCGCCGGCTTGAGGCCTTCTCCGGTGATCTGCACCGGGTCGCCATTGCCGCGAACGGCAGAAATTTCCTTCGCGTTGGCCTTGAGCACCACGGCAGACATCACGTCGCCGTTGTCAGGATGGTCGGTCAGCGCGTCGTCCACCGCTTCGTCGAGCTCCTTGGGATCGTTGGGCAGGTCGACGAATTTCTCGGGGCCGCGGTAGATCTGGCGCCGCTCGTAGTCCATGATGCCCTTGCGCAGGGCCTTGTAGGCTGCGGCCTGGTCGGCGGCCACGAGCGACGTGTACACCTTGAGCCCGCGCGTGTAGGTGCTGTCGCCATACTGGGCATACATCAGCTGGCGCACGGTTTCGGCCACGTACTCGGCGTGCAGGCGGTTTGGGTCTGCCGCGTCGCGCAGGTGCAGCTCTTCCTTCTTGGCCTGGGCTGCCTGTTCGGCCGTGATGAAGCCCGCGTCCTGCATGCGGTCGATCACATAGAACTGGCGCCCGCGCGCCCGCTGCGGATTGTTGACCGGGTTGTTGGCGCCCGGTGCCTTCGGCAGGCCGGCCAGCATTGCCGCCTCGGCAATGGTGAGGTCTTGAAGGGGTTTGCCGAAATAGGCTTCCGAAGCCGCGGCAAAGCCGTACGCCCGGTTGCCCAGGTAGATCTGGTTCAGGTAGATCTCGAAGATCTGGTCCTTGGTAAGCAGGTGCTCCAGCTTGAAGGTCAGCAGCACTTCGTAGATCTTGCGGGTCAGCGTTTTTTCGGAGCTCAGGTAGACGTTGCGCGCCACCTGCATCGTGATGGTCGATGCGCCCTGGCTCTTCACGCGGTTCATGTTCGCCAGGCCCGCGCGCACCATGCCCTTGTAGTCGACGCCGCCATGGTCGTAGAAGCGCGTGTCTTCGGCGGCCAGCACCGCGTCTTTCACCAGCTTGGGAATGGCCGCAATCGGCGTGAGGTTGCGGCGCTCCTCGCCGAATTCGCCAATTTGGATGCCTTCGGCCGAGAAGACCCGCAGCGGCAGCTTGGGCCGGTAGTCGGACAATTCGGAGATGTCTGGCAGGTTGGGGTAGGCGACGGCGAGCGCAACCGCGACAACGCAGAGCACCGCAAGCACACAGGCCGCGGCAATGCCGAATCCCCAGGCCATGAAGCGCAGCAGCCATTTCAGCCAGGCTGGTCGTGTGGAAGAGGGGGTCTTGGCTGGCCCTTTGGGGCGTGAGGTTTCTTGCATGTGGGCCCGGAGAATCACCTGACATTATAAAAAGCCGCCCTCTTGCCGAGGGGTGAACTTTGGCGCATCGTTGCGGGCTAAACCAAAAGTTACTGAATGTGGCGCCAACGTCAGCTTTTG